>NZ_JAILXP010000099.1 GCF_020740895.1 Streptomyces sp. UNOB3_S3 | reverse complement strand
CACTTCGCCACGGCGGGCCAGGCCTGGCCCGCCGTGGCGAAGTGGGACATCAGCGGGCGGTCGCCGCGGTGGCCTCGGAGAGCGCCTGGGCGAAAGCCAGGGTCTGGCGGACGGTGTCCGGGCCGTCGCCCGCCTCGCTGACCCGCAGGCTGAGGTCGTCGGCGGTGGAGGAGCCGGTGTAGCCGTGGTCGGCGTCGCAGTTCGGGTCGCCGCAGGCGGCGGGCTCGAGGTCGATGCGGGAGACCGCGCCCCAGCCGATGGTCAGGACGACCTCGCGGGGCAGGGTGCCCGGGGTGTAGGCCTCGGGGTTGGCGACGACGCGGCTGAGCACCACCGAGGAGATCCGGTCGAGCTTCACGGACTCGGTGGAGGTGGTGGCGTAGGGCGACGGGGAGGTGCCGTCGGCGGCCTGCTCGTCGGTGTGGCTGACGATGAATCGGGTACCGGTGAGGACGAGCACCGTGACATGGCGGCGCACCTCGTTCGAGTCGAACGTCGTCTCCTGGTGGACCAGGTACGACACGACCGGCTCACCGCCCACGGCGGCCTCCACCGCCTCGGCCACGAGGGCCGGGTAGTAGCCGCTGCGCTCGATGGCCGCGCGCAGCCCCTGGGTCGTCGTACCGGTCTTCGCCATACGCCCATCCTACGGGGCGTACGGGGTCCGGCTGCCGCCGATCCCCGGCCAGGGCTCAGTACAGGGGCAGACTCCGCGGCCCCAGGTCCGAGCGGGCCGGAGGCGGGGCCAGCCGGATGGTCGCGCCGAGGACGCGCACCCCGCGCTGGGCGACGATCACCGGCTCCAGATCGGCGCCCACGACCTCCGGATGGTCGTCGACAAGGCGCGAGACCCGTAGCAGCAGCTCTTCCAGGGCCGCGGTGTCCACGGGGGCGGAGCCGCGCCAGCCGAAGAGCAGGGGCGCGGTGCGCACGGAGCGGATGAGCTCGGCGGCGTCCCGGTCGGTGGCCGGGACGAGACGGTGGGCGATGTCCCCGAGCAGCAGGGACGGCGCGCCGGCCAGCCCGAAGGAGAGCACGGCGCCGGCGGTGGGGTGGATGGCGGCGCGCACGACGGTGTCGACGCCGCGCGGCGCCATGGACTGCACGACGAGGCTCAGCTCCTCGGGCTTGCCGAGCAACTCGGTCAATTCCGCGTACGCGCGGCGCAGTTCCGCCTCGCCGCCGAGGTCGAGACGGACCCCGCCGAGATCGGCGCGGTGGCGGAGATGGGGCGCGGTGGGCTTGAGGGCCACGGGGAAGCCGAGCCGCCGGGCGGCGTCCACGGCGCTGTCGGGGCCGGGCGCGGGCAGGGCGGGCAGCACGGCGATGCCGTAGCGGGCGAGGAGGCGCTGGGTGTCGGGGGCGGAGAGCGTCACGGCGCGCGGGGCGACAGCGCCGTGGGCCTTGAGCAGGACGTCGATGTCGGCGGCGGCGCCCTCTTCGTCGATGTCGTCGTACTCGGGCACGCGCCCGGGCACGGCGACGTCGCGCCGCCACCGCGCGTAGCGCACGGCCTCGGCGAGCGCCCGCACGGCCCGCTCGGCGGCGGGGTAGGCGGGTATCCGCACGGCGGGATCGCCTGCGGCTGGGCCTGCCGCTGGGCTCGGGGCGGATCCGGGGGCGCCATCACCGGCAGTGGGCGACGGGCCCGCCTCGTCGGCGGGCCCCGCCGGGGTGCGGCTCGGACGCGTGCCGGGGGCGGCGCCCGCGGCGGCGGCTTCCGCCGCGACGGTCCCCGCGGCGGCGGGCTCCCCCGGCGTGGCCCTCCGGCCGGCGGTCCCACCGCCCATGGCGGGCGGCCGCTCTCCGGCCGTGGGGCCGGGGCTCCCGGGCAGCGAGCCCGTCGGACCCCCGGCCGAGGGCGCCACGCCGATGGGATCACCGGCATCGTGGCCGGCGTGGGCCGGGGCCGGGGCCGCCAGGGCCTCGGCCAGGCCCGGGATCTCCAGGTGGACGACCACCACCGGCTTCGCGGTGGGGGCCGTCGCGACGGCCTCGCGCAGGGCGGTGGCGAGGTCGGCGGCGGAGGTGTCGCCGACCCAGGGAATGGCGGTGACGGCCACGGCGTCGCAGGCCCGGTCGGCCAGGGCGGCCGAGAGCGCGGCGCGGAAGTCCGCCGGGGTGGCGGACGTGGTCAGGTCGCGGGGCAGCAGGGGCCGCAACCCGTCCGTGAGGCAGGCGTCGTACGTGAGCAGGGCGAGGGACTCGGAGTTGCCGAGGATCGCGACGCGGGGGCCCTCCGGCAGTGGCTGGGAGGCGAGGAGCAGTCCGGTGTCGGCCAGCTCGGTGACCGTGTCGACGCGGATGACGCCGGCCTGGCGCAGCAGGTCGGAGACCGTGGCGTCGGGGATGCGGGTGGAGGGCACGGCGTGGCCGGTCGGGGCGGCGGCGCCGTGCCGGGCGCCCTTGACGACGACGAGCGGCTTGCGGGCGGCCGTCCGTCGCGCGAGGCGGGCGAACTTCCGCGGATTGCCGATGGATTCCAGGTACATCAGGACGACGTCCGTGTCGGGGTCGTCGTGCCAGTGCTGGAGGAAGTCGTTGCCGGAGACGTCGGCGCGGTTGCCCGCGGAGACGAAGGTGGAGATGCCCACGAGGCCGGCCGCCCGCCGGTGGAGCCCGGAGAGCAGGGCGATGCCGATCGCGCCGGACTGGCTGAACAGCCCGACCCGCCCGGCGGCGGGCAGCTCGGGGGCGAGGGAGGCGTTGAGCCTGACGGCCTCGGCGGTGTTGATGAGGCCGAAGGAGTTGGGGCCGATGACGCGCATGCCGTACGAACGGGCCTGGCGGACCAGCTCGCGCTGGCGGGCGCGACCCGTCCCCCCGCTCTCGGCGTACCCGGCGGTGAGCACGACGAGCCCCTGGACACCGTGCTCGCCGCAGTCGGCGACGACGGCGGGGACCTCCTCGGCGGGCACGGCGACGATCGCGAGGTCCACCGGCTCGGCGATGCCGAGGACGGAGCGGTGGGCGGGGACGCCCTCGGGCTCCAGGCGCGAAGGCGCCTCGGGGAAGGCGCGGTTGACCGCGTACGTCCGCCCGGTGAAGCCACCGGCGACGATGTTGCGCAGCACGGTGCGGCCCATGCCGCCGGGCTCGCGGCCGGCGCCGACGACGGCGACGGAGCGCGGCGTGAGCAGGCGCTGCACGGAGCGGGCCTCGGCGCGCTGTTCGCGGGCGCGCTGCACGGCGAGGGAGGCGTCGGTGGGTTCCAGGTCGAGGCCGAGGCGGACGACGCCGTCCTCGAAGCTGCGCTTCTGTGTGTAGCCCGCGTCCGTGAAGACCTTGATCATCTTTGTGTTGGCGGGCAGCACCTCGGCGGCGAAGCGCCGGATCGACCGCTCGCGCGCGACGGCCGCGATGTGTTCGAGCAGGGCGGAGGCGACGCCGCGGCCCTGGTGGGCGTCCTGGACGAGGAAGGCGACCTCGGCCTCGTCGCCCGGGGGGATGCGGTCGTAGCGCACGGTGGCGATGAACTCGTCGCCCACGATCGCGGCCAGGCCCACCCGGTCGACGTAGTCGTGGTGGGTGAAGCGGTGGACGTCCCGGTCGGAGAGGCGGGGGTAGGGGGCGAAGAAGCGGTAGTACTTGGACTGGTCCGACACCTGCTCGTAAAAGCTGACCAGCCGTCCCGCGTCGTCGGGCGTGATGGGGCGGATGTGGGCGATGCCGCCGTCGCGCAGCACGACGTCGGCTTCCCAGTGGGTCGGGTACGCGTGCTCGGACGGCGTCTGCATGGGCCCAGCGTAAGGCCGGGTACCGACAGTGGGCCGGTGCCGCCCGGCCCACGCGGCGCGACCGGAGGGCCCTGGTGGGGCGCGCGCACGGGGCACCGCGCACCCCGTGCCACAATGGTCTAGACAACCAATATCGACTTGAAGGGCAACACCATGGTTGAGCGCCGCGTAAACGTCGGCTGGGCCGAGGGCCTGCACGCCCGGCCCGCGTCGATCTTCGTCCGTGCGGCGACCGCCGCCGGCGTCCCCATGACGATCGCCAAGGCGGACGGCAACCCCGTCAACGCCGCTTCCATGCTCGCCGTGCTGGGCCTGGGCGCCCAGGGTGGCGAGGAGATCGTCCTCGCCAGTGAGGCGGAGGGGGCCGAGGCCGCGCTCGACCGTCTGGCCAAGCTCGTCGCCGAGGGGCTCGAGGAGCTCCCGGAGACCGTCTGATCCACCGGCCCGCCACCCCGACCGGGCGGGACCGCGTGGCGGGGCCGCGGCAGCCGACTGAGGCCGCCGCGGCCCCGTCGTCATATCCGCGTGTCCGCGTACCGGCGTGTCCGCGGGCTTTTTCACACGCCGTGCGCGCCGCTCTCCGCAGACGCGCACGGCGTGCCTCGGGCCGGGGACCGCCACGAATTCCCGGCCGCTATTCCTCCAGGAATAGCGGCCGCTTGTTAAGAACGGACGCCCGCCGTGTTTACGGGCTGTTTCGGCGGGGGGACGTTCTCGCCGCCGGTCCGCCGCAGCAGGAATTCACCGGGGGAACGACCGGCCCGTACCGCGGCCAGCTCCCGGGCGCGCTCCACGTCCCCGCGGGCCACCGCGTCCACCAGCGCCCCGCACGCCTCCCAGGTCTCCAGCGGCCGGACCACCGGCCCCGGGGCGTACACCCAGGCGATCTTGCGGCGCAGCTGGGTCAGGAGCCCGGCGACCGAGGGGCTGCCGGACGCCTGGGCGAGCGTCTCGTCGAACCAGTCGCCGAGCTGGCGCAGCTCGCCGCAGCGGCCCGCGCGGGCCCGCTCCTGACCGAGTCTGACCAGGCCCCGCAGCACCTTGAGATGGGCCTCGGAGCGCCGCTGCGCGGCCTTGGCCGCGCCCAGCGGCTCCAGCAGGGCCCGGATGTCGAGGAGGTCGGCGGCCTCGCGCTCGGTCGGTTCGGCGACACAGGCGCCGGCGTGCCGGCGGGTGGTCACGAAGCCCTCGGAGGCGAGGGTGCGCAGCGCCTCGCGCACGGGCACCCGTGAGACGCCGTAGCGGCGGGCGAGGATTTCCTCGATAAGCCGGCTGCCCGGCGGGAATGCGCCGGAGACGATGTCGTCGCGGATGGCGGTGCACACCGCGTGCGTGGAAATACGACGGCTCTCGCGCGGCCCTTCGCCGTCGCCGCTCACGTACGGCCCCGCATGGGTCTACCTCCGCCTCATGCCTCAATCCCCGTGCAGCACGGCCGATTGACGTCCGTTCGGCGACTCTATGGCAATCCCGGGCGTTTTCCGATGGTGCCGCCGTTTCATGGATATTTTTTGGCCAACACGAAGGCCCCGGCCGGGGGCCGGGGCCTTTCGGAAGTCGTCGCGCGTCGTTACAGGTTGACGCCGTGCGCGGCCATGTAGGCGACCGGGTCGATGTCCGAGCCGTAGGTGGGCGCCGTGCGGGCCTCGAAGTGCAGGTGCGGGCCGGTGACGTTGCCGGTGGCGCCGGAGAGGCCGATCTGCTGGCCCGGGGTGACCGTCTGGCCAACGGAGACGTCGATGGAGGACAGGTGGCCGTACTGGGTGTACGTGCCGTCGGCCATCTTGATGACGACGTTGTTGCCGTAGGCGCCGCCCCAGCCGGCCTCGACGATGGTGCCCATGCCGACGGCGTGGACGGAGGTGCCGGTCTCGGCGTGCATGTCGATGCCGGTGTGGCTGCCGGAGGACCACAGGCCGCTGGAGGCCTTGTAGGAGGTGGAGACGTAGGAGCCGTCGATCGGGCTCACGAAGGTGCCGAGGCGCTTGCGCTCCTCGTCGCGGGCGGCCTTCTCCTTGGCGGCGCGCTCCTCGTCGGCCTTGCGCTTGGCCTCCTCGTAGCGCTGCTTGGCCTGGGCGGCCTTCTCCTTGGCGCTCTCCTCGGCCTGGAGGCGGGCGGCGGCCTCGTCGGCGGCGCTGCGCTGGGACTCGGCCTGGGCGTCGACGTGCTCGGCCATGACATCACCGATGACGACGGCCTGGGTCAGGCCGGTGTCCTCGGGGCGCTGCGTGTCGTCGGAGGCGGCGAAGGCGGGGGCGGCGACACCGGCGACGACGCCTGCGGCCGTCAGGGTGGCTATGCCCGCCACGTTGGCGCTGACGCGCGCGGCGCGGCTCGGACGACGGTGCTTCCCGGTGGCACGGGTGAACGCCATGTCTTGGCTGTTCCTTTCCTTCCCTCTCGCCTACCGGGTTAGCTGACGGGTTCGGAGCAGGAAGGTCTCCTACGGATCCCTCGTGAGAGGGGCCCGATTCACCCCAGGGACGTTTGGGTCCCCGGCTCCCCTCGACTGACGCCTCGGGGACTCGGCGATGGCTGCCCGGGGCCGCGGTCGCGGCTCCGAATGGCGGGCTGCCGGGCCTGACGCTAATCGGCGTCAGATTCGAACAGCAAACAGAAGTGGGCTTTTATGACGTACGCCACACGACCAACACGCAACCACCGTCCGAAAGTGGACATAAGCGTGGCGCATGGGTCACAACGGACCCATGCGCCAACGCGGCCCCGGCGCAGCGTGGCCGCCGCGCCGGGGTGGTGAGCCGCCGTCAGGCGGGGATGACCGTCACCGGGCCGATACCCAGGGCCCTGACGGGCTCGGCGATCGTGGCGGCGTCACCGACGAGGACGGTGACGAGGCGGTCGGCCGGGAAGGCGCTCACGACGGCGGCCGTGGCCTCCACCGTGCCGGTGTCCGCGAGGCGTTCGTACAGCCGCGCCTGGAAGTCGTCCGGCAGGTACTGCTCGACCTGGTCGGCGAAGGTCGCGGCGACGGCCGCGGCCGTCTCGTACTTCAGCGGCGCGACACCGACCAGGTTCTGCACGGCGACGTCGCGCTCGGCCTCGGTCAGGCCCTCGGCCGCGAGGGTGCGCAGCACGGTCCACAGGTCCGCCAGCGCGGGGCCGGTGTTGGGGGTGTCCACGGAGCCGCTGATGGCGAGCATGGCCGTGCCCGTCCCGTCGGGGGCGGAGAGCAGCACCTGGCCGAAGGAGCGCACGCCGTAGGTGTAGCCCTTCTCCTCGCGCAGGACGCGGTCCAGACGGGACGTGAGGGTGCCGCCGAGGCAGTAGGTGCCGAGGATCTGGGCGGGCCAGGCGCTCGCGTGCCGGTCGGGGCCGGTGCGGCCGATGAGCAGCTGCGTCTGGACGGCGCCGGGCCGGTCCACGATCACGACGCGGCCGGTGTCGTCGGCGGTGACGGCCGGCACGGGCAGCGGCTCGGCGGCGGTGCCGGTCCAGACGCCGAGGGACTCCGCCAGGGTCCGGTCGAGGTCGATGCCGGTGAAGTCGCCGACGATCGCCACGGTGGTGGTGGCGGGGCGGACATGGGCCTCGTAGAAGGCCCGGACGGCGGCGGCGTCGATGCGCTCGACGGTCTCCTGGCCGCCCTGCCGGGGGCGGGACATCCGGGCGTCGGCCGGGAAGAGCTCGGCGGCCAGGGCCATGGCCGCCCGGCGGGCGGGGTTGGCCAGCTCGTGCGGGATCTCGTCCAGGCGGTTGTCCACCAGGCGCTCGATCTCGCTGTCCGGGAAGGCGGGGGCGCGCAGGGCGTCGGCGAGCAGGCCCATGGCCTTGCCCAGCCGGGAGGCCGGGACCTCCAGGGAGAGCCGGACGCCGGGGTGGTCGGCGTGGGCGTCGAGGGTGGCGCCGCAGCGCTCCAGCTCGGCGGTGAACTCCTCGGCGCTGAGCTTGTCGGTGCCCTCGGAGAAGGCGCGCGCCATGATCGTGGCGACGCCGTCCAGGCCCTCGGGCTCGGCGGCCAGCGGCGCGTTCAGCACGACGTCGACGGCGACGACCTGCTGGCCGGGGCGGTGGCAGCGCAGCACGGTCAGCCCGTTGGGGAGCAGGCCGCGCTCGGGGGCCGGGAAGGCCCAGGGGGTGGCGGTGCCGGCCTCGGGCCGGGGGTGGAACTCCATCGAGGTCTCCGCGGTCTGGGTGCTCGCGGCAACGGCGTCGCTCACCGGTCCGCCTCCTCTTCCTCGTTCTCGCCGGCGGCGTCGGTGCCGGACTGGGGCGTGGGCTCGTACACCAGCACGGCGCGGTTGTCGGGGTGCAGACGGGCCTTGGCGACCTCCTGCACCTCCCCGGGGGTGATGTCCAGGACGCGCTGAACGGCGGTCAGGGCGAGCTGGGGGTCGCCGAAGAGCACGGCGAAGCGGCACAGCTCGTCGGCGCGGCCGCTGACGGTGGCCAGCCGGTCCAGCCACTCGCGCTCCAGCTGGGCCTGGGCGCGCTCCATCTCCTCGGGCGTCGGGCCCTCGGCCGCGAAGCGGGCGAGCTCGTCGTCGACGGCGGCCTCGATCGCGGGGACCTCCACGCCGCCGGACGCCTTGACGTCCAGCCAGCCGAGCGAGGGCGCGCCGGCCAGGCGCAGCAGGCCGAAGCCGGCCGCGACGGCGGTGCGGTCGTGCCGCACGAGGCGGTTGTGGAGGCGGGAGGACTCGCCGCCGCCGAGGATGGTCAGCGCCAGGTCGGCGGCGTCGGCCTCGCGCGTGCCGTCGTGGGGCAGGCGGTAGGCGGCCATCAGCGCGCGGGAGGGCACCTCTTCGCGGACGACCTCGCGCAGCTGCTCGCCGATGGTGTCGGGCAGCCGGCCGTCGCGCGGGGGCTGCTTGCCGTCGTGCGCCGGGATGGAGCCGAAGTACTTCTCGACCCAGGCGAGGGTCTGCTCCGGGTCGATGTCGCCGACGACCGCGAGGACGGCGTTGCCCGGCGCGTAGTACGTCCGGAAGAAGGAGCGCGCGTCCTCCAGGGAGGCGGCGTCCAGGTCGGCCATGGAACCGATCGGCGTGTGGTGGTACGGGTGGCCGTCGGGATAGGCCATGGCCGTCAGCTTCTCGAAGGCCGTGCCGTAGGGCACATTGTCGTACCGCTGGCGGCGCTCGTTCTTGACGACGTCGCGCTGGTTCTCCATCGACTCGTCGTCGAGGGCGGTGAGCAGCGAGCCCATCCGGTCCGCCTCGAGCCACAGGGCCAGCTCCACCTGGTGGGCGGGCATGGTCTCGAAGTAGTTGGTGCGCTCGAAGCTCGTGGTGCCGTTGAGCGAGCCGCCGGCGCCCTGGACCAGCTCGAAGTGGCCGTTGCCCTTGACCTGGGCCGAGCCCTGGAACATCAGGTGCTCGAAGAGGTGGGCGAGGCCGGTACGGCCCTTGACCTCGTGGCGCGAGCCGACGTCGTACCAGAGGCAGACCGCGGCGACGGGGGTCAGGTGGTCCTCGGAGAGGATCACCCGCAGGCCGTTGGCCAGGCGGTGCTCGGTCGCTGTCAGGCCGCCGGAGCCGGCCTGTTGCGTGGCCGTGTGACCCATGGGCATGTACGTCCCTTCGATCTCTTGAGATCCCGCGGTGCCTCGCGACGACTCGCGTGATGAACAGTCCTGTCACTGTATGCAAGCGCGCTGACATCTGGCGAAGTTCCCGAACCGCCGGGGATGCCCCGGACGGGTCGCGGTCGGCGTTGTCGGTGGCTCGGTCCACAATGGTCCGCGTCAGAACCGCCTCGGCAATCGATCGAAGGAGCAGCAGCCGCGATGGCCCGCCGCAGCACGAAGACCCCGCCGCCGGAAGAGTTCGAGGAGCGCATCCTCGACATCGACGTCGTCGACGAGATGCAGGGCTCCTTCCTCGAGTACGCCTACTCAGTCATCTACTCCCGCGCCCTGCCCGACGCCCGGGACGGCCTCAAGCCGGTCCAGCGCCGCATCCTCTTCCAGATGAACGAGATGGGCCTGCGGCCCGAGCGGGGGCACGTGAAGTGCGCCCGGGTCGTCGGCGAGGTGATGGGCAAGCTCCACCCGCACGGCGACGCGTCGATCTACGACGCCCTGGTGCGCATGGCGCAGCCCTTCTCGATGCGGCTGCCCCTGGTGGACGGCCACGGCAACTTCGGTTCGCTGGGCAATGACGACCCGCCCGCGGCCATGCGTTACACCGAGGCCCGGATGGCGGCGCCGTCGTCGCTGATGACGGAGTCGATCGACGAGGACACCGTCGACTTCGCGCCGAACTACGACGGCAGCGAGCGGGAGCCGGTGGCCCTCCCCGCCGCCTATCCGAACCTGTTGGTCAACGGCTCGTCCGGCATCGCGGTCGGCATGGCGACGAACATGCCGCCGCACAACCTCGGTGAGGTCGTCGCCGCCGCCCGGCACCTGATCCGGCACCCGGGCGCCGACCTCGACACCCTGATGAAGTTCGTCCCGGGCCCCGATCTGCCCACGGGCGGCCGCATCGTCGGCCTGAGCGGGATCCGCGACGCCTACGAGACCGGCCGCGGCACGTTCAAGATCCGCGCCACGGTCTCCGTGGAGAACGTCACGGCCCGCCGCAAGGGCCTGGTGGTCACGGAGCTCCCGTTCACGGTGGGCCCGGAGAAGGTCGTCTCCAAGATCAAGGACCTGGTCGGCGCCAAGAAGCTCCAGGGCATCGCCGACGTCAAGGACCTCACCGACCGCGCCCACGGCCTGCGCCTGGTCATCGAGATCAAGAACGGCTTCAACCCCGAGGCCGTCCTGGAGCAGCTCTACAAGCTGACGCCGATGGAGGAGTCCTTCGGCATCAACAACGTGGCGCTCGTGGACGGGCAGCCGCTGACGCTGGGCCTCAAGGAGCTGCTGGAGGTCTACGTCGACCACCGCTTCGAGGTGGTCCGCCGGCGCAGCGAGTTCCGGCGCGGCAAGCGGAGCGACCGGCTGCATCTGGTCGAGGGTCTGCTGGTGGCCCTCGTCGACATCGACGAGGTCATCCGAATCATTCGATCGAGTGAGAACGCTGCGGCCGCCAAGGCTTCACTCGTGGAGCGCTTCTCCCTCTCCGAGGTGCAGACCCAGTACATCCTGGACACCCCGCTGCGCCGCCTGACCAAGTTCGACCGGATCGAGCTGGAGTCGGAGCGCGACAGGCTCACCTCGGAGATCGCCGAGCTGACCCGGATCCTGGAGTCGGACGCGGAGCTCCGCAAGCTCGTCTCGGCGGAACTGGCGGACGTGGCGAAGAAGTTCGGCACCGACCGGCGCACGGTGCTGCTGGAGTCGGCGGGCACGCCGTCCTCGGCGGTGCCGCTGAAGGTCGCGGACGACCCGTGCCGGGTGCTGCTGTCCTCCACCGGCCTCCTGGCCCGTACGGCCACGGGCGAGCCGGTGGACGCCTCGGCCGACGCCAAGCGCGTGAAGCACGACGTGATCGTCTCGGCCGTCCCGGCGACGGCCCTGGGCGAGGTGGGCGCGGTGACCTCGGCCGGGCGGCTGTTGCGGATGCGGGTGATCGACCTGCCGCAGCTGCCGGAGACGGCGGCCCCGCCGAACCTGGCGGGCGGCGCCCCGGTGTCCGAGTTCCTGACGCTGGCGGACGGTGAGCGGCTGGTCTGCCTGACCACGCTCGACGAGTCCTCCCCGGGCCTGGCCATCGGCACGGAGCAGGGCGTGGTCAAGCGCGTGGTCCCCGACTATCCGGCCAACAAGGACGAGCTGGAGGTCATCGCCCTCAAGGACGGCGACACCGTCGTCGGAGCCGTCGAGCTGCGCACGGGCGAGGAGGACCTGGTCTTCATCACGGACGACGCCCAGTTGCTGCGCTACCAGGCCTCGCAGGTGCGGCCGCAGGGCCGCCCGGCGGGCGGCATGGCGGGCGTCAAGCTGTCGCCGGACGCGAAGGTCATCTCGTTCACGGCCGTCGACCCCGCGGAGGACGCGGTGGTGATCACGGTCGCGGGCGCCCGGGGCGGGCTGCCGGGCGCGGTCTCGGAGGGCACGGCGAAGGCGACGCCGTTCGACCAGTACCCGCGCAAGGGCCGGGCCACGGGCGGTGTGCGCTGCCAGCGCTTCCTCAAGGGCGAGGACTGCCTCGTCCTGGCCTGGGCGGGCGCCGCGCCGGCCCGGGCCGCGACGGCCACCGGCATGCCCGCCGAGCTGCCGGCCTCCGACCCGCGCCGTGACGGTTCGGGTACGCCCCTGCCGAAGCCGGTGACGGTGGTGGCCGGCCCGGTGTAGGCCCTTCCGGGCCCGGGGGGCGCGCCGACCCGACGCGCGTACCCCCGGGCCCGTACGTACCGGGCATGTACGTACGGTCAGGCCTGTACGCGTGTCAGGCCTATGCGTGTCAGGCCCGTACGCGTGTCAGGTCTGCGCGTAGCGCAGGACGCCCCACATGCTGTGCTCCTCGGCGGCCTCCGGCGCCGTGTCCCGGCAGCTTTCGAGCCCCTCCTTCAGGGCACCGGTGTCGATGCCCCTGCCGATCATCACCAGCTGTGTGGCGCGCTCCTCGGAACGCGCCCAGGGCGACCGGTAGAAGCGCAGGAAGTCGCCCACCGCGTGCAGGGTGAACTTGTCGCGGTGGCCGGTCACGCCGAAGTGGACGAAGCCCTTGACGCGGTAGAGGCCCTCGGGCCTGCTGTCGAGGAATTCCATGAGCCGCCGGGGGTTCATGGGGTCGTCGGAGCGGAACTCGACGCTCTCGTAGCCGGAGTGGAGATGGCCGGCGTGGCCGCACCCCTCCCCGCAGTGGTCACCGTGCTCGTGCTCGTCGTCGTCCGCGAGGAGGACGTCCTCGAAGGAGAGCTGGCGCACGGCCTCCAGGTGGTCCTCGCGAGGCTTGCGGTCGAAGAGCATCTCCGGGTCGATCCGCCCGTGGGAGACCGGGACGACGGGAGTGCCCGGGGCCAGCCCGGCGAGCGTCTCCAGCAGGCTGTCGCGGGTCTCGTCCCCGATCCGGTCGGCCTTGTTGAGGACCACGAGGTCGGCGATGCCCACGTGCCGGTCGAGCTCCGGGTGGCGTTCGCGCGTCGCGGAGAACTCCGCCGCGTCGACCACCTCGACCAGCCCGCCGTAGACGACGCTGTCGTTGTCGCTGGCCAGGATCATCCGGATGATCTCCTGGGGCTCGGCCAGCCCACTGGCCTCGATGACGATCACGTCGATGCGGGCCGCCGGGCGGGCCAGCCGCTCCAGGAAACCGTCCAGCTCGCTGGTGTCCACCGCGCAGCACAGGCAGCCGTTGCCCAGGGAGACCATGGAGTCCACCTGGCCGGCGACGCTCATCGCATCGATCTCGATCTTGCCGAAGTCATTGACGACCGCCCCGATCCGGGTGCCTCCGCCGCGCCGCAGGAGGTGGTTGAGCAGGGTCGTCTTGCCCGATCCGAGGAATCCCGCCAGCACGATGACCGGGATCTGTCGCTTGGCCAAGGAAAAGCCTCCATCGTCGGGTCCACTGCGGCGGACGGACCGGGATCCACCGCCCGACCCAGGATAGGAGGGCCCGGTCGATCGTCCGGATATCGTCAGCTCGTCCTACGGACGGACCGGCTTGGCGCGCAGGACCGGCCCAAGTCAGGTTAGGCTCACCTATGTGAGCACGTGCGCGACCGCCTCCCGACAGCTGACCGAGCCGCTGGCCGGTACCGCCGCACCGGCGCGGACCTGGCTTCTGATCGAGCAGCCCGGCCCGTGGGGCGCGGACGCCCTCATCTCCAGCCACCTCGACCCCGCCGTCGGCCGCGCCCTCGACGAGGCCGCCGAGGGCACCGGTGTGCGGATCGCCCTGATCCGCCGCCCGGGACGGCACGCGGACTGCCACGAGCCGTCCCGCCAGCGGATCTTCGTGGCCCACACCGCGCCCGGCCGCTCCTGGATCCGCACGACCGCCCTCACCGCCCCGGCCGCGCTGCTGGAGCTGGACCTCACGGCGCTCGGCGCGGGCGAGCACGGCGGGCTGTGGGAGCCGTACGAGGGGGATCCGCTCGCCCTGGTGTGCACCAACGGCAAGCGCGACCGCTGCTGCGCCCTGCTGGGCCGGCCGCTCGCCGCCGAGCTGGCCGCCGCGGGCGGCACGGAGGTCTGGGAGGTCACCCACATCGGTGGCCACCGCTTCTCCCCCACCCTGTTCGTCCTGCCCTACGGCTACGCCTACGGGCGGGCCACCGCGCACGCCGTCAAGGAGGCCCTGGAGGCGGCGCGCGACGGCAGGATCACCACCGCGCACTGCCGGGGCCGCTCCGCCTGGGAACGCCCCGGTCAGGCCGCCGAGCTGGCCGTCCGCGCGCTGACCGGCGAGGAGGGCGCGGACGCCCTGGACGTCACCGGGACCGAGGGGGCCGCGCCCCGCTGGTCCGTGACCGTCGCGCACACGGACGGGCGCGCCTGGCGGGTCGAGGTCGAGCAGGGCGCCTCGGCGCCGCCCCGCCCCGAGAGCTGCGGCCGGGCACTGGGCACACCGGCCCGGATGGACGTCGTCGCCGTCGTCCCGCTGGCCGCCGCCCGGCAGGCCGGGGTCAGCCGGCCTTCTTGACGAACTCCGTGGTGTAGGTCTTCGCCAGGTCCACGGAGGCGTTCTTGAGGTTCGGGTTGAAGGACTTGAGCACCTGGAGCACGGTCTTCGGCCCGTCGGCGGGCATCACACCGTCCTTGGTGAACATCGGCAGGGTGCTGCGGATCGACTTCACGTACAGGTCCTTGCCGCCCTTGGCGTAGTCGGCGGGCATCTGCGCCGCGATCTCCTCGGGGGTGTGCTCGGACATCCACTTGAGGGTCTTCACCATGGCGTTGGCGAGCTTCTGGACGGTCTCCTTGTTGCTGTTCACCCAGTCGCTGCTCATGTAGAGGCTCGACGCGGGGTAGAGGCCGCCGAGGGCCGCCTTGGAGCCCTCCGGGGTACGCATGTCGACGAGGACCTTGCCGAGGTTCTTGTCCAGGACCTGGGCGACGGTCGGGTCGGTGGTCATGCCGCCGTCGATGGCGCCCTTCTCCAGGGCGGAGAGGAAGGTCTGGCCGGCACCGACCGCCACGGGCGTCACGTCGCTGACGTCCACGCCGTTCTTCACCGCCAGGTACTTGGTGAGGAAGTCGGTGGACGAGCCGAGTCCGGTGACGCCCAGCTTCTTCCCCTTGAAGTCCTTGGGGGAGACGATGTCGCCCGCCGCCTTGGTGGAGACGACCTCCACCTCGCCCGGCGTCTGGGCCAGTTGCACCACCGACTCCACCTTCTTGCCCTTCACCTGGAGGTCGAGGGTGTGGTCGTAGAAGCCCACGACGCCCTGGACGTCACCGGAGAGCAGGGAGGTCGTGGCCTGGACGCCGGCGGGCTCGCTCAGGAGCTTGACCGTCAGGCCCTCCTGCTGGAAGTAGCCGAGGCGCTGGGTGAGCACGGCCGGCAGGTAGATGACCTTGTCCAGGCCACCGACCATGATCTTCACGACGTCCCCCTTGAGGGACTCGCTGCCCGAGGTGTCGGCCGACGACTCGTCGGCGCAGCCGGAGAGGGACAGGCACATCGCTCCGGCGACGACCAGCGCGGAGAATTTGGCGGACGTACGCATTTTCCGTGTCCTTACGGTCGGGTCGAGGGGGTGGTGCGGACGGTGCGCGGTGGGGGTCAGCGCTCGCCGGGCGCGGCGGGCTTCCAGCGGAAGAGCCGCTTCTCCACGAAGGTCAGCAGCCCCTCGGCGAGCAGGGCGACGACGGCGAGGATGACCATCGCCGCGTACACCCCTGCGGTGTTGAAGGTGTTCTGGGAAACGGAGACGAGCAGGCCGATGCCCCTGTCCGCGCCGATGTACTCGCCGACGATCGCGCCGATCAGCGCGAAGCCGAAGCTGACGTGGAGGCTGGTGAAGATCCACGAGGTGGCGGCGGGGATGACGACCTGGAGGGTCACCTGCCGGCTGCTCGCGCCCAGGATCCGGGCATTGGCGACCAGGTTGCGGTCCACCTCGCGGGCGCCCTGGAAGGCGTTGAAGAAGACGGGGAAGAACACCAGCACCACGGCCGAGGCGATCTTGGAGGCTGGCCCCAGGCCGAACCAGATCAGGAAGACCGGCGCGAGAACGATCCTGGGCAGCGCGTTGAGCACCTTGATGTAGGGGCCGAGGACGTCGGCGAGGAAGCGGACCCGGCCGAGGACGATGCCGAGGACCACTCCGGCCGTCACGCCCACAACCCAGCCGAGCAGGGCCTCGTAGAGCGTGTACGCGATCTGCTCGCCGAGCGAGCCCTGCGGGGTGCCGTGGAGGGTCCACTGGACGATCTGGTCCCAGACCTTCGACGGCATCGAGAAGTTGAAGGCGTCGATGACCTCGGTACGGGCCAGCACCTCCCAGGCGCCCAGGAGGAAGGCTAGGAGCAGGGCGCGCGCGCCGAGGACCCGCAGCTTGTGGTTGCGCGCCGCACGCGCCCGCGCTTCCGTACGCCCCTGGGAGCGCTTCTGTGTGACGACAGCGGCGGAGATGGACTCAGGCGACATGAGCGGCACCCCTTTCCCGGGTGATACGGACTTCCTCGCCGAGGGAGGACCAGATCTCCCGGTAGATCTCGATGAACCGGGGCTCCAGGCGCACGGATTCGACCCTCCGGGGGCGGGGCAGGTCGATCGGGAAGACCTCCTTGACGGTGGCCGGCCCGGCCGTCATCACGACGACCCTGTCGGCGAGCGCGATGGCCTCCTCCAGGTCGTGGGTGACGAAGACGACGGAGGCCGCCCGGCCGTCGGAGCGCGAACCGCCCCACAGCTCCAGGAGTTCGTCCGACATCAGCGCCCGGGTCTGTACGTCCAGCGCCGAGAACGGCTCGTCCATCAGCAGGATCGCCGGGTCGCCCACGAAGGTCTGGGCGAGCGCCACGCGCTTGCGCTGGCCGCCGGAGAGCTGGTGCGGATAGCGGTCCTCGAACGCCGCGAGCCCCACCCGGCCCAGCCAGTCACGGGCCCTCTCACGCGCCTCCGCCTTCGGCACTCCCCGGAAGCGCGGGCCCGCCATCACGTTCGACAGCACCGTCCGCCAGGGGAAGACCGCGTCCTGCTGGAAGACGAAGCCGACGTCGGGGCGGATGCCGGTCACGGGCTCCCCGCCCACCAGCACCTCGCCCTCGGTGGGCTCCTCCAGGCCGCTCACCAGCGTGAGGGTGGTGGACTTGCCGCAGCCGGTCGGGCCGACGACCGCCACGAACTCCCCCTGGGCGACGGTCAGGTCGAGATCGCGCACGGCCGTGTGGTCCGCCCCCGAGGGGGTGCGGAACACCTTGGTCGCTCCGCGCAGCTCGATCGCCGGCACCCCGGCCGGCCGTGGCGTGCCGCCGGGGTTCCTCCCTGGGTTGCCGCTGTTCATAGGGCGCCTCCGCTCCCGGGTGTCCGGCCCCGCTGCCCGTGCGGGGCGACCGGTGCTGGAGGCTAGAAGTGGCCTGCGCCACAGCGGCAGTCTTGTGTGCGCTGTGCGGCTTCAGCGTACGAAGCCTGTTCTGCTCGTTTTGCTCGCGATAGAACAACAAAAGTGACACGGGGGTGACACAAGAGGCCATCGTCCGGCTACGTTCGGTGCACACCCATGGCCCGGAAGCGAAAGGCTCTCTCCATGCGCCCCCGGTTGCCCCGGCGTGTCTTCGCCCAGGCCCTGTCCGTCCAGCTGCTGATCACCACCGGTGTCACCGCGCTGACCGCCGGTCTCTTCCTCGCGCCCCTGGGCGTCCAGCTGGACGAGCAGGCCGAGCGCCGGGCGCTGGCCATCGCCGAGGCGGCCGCCGCCCAGCCCGGGCTCGCCCATGACATCCTGGCCGGGCCGCCGAGCCCCGACGGACCGGTGCAGACCGCCGCCGAGCGCATCCGCCTGGCGACGGACGCCAGTTACGTCGTGGTCGTCGACACCCAGGGCATCCGCTACTCCCACACCACCCCCGCCGAGATCGGCCGGCACGTGAGCACCGACCCGGGCCCGGCCCTGGCGGGGCACGAGTGGACGGGCATCGAGAACGGCACCCTGGGCCGCTCGGCGCGCGGCAAGGTGCCGCTGCGCGGGCCGGAGGGCGCGATCGTGGGCGCCGTCTCGGTCGGCATCGCCTACGACGACGTGCGCGACGTCCTGCTGCACGCCCTGCCCGGCATCCTCACCCACGCGGGAGCGGCGCTGGCGGTCGGCGCGCTGGCGGCCCTGGCCGTCTCCCTGCGACTGCGCAAACGCACCCGCGGCATCGCGCTGTCGGAGATCTCCGCCCTCCTCGACGAACGCGAGGCCATCCTCCACGGCATCCGGGAGGGGGTGGTGGCCCTCGACCGGAAGGGCAGGGTCCGGCTCGTCAACGACGAGGCGCGGCGGCTGCTGGGCATCGGCCCGGACGCCCTCGGCCGGCCGCTGGACGCCGTCCTCCCGCCCGGCCGGACCACCGATGTGCTGGCGGGCCGGGTGACCGGCACGGACCTGCTCACCGTCCGGGACGGCCGGGTCCTGGTCGTCAACCGGATGGACACCGCCGACGGCGGCACCGTGGCGACGCTCCGCGACCGTACCGAACTCGAGCAGCTGGGCCGTGAACTGGACGGCACCCGGGGGCTGACGGAGGCGCTGCGCGCCCAGGACCACGAGCACGCCAACCGGCTGCACACCCTCGTCGGGCTGCTGGAGCTGGAGATGTACCGGGAGGCGGTCGACTTCGTGGCCGAGGTCACCGGCGCGCACCGGGCCACGGCCGAGCAGGTCACCGAACGGGTCCATGAACCGCTGGTCAGCGCCCTGCTGGTGGGCAAGAGCGCGGTCGCCGCGGAGCGCGGGGTGGCGCTGCGGGTGAGCGAGGAGTCGGATCTGCCGGGCCGGGTGGTGGATCCGGGGGACCTCGTCACCGTGCTCGGCAATCTCGTGGACAACGCCCTGGACGCCGCCGGGCGGTACCGGCCGGACGCCTTTGTGGAGGTCGGGATCCGGGCGGAGGGCACGACGGCCGTGGTCACCGTCTCCGACAACGGCCCCGGCGTCCCGCGGGAGGCCCGCGAACTGGTCTTCGCCGACGGCTGGTCCACCAAGGAGCCCGCGCCGAACCGGCCCCGGGGGCTGGGCCTCTCGCTCGTCCGGCGCCTCGCCGAACGGTACGGCGGCTCGGCCCGCGCGGGTGAACGGGAGGGGGGCGGCGCGGTGTTCACCGTGGAGCTGCCGGAGGCCCTGCACCCCTTGGTGCCGGGAACAGGGGCGTCGGGCACGCGATCCCTCGAAGGAGTGAGCAGATGATCGAGGTCCTGGTCGTGGACGACGACTTCCGCGTCGCCGAGATCAATGCCGCGTACGTCATGCGTGTGCCGGGATTCCGGGTGCGGGCCACGGCCCACAACGCCGCGCAGGCGCTGGCGCTGCTGGAGCGCGGGGGCATCGATCTGGTGCTCCTCGACCACTATCTGCCGGACGAGAGCGGGCTGTCGCTGATCCGCCGCATCCGGGAACTCGGCCATCACACCGATGTGATCATGGTCACCGCGGCCCGTGATGTCGCGACCGTGCAGACGGCCATGCGTTACGGCGCGCTCCAGTACCTGGTGAAGCCGTTCACCTTTCCGGGGCTGCGGGTGAAGCTGGAGGCGTACGCGCGGCTGCGGCGCACCCTGGAGGGCGCCGACGAGGCGGAACAGGACCAGGTCGACCGGATCTTCGGCACCCTGCGTACCGCCGCCGTCACCGCGCCCCTGCCCAAGGGGCACTCGGCGCCGACGGCCGACCTGATCCGCCGGGTGCTCTCGGACGCCTCGCAGCCGCTGTCGGCGCACGAGGTCGCGGAGCGCTCGGGGCTGAGCCGGTCGACCGCCCAGCGGTATCTCAAACGGCTGGAGGAGTCGGGCAGGCTCAGCCTGACGCTCAAGTACGGCGAGACCGGCCGGCCGGAGCATCGCTATGCCTGGTCAGGGCGGTGACGCCCCATCAGCCCGTCAGGGGACGGAGGCCTCCGGTGGGCGCGCGATGCCGTGCCGGTAGGCGTACCGCACGGCCTGGGCCCGGTCGCGCACCCCGGTCTTGGCGAAGAGGTTGTTGATATGGGTCTTCACCGTCGCGGTGCTGACCTGGAGACGGCGGGCGATCTCACCGTTGGACAGGCCCTCGGCGACGAGTGAGAGCACTTCCGCCTCACGCGCCGTCAGCCCGTCCGGGAGCTCGCGCGGAGGCCCCGGCGCCACCGTCGGACGCTGGGGCATGCCTGTGGAAAGACGCTCCAGCAGCCGCAGTTGCACCTTCGGGGACAGCCCCGCCTCCCCCGACATCACATGCTCGACGGCCCGTACGATCTCCTCCCCGCCGGCGTCCTTGGTGAGATAGCCGCGCGCCCCGGCCCGCAGCGCGGGAAAGAGCGAGTCGTCGTCGGCGTAGGTCGTCAGGATCACGACCTGGGTGGCCGGATACTCGGCACGGATCCGCCGGGTGGCCTCCACGCCGTCGCACCGCGGCATCCGCAGATCCATCAGCACCACATCGGGAGCGTGCTCGGCCACCAGCCGCACCGCTTCCAGCCCGTCCGCCGCCGCACCCACGACCTCGATCCCCGGCAGCAGCCCCAGCAGTATCACGATCCCCTCGCGCACCACGGTCTGGTCGTCGGCGACCACCACCCGCGCGGCGCGCGGGTGGTG
>NZ_JAILXP010000098.1 GCF_020740895.1 Streptomyces sp. UNOB3_S3 | reverse complement strand
CCGATCCGCTCCCACAACTCATCCGACACGATCCACGGCGATGCCCCCACGAGCCGGACAACGCTCAACCCGCCCGTCAGACACGGCAACCAGCGTCAACAGATCTCATTCTGTTAGCTGTTGTAAGGCCTCGGCTTGGAACTCGGCAACGATGGCGGCCTCGCTTGGGTCAGGGCTTCAACCACGCGCACCCATCCGGTGGTCTCGCTGGTGCTGCCGAGGAGATCAGAGGCGTGGCCGGCCGGGAAGGCGGCGAGGGCGTCGGCTTCGCCCGATACAGCGCACCGCGTACCGGCAACCGTCCAAGTCGTCATGACGGGCCCTTTCTAGGATTCGGAGAGCATCCGGAAGAGCTCCGCGTCCATGTCCGTCCTCGCGCCCCATCGGCCGACCCGTTGGCGGATCTCTCCGGCCAGGCGGACGTTGCCCTGGTGGAACTCGTCGACGAGGCGTGTGGTGATCTCCAGCTCGGCCCAGTCCGTCTCAAGCCAATGCTGTGTCTGCGGGGCGCTGGACCAGGTGCTCCAGAAGCGCTTGGCGCCACCGGTCTGGATGCCCAGGGATTTCTGGAGGGTGCGGCCCTCGCCGGCTGCGGGCGTCAGCTCGTGCTCACCCAGGCGTGACTGGTGTTCCGGCGTCTGGCGTTCGGGTTCGGGGCCGGGCCGCGACGAGACGGCATCAGAACACCCCCTTGTTCGAGTCGGTACGAGGTCAACGTGGGATGGTTCGAAAATCTGCGCTGGAGAAGGGGCTGAACGGTAGAGCTCTATCGGGCAGTCCGAATTGGAGTGACTGGCCAAGGTTCCGGACCCATACCGTTCGCGGAAAAGGGCTGCGGCGTCGAGCCCGGACCGGCCTCGCGGGGGGGGGCTCCGGTGGTCACGCCGAGGGCTGATCCAGTCCGGGGAAACAGAAAACCCCCGCTGAGCGGGGGTGTTGTCTGATGCTACTGGTGTCCGAGGGGGGACTTGAACCCCCACGCCCGATAAAGGGCACTAGCACCTCAAGCTAGCGCGTCTGCCATTCCGCCACCCGGACCAGGTGTTGTGTCTCCGTCGGGTATTCCCTGCGGCGACGTGGAAAAGAATACCAAGGTTTCGGGGTGCCTTTTCACACCCGGTTCACGCCCCGTCCACGTCGTGGTCCGGCAGGAGGCCGCGCACCGCGAAGGCGGCGGTTGCGCCGAGGAGGGCGCCGGCCAGGACGTCGCCGGGGTAGTGCACGCCGGTGTAGACGCGGGAGAAGCACACCGACCAGGCGAGCGGCGCGAGGGCCAGGCCCCAGGCGGGGTTTTCCAGGGCCATGCCCGTGGTGAAGGCGGCGGCCGAGGCGGCGTGGCCCGAGGGGAAGGATGTGGTGAACGGCTGCCGGGACAGTCGGCGGACCACGGGGACCGCGTCCAGGAGTGGCCGGCCGCGCCGTACCGTGCGTTTGCCGAGTGTGTTCACCGTCGCCGAGGCGACCGCCAGCGACATCACGCCCCGCAGTGCGGCGCGCCGGGCGGGCCGGCCGCCCAGTAGTGCCGCGCCCGCTGCCACGCCGAACCACAGCATCCCGTGGTCGGCGCCGCGCGACAGCCTCGGCAGCACCCGGTCGCCCGCCGGCCAGTGGTGGGCCGCGACACGCTGGAACAGGGCCCGGTCCCACGCGCTCACCGTGTTCCGCATGCGGGGCGGGTACCCGATCCGGCCGGATGCACCCCGCACGGGCCCGGTTCAGCCGTATGCCGTACGGGGCATGCGCCCGGGGCGGTGTCCCCGGAGACTCGTGCACGGAGGGGACGACCGCAGCACCTCGCTTCCGAAAGGCGGGCTCCGGATGAGCGCCAAGGACAAGGTCAGGGCGAAGGCCGAGCAGACGAAGGGCCTGATCAAGGAGACCGCCGGCCGGATGACCGGCGACCGGCGCATGGAGGCCCAGGGGCGCTACGAGCGGGCCAAGGGCGACCTGCTCGACGTGATGGAGAAGACGCGGCAGAGCTTCAGGAAGAAGCACAAGTAGCCGCCGCCCGCCCGCGCGCGAGGCGTTCCGTACACGGCCGGCCATGGACGCCGACAGCGTCGCCGACGAGCTCTTCCTGCTGCGGCCGGAGGAGTTCACCGCCGCCCGCGACCGGCTCGCCGCCCGGGCCGTCCGCGACGGCGACCGTGAGCTGGCCCGTCGTCTGAAGGCCCTGCGCCGCCCCACGCTGGCGGCCTGGGTGTGCAACCTCCTCGTACGGAACCGGCCGGACGAGGCCCGTGCGCTCATCCGCCTCGGTGAGGGGCTGCGCGAGGCCCACCGGACGCTGGACGGCGGGGAGTTGCGCGAGCTCGGCCGCCGGCAGCGGGTCCTGGTCGCCTCTCTGTCGCGGGAGGCCCGCCGGCTCGCGGAGGACGCGGGGCACCGGGTCGGTGACGCCGTGGCGCGCGAGGTCGAGGAGACCCTGTACGCCGTCCTCGCGGACCCCGGAGCGGCGGAGGAGTGGGTCACCGGGCGGCTGTCCCGTCCCCTGGCCGGGGCGCCCGGCTTCCCCGGGCTGCTCCCCGGCCCGGCGGACCGGCTGGCGGCCCCGCCGTCCCCGGCCCCGCCCGGCCGGGAAGCGGGGGCGGAGGCAGGGGAGGGGGCCGAGGTCGCCGACCTCGCCGAGGCGCGCGAGCGGCGCGTGCGGGAGCGGCGGCGCGACGAGCTCGGCCTCGCCCGCCGCCGGGCCGAGCGGGCTGCGGCCGACGTCCGCGCCTGCGAGACGGAACTGGCCCGGGTCCGGGAGGCGGCCGACCGGGCGGAACGGGACGAGCGCACGGCCGGGCAGCGCCTCACGGAGCTCACCGCCGAGCTGGACGCCGCCCGGGCCCGCCGGAGCGCCGCCGAGGAGACGGTGGGGGAGGTTCGCGACCGGCTCCGCGAGGCGGAACGCGCCTGGCGCGCGGCCCGGGAGGCGGCGGAGGCCGCAGATGTCGAGGTCGATCGCCTGCGCTGAGCGAGAACGGGCCCGGCACGGGCCCCGGCGCGTCACTCCTCCATCAGCCGCCGCACCACCCGGCCGAAGAGCCGGTGGCCGCACAGGGCCGTCACCGAGTCGAACGCCGCCGGCAGGCCCGCGATATGGAGGACCTCGCGCCAGACGACCCAGGAGCCCGCCCCGGACGGGCCCACCTCCAGCTCGGCCCAGCCGGTCATGACGGAACCGCGCTTCTCCAGCCGGCAGTGGCCCGGGCGGCTCCCGGCCGGCGGCTGCCAGCGGACGACCTCCATGACGTCCTCGAACGCCACCCGGCCCACACCGGTACGGGCCGTGAACCGCGTCCCCACGCCCGTCGGCGGCGGCGTCGTCACCACGACGCGGGTGAACGGCACGTACGCCCCGTGCCGCTCCCAGTCGGTGAGCCGCCGCCACGCCTCGCCGACCGGCAGCCGGGAGTGGTGCCTGATCTGAATGGATCTCATCACTGAATGTATGTCACATCTCGGCGGGCGATGCCGCCCGCGTGCCCCTTCCGGCCCTGCGTAGACATTGTCTACGCATTGGTGGTAGACAGTGTCTATGTCACAGGAACCCGATACCTCCCTCCGCGAACGGCTGATCGACGCCGGGGTGGAGCTCGTGATGACCGAGGGCACCGCCGCGCTGGGCCTGCGCGAGATCGCCCGCCGCGCCGGTGTGTCGCACGGGGCCCCGCGCCGGTACTTCCCCACGCACCACTCCCTCCTCTCCGCGATCGCCCGCCGTGGCTTCGCGGACCTCGGAGCCCGCGTCGCCGCCACGACGGAGGAGGCCACGACGCCCCGCGCCCGGCTGGACGCGCTGGCGCGGACGTACGTCGGGTACGCGCTGGAGTGCCGCGGCATGTTCGAGCTGATGTTCCGGCACGACCTGCTGGACAGCGAGAAGAACGCGCCGGGCGGGGGCGGGGCCCGGCTGCGGGAGTCGACGCTCCCCATGTTCGGCCTCTTCGCCGGGCTCGTCGCCCACTGCCGCGCGGACGAGGGCACGCCGCCGGACGTCGCGGCCGCCGCCCTGTGGGCCAACCTCCACGGCGTCGCCCAGCTCTGGGTCTCCGAGAGCCTGCCCCTCGTCCTCGGCACCCATGCGGCGGGGGACACGGCGGGGGACGCCGGTTCCGGCCGCCGCCTCCCCGCCCCCCTCGACGCGCTCGTCACGGCCGTCCTCGACGCCCACCTCGGCCCGGTGAAGCCGTGACCGGGGCCGCACGCGCCCGCCTCGTCCTCCTCGTCAGCGTGGCCGGCGCGATGATCGTCGCGCTGGACGGCACGGTACTGAGCGTGGCGCAGCCCAGCCTGCAACGGGACTTCGGCGCCGGCGTCGCCCAGGTCCAGTGGACGAGCACGAGCTATCTGCTCGCCGTCGCCGCGCTCCTCGTCGTCGCCGGCCGCCTCGGCGACCGGTACGGGCACCCGTTGATGCTCCGTCTCGGACTGCTCGGCTTCGCGGCCGCCTCGGCGGGCATCGCGCTCGCGCCCGGCATCGGCTGGGTGATCGGACTGCGCGCCGTCCAGGGCGTGTTCGGGGCGCTCCTCCAGCCTGCGACCCTCGCCCTGCTGAGATCCGCGTACCCGGAGGAGCGGCTCGGTCGCGCCGTCGCCCTCCGCACGAGCGCCATCGGGGTGGCGGCCGCGGTCGGACCCGTGCTCGGGGGTGCCCTCGTCGGCCCGCTGGGCTGGCGCGCGGTGTTCGTCATCAACGTGCCGGTCGCCCTCGCGAGCGCCGCGGTCACCTTCGCCGTCCGCGCCCCCGCGCCGCCCCGCGACGCCTCCCGGCGGCTCGACCTCCTCGGCGCCGCCCTGCTGACGACGGCTCTCGCGGTCCTGGTGCACACCCTCGTCGGCGTACCGCGACACGGCTGGACCGCCCCGCCGACACTCCTCGGCCTCGCGGCCGTCACGGGCCTCGCGACGGCGTTCGTCGCCCACGAACGCCGCGCGCCACAGCCGATCGTGCCGCGCGCCGTGGCCCGGTCCGTACCGGTGGCGGCCTCGATGACGCTGTTGCTGCTCACCACGGCGGGCATGCTCGGCGCGTTGTTCGTGGCGACGTTCTTCCTCCAGAACGTCCTCGGGTTCGGCCCGTTCGACTGCGGTCTGCGCGTGCTGCCGCTGACCGCGCTGATGGTCCTCGGCGCGCCCGTCGCGGGTGCGGCCCTGCGCCGCCACGGCCCGCGCCGTACGGCCATCGCCGGGTCGCTCCTCGTCGTCCTCGGCGTCGCCGGGCTCTCCCGGCTCGACGCGGGCAGCCCGTGGACGGTCGCCGGGGCCGCCTTCGCGGTGCTCGGCGCGGGGTTCGCCACCGTGATGGTCACCGCCACCGGGACGGTCGTCGGCGACGCCCCGCCCGGCTACGCGGGGGTGGTCGGCGGCCTCAAGCAGACCGCGATGAACGTCGGCCCGGCCTTCGGCATCGCCGTCGCCGCGGGCATGATGCTCCTCGATCCGCGGGCGGGCGCCGACGCGGCCCCACGGATGGGCCCGGCCCTGCTGGTCCTGGCCGGGGTCGCCGCGCTCGGCCTGCTCCCGGCGGCCCTGCTGCCGCGCGGCGGGACGCCCGGGAAGGCGACTCCCGGGGAGTCGACTCCTGTACGGGGGACGCCCGTACAGGACGACGCCCGTCCGGTCGGTCGGCGTACCGCGGACTGATCCGGGGTCCGTTCGGCTCAGCCCACGGCGTGCCGGGCGACCAGGGGGCGCAGCCCGTCGATCACCACGGAGACGCCGAAGCCGAAGAGCCGGTCGCGCTCGGCCCTGCTCCGCCGCCGGAGCCCGCGGGCCTGCTCCTCGACGGTGAACCCGTTGACGTAGCTGGTCAGGACGTCACCGGCGGAGGCGGCGGTCCCGTCGTCCAGCCCCTCGTCCCGGAGCACGGTGACGAGGCGCTCGAAGAAGGCGAGCGCCATGGGGCCCGGCGCGCTCATGCAGGCGATGACCCGTGCCCCGTCGGCGTGCGTGAGCATGGCGTCGCGGTGCGCCCGGGCGATCGCGGACAGCCGCTCCGCCCAGTCCCCGTCGGGCAGCGGTACGGCCGTCGCGTCGGCGGCGATGTGTTCGGCGATCGCGTCCAGCAGGGCCTGCTTGCTGGGGTAGTGCCAGTAGAGGGCGCCGACCCGGACGCCCAGCGCGGCCGCCAGTTTGCGGGTGGAGAACTCGTCCAGTCCCACCTCGTCGAGCTGTTCCAGCGCGGCCTTCAGCACGATGGACCTGTCCAGCGGCATCGCGAACCTCCCGTGTTCCTTCGTCGTCCCATGATGCCCGGGCCCCTTGCCGACCTGAACACCGACCAAGTAACTTGAGCACTGTTCAATTGAACAGTGCTCAATAAGCGGTGCTCACTAGGGGGAGACATGCGTGTCATCGTGATCGGCGCCGGGCTGGGAGGGCTGTGCCTGGCACAGGGGCTCCGGCAGGCGGGTATCGACGTGGCGGTCCACGAAAGGGACCCGGGCGTCACGGCCCGCTTCCAGGGCTTCCGGATCGGGCTCGCCGAACCGGGGCTCGCCGCGCTGCGCGGCTGTCTGCCCGGCGATCTCCACCCCTTGGTGGAGGCGACCCTGGGCGACCTCACGGGGCCCGCGCGGACCGTCGATCCGCTGCTGCGTCCGCTGGGCGAGCACCCGGGGAAGCGGGCCACCGCCGCCGACCGGCACGTCCTGCGCCACATCCTGCTCGCGGGGCTCGACGACGCGCTGAGATTCGGCAAGGAGCTGACGGACTACCACGTGCGTTCCGACGGCCGGGTGGAGGCCCGTTTCGCGGACGGGACCACCGACACGGCCGATCTGCTGGTCGGCGCCGACGGGATCAACTCCGCCGTACGGGCCCGGCTGGCGCCGGCCGTCCGGCCCGACGACACCGGCGTCCGGTTCGTCATCGGCCGTACGCCCCTCA
Source organism: Streptomyces sp. UNOB3_S3 (assembly GCF_020740895.1). GTDB lineage: Bacteria > Actinomycetota > Actinomycetes > Streptomycetales > Streptomycetaceae > Streptomyces. The sequence continues at coordinate 13,540 of NZ_JAILXP010000098.1, read as the reverse complement.
CCGACCGCTTCGCCGCTCTGGTTCCCGGCTTCGGCACCCGCGTCGTCGCCCAGGACGTGAGCATGCTGCTCGGCCTGATGCGCTTCCGCCGGCCGCCGCACGAGGCGGCGGCCGAACTGGCGCCCGGGCTCCCGCTGCCCGCCACCGCCGACTACCTCCGCTGGGCCATGCTGCTGCCGCCCGGGCAGGCGCCGGGGGCCGCCCTCGGCCGCGACGGGGCGCAACAGGCCGTACTGGCCCGGACGGAGGGCTGGCACCCCGAGGTGCGGGCCGTCGTCGAGGCCGCCGACCCCGACAACAGCGTCCTGCTCCCGATCCGGGTGGTACGGCCCGGCCCGAGATGGCCCCTGGGCCCGGTGACCCTCCTCGGGGACGCCGTCCACGCCACGTCGCCCAGCGGTGGCAACGGCGCCAACACGGCACTGCGGGACGCCGATCTGCTGCGGAGCCTGCTCCTCGACGCCCACGCGGGCCGCCGCACCCTGCCCGACGCCGTCGACGCGTACGAGCGCCGGATGCTCCGCTACGGAGCCGAGGCGGTGGAGCACAGCCTGGCCGCCATGGTCCCTTTCCTCCAGCCGGCGGACGGGACGGCCACGGGGGGCGTACCCCACGCCTCGGCGCCATCGCAACCCTGACGATCGTCAGGGGTCGGCGATGCCGTTCGGCAGGGGTGGCACGGGTCCGGGATCCATAGGTTCGGGACCATGGAACAGCACAGGGAACGAACGTCAACGAGCCTCGGCCGACTGGAGAGCCGGCCGGTGCGCCGACCGGGGCGCCGGCCGGCGGCCGCCGTGGGGGTCGCGGTCGCGGCCACCGGGCTGCTGTGGTGGCTGACGCCGGGCGGAACGCCCAGGGCTAGTGGGGCCGTCGAGGTCACGAGCGGGGCCTCCGTCTCGCTCTACCGGTCGCTCGCCGGAACGGCGGCGGACGCGCCGGGCTGGGTGGGGACGGCGCTCGGCCTGGCCACCGAGGGAACGCTGGTGGTGCTCGGGCTGCTGCTCGTGTGGACCGGATGGCGCGGGCTGCGCCGCGGGGACGCGCGGACGGTCGCCGCGGTGGTGCTGGCCGGTGTCGCCACCGTCGTGGCGTACGGGATCAGCGAGATCCTGAAGACGATGGTGGACGAGGAGCGGCCCTGCCGGGCGCTGAGCGGTGTCACGGCGGTCGCCCCGTGCCCCGGGGTGGGGGACTGGTCCTTCCCCAGCAACCACTCCACCCTCGCCGTCGCGATCGCCGTCGGCGTGGCCCTGGCGCGGCCGCGGCTCGCCGCCGTGACGCTGCCGCTGGGCGCGGCCGGCGCGCTGCTGCGGGTCGCCGTGGGCGTGCACTACCCCCACGACGTGCTGGCCGGCTCCGTGCTCGGCGCGTCGGCGGCGCTCGTCCTGTTCCTCGCGCTGCTGCCGGTCACTGTCGGGCCGGTGGCCCGGCTGACGTCACGGTTCGGACCGGAACGGGGCGCCCAGGAGATCCGGGGGCGTCACACCCGCTTCGTGGGCCATGACGGCGGCCGCGGCCCGGTTGTCGACGCCCAGCCGGGCCAGTATGGAGCTGACGTGCGCTTTGACGGTGCCTTCCACCACGTGCAGACGCCGCGCGATCTGCCCGTTGGACAGCCCGGCGGCCACATGGGCCAGCACGTCCCGCTCGCGGGCGGTGAGGGCCGCGACCCGCTCCCGGGCGGCGGCGCGCCGGCCGGCGGCGGACCCGGCGCCGGTCGCGGCGAGATGGGCCACCACCCGGGCGGCGACCTTCGGTGACAGATACGCGGCGCCGCCGGCCACCGCGCGGACACCCGCGATGAGCTCCTCGGGCGCGCCCGACTTGACGAGGAAACCGGCGGCGCCGCCCGCGAGCGCCTGGAGGATGTAGTCGTCCTCGCCGAACGTCGTGAGCATCACGACCCCCGTCTCCGGCGCGGCGCCCCGGAGCGACGCCAGCGCCTCGATGCCGCCCACGCGCGGCATGCGGATGTCGAGGACGGCCACGTCGGGACGGTGCCGGCGGACCAGCTCCACCGCCTCGGCGCCGTCGCCCGCCTCCGCGACGACGGTGAGCCCCGGGTCGGTGGACAGCACCGCCCGGACGCCCGCGCGGACCATCGGCTCGTCGTCGGCGATCAGTACCCGGATCACCGGCCGCTCACCCTCCGAAGACGGTACGGCCGATCAGCCGGCCGTCCTGGAAACAGAGCTGGTACGCGTCCCCGGAGCTGGAGACGAACCGGGCGGCCGTCACCGCGTAGTACTCGCACCTGATCCCCGGCCCCTTCGGTTCGTACGCCCGCGGCCGGTACGGCAACTGACGGTCGGGCAGCACACGCGCCACCTCCGAGCGATTCTGCCCCAGGCGCAACGCGGTGTAGTCGGCGGGGGCGAGGACGGTGTGGGACAGCGTCAGCGAGCCCCACGCCGTCAGGGCACCCGTGAGGACCACCGTGGCCAGCAGCGGCACCGCGACCGCCGCGGCCAGGGCACGGCCTGCCCGCCGCCGGGCCCGCCGGTGCTCCGGCGGCAGCGCGCCAGGCCGCCCACCGCCCGGCGCGGCGGGCGCCGGGGACGCGGGCCGGGCGGACGGCGTGCGCGGCAGCCGGGCCGTCACCGCGAAACCGCCCCCGCGCGGGCCGCAGTCGAACGAGCCGCCCGCCAGCCGCACCCGCTCGTCCAGGCCGATCAGCCCCAGGCCCCCACCGGGCAGGGGCGGGGCCACGGGCGCGGGCGGGGGAGCGTTCTCCACCGAGACCACGACCTCCGTGGCCGTCCGGGACAGCCGCACGGTGGCCGTCGCGCCCGGGGCGTGCTTGGCGACGTTCGTCAGCGCCTCCTGGACGACCCGGTGCGCGGCCCGCTCCACCGCCGGCGGCATCTCGTACTCCTCGCCCTCGGTGCGCAGGACGGCCGGCAGCCCCGAGGCCGCCGCGTCCTCCACCAGCCGCGCGACGGCGAAGTCCGCGGGCTCCGTGGGCGCGCCGTCCGCCTCCTCGCGCAGGATGCCGATCACCTGCCCGAGCCGCTCGACCGCGCCCGCCGCCCGGGCCCGTACGTCCTCGGCCGCCGCCCGGTGCTCCTCCGCCAGGCCCGGCGCGAGCTTCAGCGCCCCCGCCGACAGCGCGATCAGGCTCAGGTCGTGCCCGAGGGCGTCGTGCATGTCCTGGGCGATGCGGGCCCGTTCGCGCAGCCGCGCCTGCTCCGCCACCAGCCGCTGCTCGCGCTCCAGCCGCCCGGCGCGGTCCCAGCCCAGGCGGGTCAGCTCCTGGTACTGCCGCCACACCCGGCCCGCGAACCACGGCAGCAGCGCGGCCCCGACCACCACGACCACGAACCGGCTGCCGAGCACCAGCAGCCCCGGCACGGCCACCACCGCGATCGACGCCGCCGTCACCAGCACGGTCAGCGCCACCACCAGCGGCCGGGTCCGCCCCGACAGCCGCCCCGCCAGAAAGGCGGCGGCCATGGCGGGCAGGGCCCACCACAGGCTCGTCGCCCCCAGCCCGGACGCCGCCACGGCGACCGGCGCCAGCACGGCCCCCGGGTCACGGCGACGCCCCGGCGCGCCGGTCGCCGCCGCCGTCGTCTCGGTCGTTCTCGTTCCGTTCACCCGGCCACGGTAGGGAACGCCGGGAGGCCGACGGAAATGATCGCGCTTCCGCCTCAGACGGCCGGGCGAGCGGCGTGAGCGGGACGAGCGGGGTGAGCGGCGTGAGCAGGGCGAGCCGCGTGAGCGGAATGTGCCGCGTGGGCGGGGTGGCGGCGTGGCGCGGGCGCGGTGAGCTCAGGCGCCCCGGCGGGGACGGGCACGGCGGAGAAGATCGCGTCCTGCCGCTCCTGGAGCTCCTTCCGGCGCTCGGGCGTGGTCGTGGGCAGCCGCTGCTCCTCGTAGAGCTTGTGGGTGTCCTCCTGCGCCCGCTTGCTCTCCGGGGTGTGGAACTGCACCTCGAAGACGTGTCCCGAGCGCGGTTCCCTCCACGCGGAATTGACGCCCTTGTAGCCCTTCGCGCGGCCCCAGGTGTTGGACCACTTCACGCTGTCGTCGCCCCATCCGGCCAGGACCGACGAGGCGAGGGCGACGCCCGAGGCGTACCGCCCGTCGGGCCACTGGAGGGTGTAGCGGACGGAGTCGCCGATGCCCGCCAGCGCCTGGTCCACGGTCCGGCCGGGGGTCTCCTTCATGGAGGTGGCGACCTTGCGCTTCAGCGAGTCGGGGGACTTCAGCCGGTGGTCGAAGCCGATCACTTGGGCATGGCTGATCACGGCCGCCGCCCTGACCTGCGGGCTGACGGTCCGCTCCGCGCGGCGGGCGCGGAGGAGGAAGGCGTCGACCTTCTTGTTGTCGGCGGCGTTGAGCTCCAGCCCGTCGCCGTGCCACCCGCCGTCGCCGGGGCCGCCCTTGAGGGCCTTGCCTGAGGTGTCGCCGTGGGCGCCGGGCAGGAGACCGGCCGACAGCCCGGCCGGGGACTGCCGGTCCCCGGCCGGAGCCGCCGAGGCCGTGTGAGCCGGGACGAGGCCGAGCGCCGTGACCAGCGCGGCCGAGGAGACGGCCCGGAGAGCGGTGCGGTGGAGGGTCATGGAAGTGTCGCGTCCCTTTCCTGGTGAGTACGCGTACCCAACCGCAGGACATGCTCACCGGTAATACGACACCACGCTGTGTCCCGTCTTTCGACGTGATCCGATCGGTGCCGTGGCGAAATCCCCGCGCCGACGGCCCGGTCACTCGTGGTCACTCCTGGAGCCAGAACCCCGTCCGCTCCCGCCACAGCTCCAGCAGTGCCGCGTCCCCGGTGACCTCCGGGCCGCCGCCCGCCGCCGGGCGGCCGTAGACGAACAGCACGAGATCGGCCGGCGGGGCGCTCACGACGACGGTGGCGTCGCCGGGGGCGCGGCTCCAGACCGGGATGTTGCCGGTGAGGTCGACCCGCCAGTGCGCCCGGGTCCCGGGCGCGGTGCCGGTGGCGCGGAAGGAGAGCGTACGGCCGGGGCCCAGCAGGGCGGGCACCCCGGGGCCCGGGGCGAACGCCTCCGGCACCGAGCCGAAGGACATCCACTCGTCGAGCGCGTCGAAGGCGACGTCCTCGGCGACGGTGAACTCCACGCCGGCGGCCGATGCCGCGTCCGCGCGGTGGACGGCCGTCTCGTGCGTCATCCTGCGGGCCCAGAACGCCGGGGAGGTCTCGCCGGGCACCGGGGTCCACACCGCCGCCCCGGGCCCGGCGTCCCGCAGCGCGGCCGCCAGCAGCTCCGCGCCCTCGGTCAGCCACGGGCCGACCACGGCCATGTCCTCGTCGGTGTACCCGGCGACGTCGTTGAGCCGTGCGTCGGACACGGCCTCCGGCGACCGCGTCCGCACGATCGTCTCCGCCCAGCGGTGCGCCCAGCCCACGTGGCGCAGCAGTTGCCCGAGGTTCCAGCCGGGGCAGGACGGCACGGGGACGCTGAGGTCCACGCCCTTGACGTGCGACCGCAACAGGTCGGTCTGCGTGAGGATTTCGGCGCGGAGACGGTCGAAGCCCATCGGTGTCATGACGCCACGGTACGACCCGTGGCCGTGGGGCGCCTCCGCCGTACGGCGGAGGGACACCCGCCCCTGGAAGGACGTTCCGGGGCGCGGGGGACGGCAGGGTGGGGAGCGACGCCACGGGCGGCGGGCCCGCGCCGCACCGCAGGGGAGTGCGGCGCGGGCCCGTCGGCCGTGGTCCGTCCGGCCGTGATTCCGGTCAGCGGAGGACGACGTTGTAGGCGGGGGTGACGTCGGGCTGGAGATCGGCGTACCCCAGCTCGGCCAGGATGGGCCCGAGGTGCTTGGCGAAGGCCTCCAGCGCCTCGCCCGACTCCCAGACGTCGACGACCCGCCAGCCCCCTTCCACCGGGCCCGCGATGTGCGCGAGCAGGCCGGGTACGGGCAGGTCGGCCGGCGAGGTGAAGCCCCGGCCGTTGGTGATACGGGTGATGCAGTCGTCGTAGAGCTTCTGGCCCGCGGTGCCCTCGACATGGAACGTGACGACGATGGCCATGGTGGCGTGCTCCTGTCCCTGAGATCCCTGAGATCCGTGTGCGGTACGGCCCCGCCGGGCCGTACGGACCAACGATCGCCCGGGACACCGTCCGGGGCACCCGCGTGGGTGACGGCTCGTCGGAGCGTCGGGAGCTGATCCGTACGGACCGGGCGCGGGCACCGGTGCGGTGTGCTCAAGTCCCGTGGCCCGGGCGGCACCGAGGGGCGGGAGGGACGGCCCCGGCACCCGGCCCGCGCCGGTTGCCTATGCTGACGGGCGTGAACGCCGCCCCCCGCACCCCTCAGGACACCCTCGACGCGCTGGCCGCCCTGGACGAGCTCGCCGACGCCGACCTCACCGGCCTGGACCTCCGCGCGGTCCTCGCCCGTCGCACGGCCCCCGTGGTCCTGCGCCGCTGCGATCTCGGCCGGGCCGATCTGCGCGGCGCGGACCTCACCGAGGCCGAGTTCGACGACTGCGTCGCCGTCGGGGCCCGGCTGGAGGAGGCCGTGCTGACGGGGGCCCGGTTCCTGGGCGGCTCCTTCGCCTCGGCGGACTTCGAGGCCGCCGACCTGGGCGACGCCGTCTTCGAGCGGACCGACCTCGCCAACGCCCGCTTCCCGCGCGCCATGCTGGACGACGCCGCCTTCACGGGCTGCCGGATGACCGGCGCCGACCTGTCCGCGCTGCGCGGACTGGCCGTCACCCTGACCCTGCGGAACTGTGCGATGCAGCTCGTCGACCTGCGCGACACGGCCCTGCGCGGCGTCCGTCTCACCGGCTGCGACCTGACCGAGGCACACCTGTACGGCACCGATCTGCGGGACGCGGTCTTCGAGGACTGCCGGCTGCGCGAGGCCGACCTGAGGGAGGCCCGGCTGGACGGCGCCGATCTGCGCGGCGCCGACCTCGGCGAGATCGGCGAGGCCGTGGTGTCCCGGCTGCGCGGCACGGTGATCTCACCGGCCCAGGCCGCCGCCGTGTGCGCCGCGCTCGGCCTGCGGGTGGTCGGCTGACGGCCACCGCCGGAAGCCCTACCGTTTGACGGCCTCCCCGGCCTTCGCCCAGTTGGCACGCAGCCGGTCCAGGTACGACTGGGCCTGGGGGCCGGGCTTCGTGCCCCGGGCGATCGCGCTCATGTTGCCCGCGCCGGCGTTGTAGCCCAGGGCCAGCAGCTCGTTCCGGGTGTAGGGGCCGGATGTCTTCTGCGGCAGGCCCGTGGCCAGGTCGTGGAGGAACCACGCCGCGGCCTCGACGGCCAGGTCGGGGTCGTCGGGCAGTTCGTCCCAGGACCGGTTGGCGAAGTCGCGGCCCTGTTTGGTGTCGTCGAAGGCCGCCTTGTGCATGTTCGCGATGCCGAACGCCGAGTCGGGCTTCATCCGCTGCCAGGCGCGCTCCAGGGCCGGGTCGTGCGGCTTGTACGACTCGTTGTAGAGGATCGCCATCAGCAGCTGGGCGTCGACCTTCGCCCGCCCCGCGCGCTTCACGACCTGCGGTGCGAAGCGCGCGGGGTCCTGGTTCGCGGACGGCGACGACCCGCTCGGCACGCCGGGGCCCGCCGAGGCGGGCGGCGGCGCGGCGGGGGCGTCCGCGCCGCCGCAGGCGGTGAGGGACCCGGCCGCCGCGACGGTCACCACGACCGTCGCGGCGAGCCGCCGTAGGGGTCGCAGGGATGCCATGCGCCGTCCGCCTCCTCACACCCGCCCCGGGGGGCCTCCCGCCCCGGGGCCCTGCCGTCCGTCAGACGCTGACGCCGAAGTCCGAGGCGATGCCCGCCAGCCCCGACGCGTAACCCTGGCCGATGGCCCGGAACTTCCACTCGGCGCCGTGCCGGTAGAGCTCGCCGAAGACCATCGCCGTCTCGGTGGAGGCGTCCTCGGTGAGGTCGTAGCGGGCGAGTTCACGGCCGTCGGCCTGGTTCACCACACGGATGAAGGCGTTGCGCACCTGCCCGAAGCTCTGGCCGCGCTGGTCGGCGTCGTAGATGGACACCGGGAAGACGATGCGGGCGACCCCGGGCGGGACCGTGCCCAGCGAGACCTGGATCTGCTCGTCGTCCCCGTCGCCGCCACCGGTGAGGTTGTCCCCGGAGTGCACCACCGAGCCCTCGGGGCTGCGGAGGTTGTTGAAGAAGACGAAGTGCTGGTCGGAGAGGACCTTCCCGGCCGTGTCGCACAGCAGGGCGGAGGCGTCGAGGTCGTAGTCGGCGCCCGTGGTGGTACGCACGTCCCAGCCCAGGCCGACCATGACGGCCGTCAGGCCCGGGGCCTCCTTGCTCAGTGAGACGTTGCCGCCCTTGGCCAGGGTCACGGCCATGTTCTTCCTCCGGAGTTCGCTGGACTGCGTGCTGTCATTGCGCAATAACGCCAGGCCAGAGCCTATGGTTCCCGACTTGCGCAAGCAATGAACCATTTTGTCACGCCCGTCACGACAGCCACCCCCATCACCCCGTCACCCCTCCTCCGCGAGTACGACGATCTGGTCCCCTTCGCGCAGAGTCAAGGGCGCGGTCCTGGACGGGTTGAGGCGCACCCCGTACGAGGGCGCGGTGTCGCGGTCCCGGCCGGTGCGGTAGCCGATCGCGGTCTCGCCCCGCCTGCGGGCGGCCTCGACGGCGGTCGCGAAGGTGGCCTCGGCGCCGGGCACCAGATAGTGGTCCGCCGGCTTGAGGTAGATCTCCGAGCCGGCCGGGTCGAGCAGGATGCGCAGCACCCGGTAGAGCCGCTGGTTCTCGGCCAGTTGCGTCAGCAGCAGGCAGATCAGCTTGTTGCTGACGATGAAGTCGTCGGCCTTGGTGACCTGGGCGACCTCGCGGTTGCTGTCGTTGTTCATCTCCGAGACGATCGAGTACGGGTCGCCGAGGCCCACCTCGATGTCGCGGAGGTGCAGCAGCGTCACCAGTGTGTGGTTGTCGGCCTGTTCGGGGTCGACGGTCTCGTCCGAGAGGACGAGGATGTGCTGGTAGCCGCCCGGGGAGAGGGCCTCCAGCGACCGCCTGTTCGTGGGCACGCAGTGTTTGTGCCCCAGGGCGAGGCGCTCCGGCGCGAGGTCGTCGAAGCCGGCCGGACGGCCGGGGGAGGCCACGTCGAGGGCCGAGCCGGGCCGGGTGAACTCGTCCAGCAGCTCGATGATCTTCGTGGCCCGGGAGTTCCAGCCGATCATCAGCGTACGGCCGGGGGCCGGCGGCCGCCCGGTGCCCCCGGCGATCGCCTTCTCCACGATCGGCGGCGGCTCGTCCGCGAGCCGGATGAACACGTCGTCCTCGGCCACCAGGACGATGCCGTCCTCCGCGCCGATGAGGGTGTCCATGGGCGGGTTCAGCAGGATCCGGCCGTCCGCCCGGGCCACACCGATGGGCACGCCGAGGGCGTAGCGGTGCAGGGCGTCCCCGTAGGCCACCCCGGCGAGGGCCGGTTCCCGGGTGATGTAGATCTCGTTGCCGTAGAAGCTCAGCAGTTCGTTGCAGACCGTGGACAGGCCGCACTGCCGGTGCGACTGCACGGTCAGCCGTACGGCGAGGTCGTCCGCGTCGACCACCAGCCCGCTCGGCCCCGCCGCGAGCCGGGCGGCGGCGAGGTTGCCCGCGTCCTGCACGGCGGCGATCAGCGGCGGCCGGTCCTTGGCCCACGGCCTGTTGTTGAGGACCAGCAGCACCTTGATCACTTTGGTGTCGCTGTCCCGGGAGAACGACGGCAGCACGATGACGGCCTTCGCCGTGTCCGGGCTGACCAGCTCCAGGTCCGTCTGCTTCAGCGGATTGCCGGACCGGCAGATCACCTGTGTACGGCCGGTGTCACGGACCCGCAGCCGGATCTGCTCCTCCATGTCCACCTTGTCGCGGTCCGCCAGGATGGCCACGCAGGACCGCCGCTCGCTCTGATTGGCCTCGACCAGCTCCTCGACCACCGTGAACACCTGCTCCGACCAGCCCAGGACGACGGTGTGGCCGCTCTCGATGATCTGCGAGTGCCCCTTGCGCAACTGCTGGATCCGGTTGTTCAGGCCCGTGGTGAGCACACCGATGAGGGTGCTCACCAGGAAGATGCCCCCGATGGTCACCATCAGCATCAGCGCCAGGAACACCCAGCCGCCGTGGTCCCCGCCCATGGTGCCGGGGTCCAGGGTGCGCAGCAGGCTCATCCACGCGACGCCCGCCCAGCCGCCGTTGGCCTCGGTGTCCTCGTCGGTGAGGGTCACCACCAGCACGGTCGTCACGCCGATCAGCGCCACCGACGCCAGCGCCAGCCAGCCGATGAGGGCCGGTGTGCCACGGTCCATGGTGCTGTCGAACCAATACCGCAGCCGGTCCCGCCACTTCACCCGCACCACTCCCGCCGTCCGCCGCCGGGGTGGTTCTACCCCGTCAGAGCGCCGGTAGCCCGGTCCATGTGCCGGCCCATGTGGCGGTCACGCGCCACTGGGCCGGGCCCGTACGTGCATGCGCTCGCCCTGCGGGCCGAAGAGGCTGAGGAACTCCACCGGCTCGTCCCCGGCGTTGGCGAAGCCGTGGGGGACACGTGTGTCGAACTCGGCGGCCTCACCGGCGGTGAGGACGAGATCGTGCTCGCCGAGCGCCAGCCACAGCCGCCCCGACAGCACGTAGAGCCACTCGTACCCCTCGTGGGTCTTCTGCTCGGGCCGTACGTCCTTCACCTCCCCGGCCGGGACGATGTGCTTGAAGGCGCGCAGGCCGCCGCCGAGGTCACGGGTCAGGGGGATGAAGGTCTTCCCGTTCCGGGTGAACGGGCGGGGGTGGACGCGAGGGTCCCCGGTGGGCGGCGCCCCGACCAGCTCGTCCAGCTGGACGCCATAGGCCTTGGCCAGCGGCAGCAGCAGTTCGAGGGTCGGCTTGCGCTGCCCGGCCTCCAGCCGGGAGAGGGTGCTGAGCGAGATCCCGGTGGTCTCGGCCAGCCGCGCCAGCGTGACCCCGCGTTCGTGGCGCAGCGCCCTCAGCCGGGGGCCGACAGCGCTGAGTACCTGGGGGATGTCGTCGTCGGTCATCCCGCCATTTTGCTGATCCGGCAAGAAATTTTGTCAAGCGGGCGGGGTCCGGGCGAGGCTCCCGGTGAACCGAGAGGGAGGACTCCCGATGAGCATCAGCGGGCACCAGCGCCACCACGCCGAGAACGCCGGCGTCGACGTCGCCGAGTACTGGGAGCGGCGCTACCAGGAGCGCGACCGCGTGTGGAGCGGCAGGGCCAACCCCGTCCTCGTCGACGTCGTCGAGCCGCTGCCGGCCGGCACGGCCCTCGACCTGGGCTGCGGCGAGGGCGCCGACGCGGTCTGGCTGGCCCGGCACGGCTGGCGGGTGACCGCCGCCGACGTGTCCGCCACCGCGCTGGAGCGGGCCTCGGGCCACGCGGCCGGGGCGGGCGTCGCGGACCGGATCGACTTCCAGCGCCACGACCTGGCCCGCACCCTCCCCGACGGCTCCTTCGACCTGGTCTCCGCCCAGTTCTTCCAGTCGAACGTGGAACTGCCCCGCGAACGGATCCTGCGCGCGGTCGCGGAGAAGGTCGCGCCCGGCGGCCTTCTGCTCGTCGTCACCCACGCCACCGTCCCCCCGTGGTCCTGGCACCCCCACGAGGACGCGGTCCCCACCCCGCAGGAGGAGCTCGCCGCGCTGGGCCTCGCGCTCGACGACTGGCACACCGAGCGCCTGGACGCCCCCGCCCGCCGGGTCACCGGCCCCGAGGGGCAGCAGGCCACGGTCACCGACAACGTCATCGCCCTCCGGCGCCGCGTGCGATGAGCGCACGGGCCCGCCCGGCGGGGTTCCGCCCAGGACCCCGCCGGGTAGGGTCGACGGCCATGGACAACGCCATGGACATGAACATCCTCGTGCTCGGTGGTACGTCGTTCGTGGGCCGCGCGATCGTGGAGGACGCCCTGCGCGCCGGCGCCCGGGTGACCCTGTTCGGCCGGGGCAGGACGGGCACCGGCCTGTTCCCCGGGCTGACCCGGCTCATCGGCGACCGCGACACCGGCGACTACGCCGCGCTGCGCGACGGCCGCTGGGACGCGGTCGTGGACGTCAGCGGCTTCGTCCCCCGCCACGTCGGCCAGGCCATGGACGCGCTGGGCGACCGCGTCGGCCGGTACCTGTTCATCTCCAGCCACGCGGTCTACGACAACACGGGCCTGGGGCCGGACTCCGACGAGGACACCCCCCGCCGCCCGCCCGTGCGCGACACCGAGGTGCTCGACAACACCACGTACGGCCCGTGCAAGGTCGCCTGCGAGGACGACGTCCTGGCCCGGTACGGCACCCGGGCCACGATCGTCCGGCCGGGCAAGGTCGCCGGCCCGTACGACCCGTCGGACACCTTCACCTACTGGGTGCGGCGGGCCGCCCTCGGCGGCCGTGTCGCCCTGCCCACCGACCCCGCCCAGCCGGTCCAGATCGTCGACTCGCGCGACCTGGCCCGCCTCGTCGGCCGGCTGCTCGCCGACGACCGCCCCGGCGCGTTCCACGCCGTGGGCCCCGCCGAACCCACCACGCTCGGCGGGCTCATCCGCACCTGCGCCCGCGTGGCCGGGACCCGGGTCGAGATCGTGCCGGTGACACCGGCCCCCGGCGAACTGCCCCCGCTCTTCCCGCTCCTGCGCCCGGACCGGCCGAGCCAGCGGCGCAGCCCGGCCCGGGCCCGCGCGGCGGGCCTGCCCGCGACCCCGCTGGAGGTGACGGCGGCCGACGTCCTCGCCTGGGACCGCGCCCGCGGCCTGCCGGCGCTCCGGCGCGGTTTCAGCCCCGAACAGGAGAGGGAACTGCTGGCGCGAGAGGACGGCCCGGGCCGGTGAGGGGTCAGCCGCCCGCGAGCTCCGCCGCCTCGTGGGCGTCGAGGAGCGGGCCGGTGAACTGCCGCAGCGTCCCGCGCCCCCGGTCGCGGACCAGCACATGCAGGGCCAGGTACGGGGCCACGGCCTCCATGAAGGCGGCGGGGGTGTTGGAGCGGACCACCGGGACCCGGTTGTACGGGTGGGTGCTCTCCGCGCCCCGGTCCTCGTAGCCCCACCGGGCGGGCACGGCGCGCAGCAGCGCCTCGCCGATGTAGCGCACGGCTCCGGTCGTGAAGTCCGCGTTGGGAGCGGCGTCGATGGCGGCGCGGTCCGGGTAGCGCGACAGCAGCAGCGGCTCCAGCGCGTCCAGGGAGTCGAGGCCGAAGTCGAAGGGGAAGCCGGACGGAAGATGGGCCCGGCGCCACTCCTCCAGCGCGGTGTCCATGGTGGCCAGCCACCGGTCGAGGAACGCGCACGCGGGCCCGGTCATGGTCGCGCGGTCCTCGGCCGTGTACGCCTCGGTCCGGCCGGGATCGTTCAAGGTCTTCCGCCTCCATCGTCGCCGGGACCGTCCGCCCGGGAAATCCGCCGCCGCTACGGTACAGGGACGCCCTCGGCGTTCCGGCTGCACGAACCCTCATGTCGGTTCACCCGAACGGTAGATAGACGCCGGGCACTTGGCTCGCACACGGTTTGCCCGCCCTTGGGTATGGCCCCGCCGGACCGGGGCATACTCCACGACCGTGACGGAAAAGCCCGCCCTCGTAC
>NZ_JAILXP010000097.1 GCF_020740895.1 Streptomyces sp. UNOB3_S3 | reverse complement strand
GTGCACGTCCGCCGGTACTGCGGGCGCCCCCGCTCCCGTGATGTCCCCGGCGGCGGCGCCCGCAGTACCGGCGGACGTGCACGTGCTGGCGGTCGTCCTGGACATCATCAGCGAACGCACCGGCTATCCCCTCGACATGATCGAGCCCGGTCTCGACCTGGAGGCCGACCTGAGCATCGACTCGATCAAGCGGGTCGAGATCGTCGGCGAGCTGGCCGCACGGCTGGGCTTCGGCGCCGACCGGACCTCCCTGCCCCGGCTCGACGACGCGGAGCTGGAAGCGGTCTCGAAGGCCCGTACAGCGTCCGGCATCGCCGAGCTGTTGGAGGAGCGGCTGCCCGGCGGGGGAACGGCCCCCGCGCCGCAGGCCCCCGTCCCCGTGGAGGGCCCCGGGCCGGCCGTCACCGGCGCGGCGCCCGGCAGGCTGGTGCTGCGCAGCGTCCGCCTCCCCTCCCCCGACGGGAACTTCGCGATTCTGGAGGGGACACGGTTCGCCCTGCTGGGCGGTGCCGGACCGGTGCCGGACGCGCTGGCCGCCCTGCTGGCCGCCCGCGGTGCGGAGACGGTCGTCCTGCCGTCGGAGCACATGCTCACGGACGAGGACGGCCCGCTGGACGGGGTGTTCCACCTGGAGGCGCTGTCGCGGGACGGCGACGGGCCGCTCCTGCCCGGGGCCTTCCCGGTGTTCCAGGCCGCGCTGCGGCGCGGGCCGCACTGGCTGCTCACGGCGGCGCCCGCCGCCGACGCGGACGTCCCCGCCGGGACCGGCGGACGGGCGGACGGGCTGCGCGGCATGTTCCGGACCATCGCGCGGGAGTACCCGGACACCCTCGCCCGGTTCGTCGAGCTGGCCCCGCGGCTGACGGCCGCCGAAATGGCGGCCGCGCTGGTGGACGAGTTGACGGCCGAGGAGCCGGCCCCGGTGGTGCTGCGGTCGCCGGACGGCGTCCGGTCCGGCCTCGAGACCGCGGCCGCCGGCCTCGGCGCGCTGGGCGACCGCGGCGCGGGCCCGGCCGGGGACGGTACGGCCGAGGCGGCCGCCATCGGCCTGGACCGGGACTCGGTGGTGCTGTGGATCGGCGGGGCCCGGGGCATCTCCGCCCGGGCCGCCGCGACGCTGGCGACGGCCTCCCGCTGCCGGATCGAACTGGCCGGCCGGACCACCCTGCCGGACGAGCCCGAGGGCCTCGAGGACCCGGCCACCCGGCAGGCGCCGGACCGGGCCGCGCTGCGGACCGTCCTGGCCGACGGCGTCCTGTCGGAAAAGGGGGAACGCTCCCCGGCCGGCATCGAGCGGGCCGTCTCGGAGATCCTCGCCCGCCGGGAGGTCCGCCGCACCCTCGACACCCTGCGGGATCTGGGCAGTCCGGTGCGCTACCACACGGTGGACGTCCGGGACCCCGAGGCGGTGCGACGCCTGGTGGCCGACGTCCACGCCGAACACGGCCGGCTGGACGGCGTGGTGTACGCGGCCGGGATCATCGAGGACCGGGTCCTGGCCGAGAAGGACCCCGAGTCCTTCCGCCGGGTCTACGGCACCAAGGTCGACGGCGCGCGCACCCTGCTGGCGGCGCTGGACGAACTGCCGCGGACTCCCCGGTTCGTCGTGTTCTTCGGCAGCGTCGCGGCCGTTCTCGGCAACCGCGGCCAGGCCGACTACGCGGCCGCCAACGACGCCCTGCAGTCCCTCGGCAGCCGGTGGGCGCAGAAGTCCGCGTCCCGCGCGCTGACGGTGCACTGGGGGCCCTGGGCGCCGGACGGGGAGCACGGAGGCATGGTGACCCCCGAGCTCGCCCGGGAGTACGCGCGGCGCGGCGTGGGACTCATCGACCCCGAGGAGGGGGCCCTGTGCCTGCTGCGCGAGCTCGCCTGGGGCGAGGAATCCACCGACGCCGTGGTCTACACCGCGACGGACCGGTGGGCATGAGCACGCATCGCACACCGTCCGGCCGGCCCGCCGTCGCCATCGTCGGCATGGCCGTCCTCTTCCCCGGCGCCCCGGACCTCGCGACGTACTGGCGCAATCTGACGTCCGGGACCGACGCGATCACCGAGGTCCCGTCCGGGCGCTGGGACCCCTCCTTCTACGACCCGGCGGCCGCCGGCAGCCGCTCGGACCGGGTGTACTGCCGCCGCGGCGGATTCGTCGACGAGCTGGCGGAGGTGGCGGCGACCCGGTTCGGGATCATGCCCAACTCGGTGCCCGGCACCGAACCGGAACAGCTCATCGCGCTGCACGTCGCCGCCGAGGCGATCGCCGACGCCGGCGGCGAGGAACGGCTGCCGGACCGGGACCAGATCGGGGTGATCCTGGGCCGGGGCGGCTATCTGTCCCCCGGGATGGCGCGGGGCACCCAGTCCGTCCAGACGTCCAACCAGTTGGTGCGCACTCTCTCGGAGCTGCTGCCCGAGCTGGACGCCGGACTGCTGGAGCGGGTCCGGCGGGCGTACACGCGGCAGCTGGGACCGGACGAGCCCGAGCAGGCGATCAACCTGGTGCCCAACCTGACCGCCTCCCGGGTGGCCAACCGGCTCGACCTGCGCGGCCCGGCGTACACGGTGGACGCCGCCTGCGCGTCCTCGCTGGTCGCGGTCGACCAGGCGGTCGGCGAACTGGCCGCGGGCCGCTGCGATCTGGTACTGACGGGCGGGGTTCACCACTGTCACGACATCACGCTGTGGTCCCTGTTCTCCCGGCTGCGCGCGATGTCGCCGAGCCAGCGGATCCGCCCCTTCCACCGGGACGCGGACGGTCTGCTGATCGGCGAGGGCACCGGCGTGGTGGCGCTCAAGCGCCTCTCCGACGCGCTGCGCGACGGCGACCGCGTCTACGCCGTCGTCCGCGGCACCGGCGTGGCCAGCGACGGCCGCAGCGGCAGCCTCGTCAACCCCGATCCCTCGGGCCAGGTGAAGGCGGTACGGGCGGCCTGGCGCGAGGCGGGGCTGGATCCCGCCGCAGCGGGGTCGGTCGGGCTCCTGGAGGCGCACGGCACCGCCACCCCCTCGGGCGACGCGGCCGAACTGGCCACCCTTGCCGAGGTGTTCGGCCCGCCCGATGACAGGGACCGGCCGGTGATCGGGTCGGTGAAGTCGATGATCGGGCACACCATGCCGGCCGCCGGAGTGGCCGGTCTCGTCAAGGCCGCGCTCGCGGTGCACCACGGCGTCCTGCCGCCGACCCTCCACTGCGAGGAGCCGCACCCGGCCCTGGGGCGTACCCGCTTCAGGACGATCGCCGCGGCGCGGGAGTGGGAGGCCGGCGACGGGCGGACCCGGCGGGCGGGCGTCAACGCCTTCGGCTTCGGCGGCATCAACGCCCATGTGGTGCTCGAAGCAGTCCCCGGTCCGGAATGCCGTCCGGACCGTCCGGCGGTGGAGGTCCGTGAACCGGAACAGGTGCTGCGGCTGGCCGCAGGCACCCCGGAGGAGCTCGCCGCGCTGCTGGACGCCGAGGACGCCGCCGTCCGCGCACGGCGGTCCGCGCACGACGGACGCGTCCGGCTGGGCATCGTCGCCCCGGACGCCCGGCGCCTCGCCCTGGCCCGGAAAGCGGTCGCCAAGGGCAGCCCGTGGCGGGGTCGCGGCGACGTCTGGTTCGCCCCCGAGCCGCTGCTCGGCGGCTCCACGGGCGGGAGGCTGGCCTTCGTCTTCCCCGGCCTGGAGGCCGAGTTCCGGCCCCGGATCGGCGACGTCGTCGAACGGTTCGGCCTGTCGGCACTGCTGCCCGCGGGGTTCGGCGGGTCCGGGGCCGATGTGGCGGACGTCGGACGGCACGGGGCCGGAGTCATCGCCGTGGGGCGGGTGCTGGACGCCGCACTGCGCCGGATGGGCATCGTGCCCGACGCCGTGGCGGGCCACAGCATCGGCGAGTGGACGGCCATGGCCACCGCCGGGCTGTACGCCGGGGACGCGGTCGACGAGTTCACCCGCTCCTTCGACCCGGACCAGGTGCGGGTGGCCGGGCTGTCCTTCGCCGCACTGGGCGCACCGGCCGAGCAGGTCACCGCAGTGCTCGCCGGCCGTCCCGATGTGGTGCTGTCGCACGACAACGCCCCGGAGCAGTCGATGGTCTGCGGTCCGCCCGGCCAGGTGAAGGACCTGGTGAGGCACTTCCGCAAGCGCGGCGTCATCGGGCAGGTCCTGCCGTTCCGCTCGGGCTTCCACACCCCGATGCTGGCCCCCTACCTCGACGAGATCCGGCACTACGCGGGCCTGTTCGAGCTGCGCCGGCCGAGCGTGCCCGTCTGGTCGGCGACCACCGCAGCGGAGTACCCCGGCACCGAGGACGGGATACGGGACCTCTTCGTACGCCACCTGCTGGAGCCCGTCCGCTTCCGCCCGCTGATCGAGGCCATGTACGCGGCCGGCTTCCGGGTCTTCGTCCAGGCCGGTACGGGTCAGGTGGGCTCGCTCGTCGAGAACACCCTGCGCGGCCTCCCCCACCTGGTGGTGCCGGCCGACTCCCCGCACCGGAACGGGACGGCGCAGCTGCTCCGGGTCGCCACGGCGCTGTGGACAGTCGGCGGCCCGTCCACCGGGGTCCCGGCGGACGGTGGCGGCCACGCCCGCCGGATGCCGCCCTCGCGGCTGGACCTTGGCGGGAAGCTGGTGTCCCTGGACCGGGAGACGGTGGCCGCGGTGCGCTCGGCACTCGCCGTCCGGCAGGGGACGGACTCCGGCGCGGTGCCGCCCGTCCCGGCCGGCTCCCCGCTGGACGCCGAGCTCCGGGCCCTGCTGAAGGACACCGCCGAGGTGGCCGTCGCGGTGTCCCGAGCCGCGGCGGCGTCCACGGTCCGCACCGTACTGCGGGTGTCCACGGACGCCATGCCGTATCTGCGCGACCACTGCTTCTTCGCACAGCGCCCCGGCTGGCCGGACGAGGCCGACCGGTGGCCGGTCGTCCCTGCCACGACCGTGGTGCACCACATGATGGAGCATGCCGAACGGGCCCGGCCCGGGACGACCGCGGTGGCGGTGCGCGACGTGCGGCTGAACCGCTGGGTGGCCGCGGCCCCCGCCGTCGACGTACCCGTGACCGTCGAGGCGTGCGGGACCGGCCGGGCCGGTGTGACGTTCGGCGCGTACGCGCACGGTGAGGTGGAACTCGCCGACCGCTACCCCGGCGATGCGCCCCGGCCCTGGCGGTGGGCGCCCGAGGAGGAACGGGCCCCCGGGATCACGGCCGGGCGACTGTACCGGGACCGCTGGATGTTCCACGGCCCGGCGTTCCAGGGCGTCACCGAGCTGACGGCGATGGGCGACGCGCATGTGCGCGGCGTGCTCACCGCCCCGTCCGCGCCGGGCGCCCTGCTCGACAACGTGGGGCAGCTGCTCGGCTACTGGATCCTCACCACACTGACCGAGCGGACCCTGGTGTTCCCCGTCCGCGTGCGGCACATCCGGTTCTTCGGCCCGCAGCCTTCGCCCGGCACCCGGGTCCAGTGCCTCATCAGGATCGTCTCGGTCACCGACGCCGCGGTGGAGGCGGACGTGCAGTTGCTCGTGGAGGGTCACGTCTGGGCGGAGATCGGCGGCTGGCAGGACCACCGGTTCGACAGCCGCACGGACACCAAGGCACAAGAACGTTTCCCCGGGCAGCACACCCTCTCCGTGGCCCAACCGGGTGGCTGGGTGCTCCTGTTCGACGGCTGCCACGACCTCGCGTCCCGCGACCTCGTCATGCGACGGCACCTCGGCGCCGCCGAGCGCGAGGACCATGAGCGGCGCCCGCCCTCCGGTCGCCGCCAGTGGCTGCTCGGCCGCATCGCGGCCAAGGACGCGGTCCGCCGGTGGCTGTGGCGGCACGGCGAGGGACCGGTCTTCCCCGCCGAGATCCGGGTGGACAACGACGCGACGGGCCGGCCGCGGGTGACCGGTGCGCACGGCCGGGTCCTGCCCGCCCTCGACGTCTCGCTGGCTCACCGGGCCGAGGCCGCGGTCGCCCTGGCCCGGCCGCGCGGCACGGACGGGCGCCCGGCGCCGCTCGGCATCGACATCGAGGAAGTCACCCACCGGCCCCCGGGGACCTTGGCCACTGCCCTCGGCACGGCCGAGCGCGAGCTCCTCGTCGCGCTGTGCTTCCGGACCGGTGAACCGCAGCCGCTGTGGTTCACCCGGTTCTGGGCGGCGAAGGAGGCAGTGGCCAAGGCCGAGGGCACCGGGCTGCGGGGACGACCGAAGGACTTCGCCGTCACCGAGGCCCGGGCGGACGTCCTGGTGGTGGCCGTGGGCGGCCGCCGGTACCCGGTGCGCTGCCGCACCGTCACCAACCCGCGGGGCCTGCCGGAGAGGGAGTACGTGGTCGCGTGGACCACGGGTCCGGCTCCCGGGGACACCCGGCCGGACGACGAACGACAGGAGAGCCAGCAGTGAACAGCAGTCAGGCGGCGCCGGCCGCCGCGACCCCCGAGGCCGTGTCCGAGAAGGCTGTGTTCGAGGAGGTAGGCGGCATGCTCCACGCCGTCCTCGGCGAGTACGGGGACGTGGTGGACGCCGGGATCACCATGGACACCCGGTTCCACGACGACCTGGATCTGGAGAGCATCGACCTGGTCACCCTGGGCGGCCACCTCCAGGCGCGGTACGGGGAGGCGGTGAACTTCGCCGAGTACCTGGCCGGGCTCGGGCTGGAGGAGATCATCGCCCTGACGGTGGGGCAGCTCGTCGAGCACATCACCGGCTGCCTGCGGGCCCCCGGGGAGCGGTGACCCATGGCCATGATCGACGCCAACGGCATTACGGTGCACGTGGAACGAATACCCGCGCGGACCACGACCGGCGCGGCCCCGCCGCCCACCGTGGTGCTCGTCCACGGGATGCTCATCGACAGCCTCATCAGCTACTACTTCACCCTGGCGCCCCGGTTCGCCGCCGCCGGACTCGACGTGATCATGTACGACCTGCGGGGGCAGGGCCTCAGCGAGCGGCCATCGGCCGGCTACCGGCTGGAGGACCACCTCGACGACCTGGAGGCCCTCCTCGGCCAGCTGGCCCCGGCGGGTCCCGTGCACCTGGTGGGCAACTCCTACGGCGGCACCATCGCGTTCGGCCACGCGGCGCGGCACCCCGGCCGGGTGGCCAGCGTCTCGATGATCGAGTCGGAGCCGGCCACCGTCGCCTGGTCCCGCAAGATGGCGGCCAACCTCGCGCGCGGGGCGGAGGAGCTCGCCCGCGACGGCCTCTTCGAGGAACTCACCGAGAAGCACGGCAAGCACGTGACCAAACGCGTCCGGTCGGCCGCCCGGCTGCTGCACTCCACCACCACGGTGCGGGACGTCCCCGCCAGCCGGGTCCTCGACGAGGACGCCGTCCGCGCGGTGGGCTGCCCGGTGCTGGCCCTCTACGGGGCCGAGTCCGAACTCGCCGCACAGGCGGGCTGGTTGGGGTCACTGCTGCCGCACTGCCGCACCGTGGTGCTGCCGGACCAGGAGCACTGGGTCCTGGTCGGCGCCACGGAGACGGCCGGCGACCTGATCCTGGAGTGGATCCGCGCGCACACGCCCGTACCGGCGGCCGGGGACGTGATCCGGTGAGCCGCTTCCTCTTCGTGGTGCCACCCCTGGCCGGGCACGTCAACCCCACGGTCGGCGTCGCCGCCGAACTGGCCCGGCGCGGGCACCAGGTGGCCTGGGCCGGTCTGCCGGAGGTCGTGGGACCACTGGTGGGCGACGGCACCACCGTGTTCCGGTGCGCCTCCCCGGACCTGTCCGACGCCGCCCTGCTGCGACCGCCCTCGCTCCGCGGCCCGGCGGCGCTGAAGTTCCTGTGGGAGCGGTTCCTCGGACCGCTCGCCGAGCACATGGCGCCCGGCGTCCGCGCAGCCGTCGAAGAGTTCCGGCCGGACGTCCTGGTGGCCGACCAGCAGGCCGTCGCCGGCGGCCTCGTGGCCGAGCGGCTGGGGCTGGTGTGGGCCACCTCGGCGACCACCACGGCGGGCTTCACCTCGCTGTCCGGGCTGCCGAAGGTCGACTCCTGGATCGCCGGGCTGATCGGGGAGTTGCGGCGGCGGATCGGTGACCCTTCGGGCTCCGCGGACCCTCGGCTGTCCGACCGGCTGGTGCTGGCCTTCAGCACCGAGGCCCTGACCGGGCCGGTCCCGGCCGCCGGCGGACAGGTCCGGTTCGTCGGCCCGTCGCTCGCCGCCCGGCCGGCCGCGGACGACTTCCCCTGGCACCGGCTCGACCCCCGGACGCCCACCGTACTGATCACCCTCGGCACGGCCAACGCCGAGGTGGCGCACCGCTTCCTCGCCACGTGCGCCGAGGCTGTGCGCGGACGGCCGGACCGGGCGCAGGCGGTGATCGTCGACCCCACGGGCACAGTGCCGGAGTTCGCCGACCGGGTGCTGGTCCGGCCGCGCGTTCCCCAACTGGCCCTGCTGAACCGCTGTGACGCGGTGATCTGCCACGGCGGGCACAACACCGTGTGCGAGGCGCTGTGGAACGGCCTCCCCCTGGTGGTCGCGCCCATCCGCGACGACCAGCCCGCCGTCGCCGCCCAGGTGACGAACGCCGGGGCGGGCATACGGGTCCGGTTCAACCGGGCGACCGCCGACGTGCTGGGCGCGGCGCTGGACACCGTTCTCCGTGAGCCCGGCTTCCGCGAGGCGGCCGGGCGGGTGCGCGCGTCGTTCCGCGCCGCGGGGGGCGCCACGGCCGCGGCCGTGCACCTCGAAGCCCTGGCGGCGGGGGCGAAGTGACCCGCAGGCCCGCAGGACCTGCCGAACGAGAGGTGCCACCCATGCCCTGATATGGCATGTTCCCGCCATCCCTTTTGCAGGGAAACAGACCCCTCACAACCATCCACGAGGATCCCCTATGCGCAACCTCCACAGAAGAGCGGCACTGGCACCAGTGCTGCTCACCTCCCTCTCACTCGCCCTGGCCGGCTGCTCACCATTCGGGAGCGGCTCCACCGACGCCTCGGACGAAACGGCGAACACCACGGGAATCAGCGCTCCGCCCAACGACTTCATCCTCGGGAAAACATCCCCCGGGGGAGCCGAACCCAGCGCGGTGGCCATTCCGGCGGGCGGCGGCGTCAAGGCGCGGAAGTCGGCGGTGAAGGTCGACTCGATCGACCCGAAGAGCGGACGCGCCGTCATCTCCCAGACCCTCGCGCAGGCCACCCCGAGCGCGTCCGGTACGCCGGAGCAGTCGGCGACGCCTGCGACACCTGCTACGCCTACGACCCCTGCGGCACCTGCGGCACCTGCGGCGCCTGCGGCGAAGAAGCCCGTCGCCGTGGGCGACATCGTCGCCAGCAAGCCCGTGCCCGGCGCGCCCCAGGGCCTCCTGGCCAAGGTCACGGAGGTGGGGAAGAAGACCTCGAAGGGCACCGAGGTCCGTACCGTCCCGGTCGATCTCTCCACGGTCCTGGGCGACACCAAGGTCAAGAACAAGCTGCCCGTCGACCCGTCCGGCTTCACAGCCGATTCGCTCGTCCCGGGGGTGAAGGTCTCCTGGGCCAAGCGCGGCAACGTCCACGCCGGACCCGAGGGCCTCAAGCTGCCCTTCGGCAGCCTGCGCGTGGATGTCGACACCTCTCTCGACACGGAGAAGAACGCGAAGGGGGACGGGGTGGAAAGCCCCACCAAGGCATCGTTCAAGGGCTTCGTCCAGCTCGCGCCCGAGGTCGACTTCACTTACTATGGCCGCGGTTCCGGCGACGGCCCGTCGGGGACCGGCCTGCGGCTGAGCGGTGACTGGTCCTCGGCCTTCCACTTCAAGGGGCGGACGGCTCCCACGATGAACGGCAAGCCGGTGCGGGTACCGTTCGTCGTCCTGCACGCCAACCCGACCTTCTACGTCGGTGAACTTCCGGTCACCGTCAACATCGACCTCACCTGCTACGTCCTGATCGACGCCGACGGCAAGGCGAGCCTGGACATCCAACAGGAGCCGGTGAAGGGCGACTTCACCCTCGGCTCCGCGTTCGGCCTGCGCGAGGGCTGGCAGCCGGAGGCCAAGGCGAACTTCACCCCCGCGACGCTGAAGGCGAGCGCCTCGGCCGCGATCAACGCGAAGGTCCGGTTCGGCACCGAGGCGAACCTCGGCCTCTACGGCAGCGTGGGTGTGAAGGGCGACGTGGCCGCGCCGTACGTGCGCACCGAGGTCAAGGGCAGGGCCGGCGGGTCGACCGAGGGCAAGGCCGCGGCCGACGCCGACTGGAAGCTGTTCGCGGGAGTCGACCTGGAGGGATGGGTCATGCCGTACCTGAAGATCGGCGGCGTACAGGCGCTCGCGGTGCGCCTGCCGATGCCCAAGGTGCAGCGCGAGGTGCAACTCGCGCACGGCAAGGGAGCCATACGGATCCCCCAGCCGCGCACTCCGCAGGACGACACGCCACCGGCTGACAAGGACCGGTCCGGCGGCGGGTCCCGGCGCCACTGATACACCGACGCTCGGCCCGACTGAACGGCTCTTCACTCCTGACGGGCCACCGTCGGGCCGACGCGTTCCGGTTGGGCGCGCCCCAATGCCCTTCATTAATTGCGGGTTTACCGCAACTCCGCAGGTGACACCACATCTATTCGTCTTTTATGGCGTGTAGTTGCAGGCCGAATGCGACATACGCAATCCATATGACGTAAAGTCTCGGCGAGTTGTCGCTCAAGAAACCGCTGTTTACCGGTTATTGACGATCGCGACACCGCCCACCCTCCACGGTTCGAATCGGCGTGCACCGGCCCCGTCGTGCACGCCGCAGAAAGGCATGCCCATGTTCCGAATACGGTTGCCGAGACCCGCTGCGCTGGTCGCGGCGGGCGGCATAGGCGCCTGTATCGCCACCGTCGCCGTACCGTCCGCCTACGCGGTCACCCCCACCTCGGCGGACAGCTGCACGGTCCGCCCCGCGGACAAGAACTCCGAAGCGCCGCCGAGCTGTCTCGGTGTCACCGCCTCCCTCGGCCGCCTCCCCGCCATCGGCGAGCGGACCACCCTCACCGTGGCCGTCACGGCGCAGACCGACGTCAAGCGCGCCGGCCTCTCCCTCCAGCTGCCGCCCGCCCTCCGGATCGCCGACCGGGACCCGGCCCTCGCCGCGCCCACGAACGACGCCTTCGGCCAGCGCACCAGCCGGACGCTGGCCCTCAGTCCAGGCACCCGCACCATCAAGCTCGAGGTCAAGGCCGTCGCCGCGGGCCCCGCCCAGATCCAGGCGGACATCAGCGACATCGACCGCCCCGACCCGCGCCGCGCCGGTCACGCCTCGGTGGAACTGACCATCGGCAAGGCCAAGGGCTCCACCGCCAAGGGCATGTCCGTCACCGAGGCCGAAGCGACCCCGGCCGACGGGCCCACGGCCGGCGGGCCCACGGCGAACGACCGCCCGGCACGCCCGGGCGCCGCCGCCCCGGCCGCGCCGAGCGCTCCCCCACAGGCCGCCGCCCCCGGCAGGCCCTACGCCCCGGTCTGCGTCAGCGGCACGCTGCGCAACCGCTTCCAGTCCTCCGAGGGCGGCAGCTGGAACCGCAAGGCCGACCGGGACCTGCCGGTCAGCAACGCCAACGTCACCCTCTGGGGCAGGGCGACCGCAGGCGGCGGTACGCAGAAGCTCGCCACGGGGCTGACCGGCAACGGAGACGGCGCGTTCAAGCTCTGCTACACGCCGAGCACATCCGTCACCTCCCAGGTCTGGGCGGAGTTCCAGACCCAGGCCGGCAGCATGTGGTCGGTCGTCGACGGATACAACCGCCGCTACTCGACCACCTCGAACGCCCTGAGCAACGTCTCGGGCAACAAGAGCCTGGGCACCGTCTACGCCAACAGCGGCCAGAGCCGTGCCTGGCACGCCTTCGACACCCTCAACAAGCTCTGGTGGGACCGGGGCTCCACCAGCACCTGCTGGACGAGCAACCAGCGGGACGGCCGCTGCACCCCGATCACCGTCCAGTGGTACCCGGGCTCCCAGGACGGCACGTACTGGACGAACCGCGACGACAAGGTCCACCTCGCGGACAGCGACCC
The DNA here is from genome assembly GCF_020740895.1 of Streptomyces sp. UNOB3_S3. Lineage (GTDB taxonomy): Bacteria > Actinomycetota > Actinomycetes > Streptomycetales > Streptomycetaceae > Streptomyces. The sequence continues at coordinate 8,469 of NZ_JAILXP010000097.1, read as the reverse complement.
CGACTCCGGCCACACCACTGTCCACGAGGCCGGGCACTCCCTCATGGGCAAGCTCTACAACGGATGGTGGCCGAACGTCACCAACTGCTCGCCCCACTACGTCAACCGCACCTCCTCCACCACCTGCGGCTGGACCGAGGGCTATGCCGACGCCGTGGCGTTCCGCGCCTTCAAGGACACCGTCATGACGTGGGGCAACGGCAGCTCCACAAACCTCGCCAACGACCGCACCACACGCGGCATCGACTGGGGCGACGCCTGCGAGGCCCGGGTCGCCACCGCGCTGGTCGATCTGTGGTCCCAGGTCGACGGCGGCTGGACGAAGAGCAACACCATGATGTCCCGCGAGCGCCAGTCCACCTTCCGTGAGTACTTCCTCACCGACCGGCCCGCGTACGGCCTGGACACCGGCTCGAAGGCCCGCACCATCCTCTACAACCACACCATCCAGTACTGATCCGCAAGAGAAGAAACCCCCATGCACAGATTCCGCAGATCAACCCGCATATCGACGCACACACACGCCGCCCCTGCGTCGAGGCGCAAAAAGAAACTTCTGGCCACGACGGGCGCCGCCGCCCTCGCCGGCGGGCTCCTGCTGAGCATCTCCCCCCAGGCCCAGGCCGCCGCCACCGGCACGGTCACCGGCGGGCGAGGCAATTTCAGCACGGTCAACCAGCGCTCCCAGCCGTCCCTTTCGGCCGGCATCATCGGAAAATCGCGGGTCGGTGACCGCATCACGATGTCCTGCCGTACCACCGGCGACGTCGTCGAGAACAACTCCCGCTGGATCTACTCCGGCAAGTACTACATCGCCGACGCGTTCATCCAGGAGAACACCGGGAAGCTGCCGGTCTGTAACTCCACCGAGCCCACCGACCGGCCCACCACCGGCCGGAAGGCCCTCGACATCAGCATGCAGAAGCAGGTCAAGGACCAGTGGTGCTGGGACGCCACCGGCCTGACCATAGCCAACTACTGGGGATACACCCGCTACAACCAGTACGACTTCTGCCGCCTTGCCGCCCAGAACAACCGGCTGGACTGCAACAACCGCCCCGCCACCCTCGGCGACATGGCCAACGCCCTCCGCAACATGGGCTTCCGCAGCAGTGGCAGCGACCTCTACCGCAACGCCTCCTTCGGCGAGACCCGGACCGAGATCGCCAACGGGCGCCCGTTCGCCGTACGTATCGGCTGGAACTCCGGCGGCGGCCACATGAACGTCATCTACGGCTACGACAGCACCAGCAACATGATCGCGGTCGGCGACCCCTGGCCCACCACGAAGACCTACACCTGGTGGAACCACTCCACCTACTCCGCGAACAACTCCTTCCGGTGGACCCACACGCGCACCGGCATACACGGCTAGAACCACCAGAGGAGACGCCCCACCATGCACCACGCAACCAGACGCGCCGCCACCCTGGGTGCGGCCACTGCCGTCGCCGTCCTCTGCGGAATCGTTCCCGCACAGGCCGCCGACGGACCCGCGACCCCCGCGGCGACCGACATCACCGCCGCCCAGGAGGTGCTGCGCTCCGGCCGGCTCCACGACACCGTCGCCCGCTTCCTGACAGCCGCCGCCGAGCGCGGCACCCCGGACGGCGGCGCGGACGGCGGCCTGGCCGGCGCCCCGCGCGGCTCCGCGCAGGCGCCCGCCGCCGCACCCGGCTTCGACCTCAAGAAGCCGGTCCCCTTCTACGAGCTCTCTCCCGAGTTCGTCGCCGGCAAGGCCAAGGCCACCGCCGGAGCGGCCCTGCGGCTGTCCTACCTCGCCTCCCGCGTCTCGGCCGCCAACGGCCGTCAGGCCGCCGTCCTGCTCGCCCCGGAGCAAGGCGGCCAGGACGGCCGTACCTGGCAACTGGCCGGCATCCGAGACGGCGACGCGGACATCAGCGCCGCCGAACGTGGCACGGACCAGGAGCGGACCTTCATGGAGCCGCAGATCCACGGCTGGTACCGGCTGACCGGCAGCGGCTCCGTCGAGCCGCTCAACAAGGAAGCCCGGACAGCCCTGCAAGGCAAGCCCCGCGTCCCCCTCGCGGCGTACCAGCAACTCGTCGCCAAGCGCTACGGCGACAAGCTCCCCGGCTCGGCCTACGACCGCAAGGGTCTCGCGGGCGGTTACGCCCTCGCCGAGGACCAGGCCGCCACCGCCCCTTCCCGCTCCTGGCTCCCGGCCGCCTCCGGCGCGGCAGCCCTGGCAGCGTCGGGCGCGGCGGTCCTTCACCTGCGCCGCCGACGCCGCTCGGCCTGACCCCGCCCGCTGTCCGGGCGCCCGGCCCACGGCGCCGGGCGCCGGGCCGTGGGTAATCGGACCGTGCCCCGCCGGTGTCGGCCATGACGATCTCGGTGGCGAGCCGCCCGATCCCCGGGATGGTGTCGAAGTGGTCCAGGGCCTTGTTCCCCGCCTGCTCGGCACCATCTCGCGTTGTCCCCCTGCCCCTGGCCGGCCTGTGCGGGCCAGGGGCAGGCCGGCGCCGGCGTGACCGGCCGGCTACGACGCCCGGGTTTTCCGGCAGCTACGCAGGGGGAACACGGCCCGGACGACCGTGCCGCCGGTGACGGCGGTCCTGGCGCTGAACGTGCCGCCGTACGCTTCGCAGCGCCAGCGCATGCCCTGCATGCCGTACCCCTCGGTGGCTCTCGGCGGGTTCGGTCCGAGGCCGCGCCCGTCGTCGGTGACAGTGAGGCTGATGCCCTCGTCGCGACAGGTGAGGGCAAGGGCGATGTGCCGGGCGTCGGCGTGCTTGACCACGTTGGTGAGCGCTTCCTGGGCGACCCGGTAGACGGCAAGGTTCACGCCGTTCTCCCGTGTACACGCATGGGGCCGGTCGCCCTGGACCTCCACGGCCACCACGAGCCCGTTCTCGGCGGCGACCTGAGCGGCGAGGGAGGTGACCGACTCGGCGAGCCCCAGCCCCTGGACGGCCACCGGGCTCACAGTGGCGATGATGCGGCGCAGCGTGCCGGCCTGTTCGTCGAGCGTGCGGGACGCGTCCTCCATCGCCGCACGCAGCGCACCGAGGTCGTCCAATGCGCGGGCCGCGTCGAGCCGTCGTCGGGTCAGTGCCAGCAACTGGAGGACTTCGTCGTGCAACTCGCCCGCGAGCAGGCCCGCATGGTGCTCCTGCCGCTCCACCATGGCACTGGCGCGCCCCCGGCTGAGGACCACCTTCATCTCGGGCCAGGCCGGGACGGCGTACACCGCTGCCGCGAGCAGGAACGCCATGGCCGCGTGGTCCGTCGGTGCGGAGTGGGCCAGCCTGTCCACGCTCAGGACCGTGAATCCGCAGCAGATCAAGATCAGCAGCCGGCGGGCCCGTCGCAGTCCGCAGGTCAGCAGCGCGAGGGTGCCGGTGGCCAGGGCGACGCTCGGGGTCGCGATCGACCGGGCCGGCAGCCGGTCGTCGGCGAGAAGGTTGACCGTGTAGGACACGACGCCGACCAGGCTCACCGCGACGCAGATGCCGCCGAGCGCACCTGGTCCGGGCGGCTGGTGTGCCATGGCCGGCCGGGCGGTTCCGCTACACATCGGACGGGCGGTTCTGGCGGGCGTACGCCACGAGGTCGGCCCTGGTGACCAGGCCCAGCCGGGCACGCAGAGCGGCCCTGACGCTCTCCACCGTGCGGACGCTGACCGTCAGCCGCGCGGCCACCTCACGGTTGGTGTGCCCCTCGGCGAGCAGGCCCAGGACCTGCCGCTCCCGCAGGGGCAGGTCCGTCTCCCGGCCCTGGTCGCGGGCCAGCCCGGCGCCGAGCGAGGGCTGTACGTACCGCCCTCCGGACGCCACCGTCCGTGCCGCGACGACCAGTTCGGACACGGGGCTGTTCTTCAGCAGATAGCCCGCGGCACCCGCGGCGAGGGCGCCGCAGATGATGGCGCGGTCCTCGTAGCAGCTCTGCACGAGAATTCCCATCCCCGGTGCGGCTGCGAGGAGTTGGGGAATGGCCTTGAGCGCCAGCCCCGACTCCAGCCTCACGTCCAGCATCAGCACATCGGGCCGCTGCCGGGAAACGATCTCCAACGCCTCGCGTTCGCAGGCGGCCTCCCCGACCACGACGAAGCCCTCAGGCTCCAGGAACGCCCGGGTTCCAGCTCGCACGGTCGGATGATCCTCGGCCAGGACCACTCGCACGGGACCCCCCATCTTCTGCACAGCCTTTCGGGCGCGGGGAAAACATGACTGCTTTGCCGTCCTAATGGATGCATTCACCTTCCGATGTAGTGGCCAATCTTGTCAACCGACGGAATTCCCGCAACGAACGGTCAAAAATTCAATTTTTTGCGGCTGGCCCGCGGAAATCTTGCGGACTTCTACGGATTTCCCGCAGCAGGTGGGCCGGGGGCGACCATTTCCCCGACCGGCCACACCCCCACCCCAGCGGCTCCAGTGCCAGGACATCACGGCCTTTCACACTGATTACACCATTAATCCATAAAAGCCCGAATTTTACGCCTTTACGAGAAAATGTGCTGCTGACGAAGAAAGGAGACGGACGCGGATGACTCCGTTCGACTTCTCGGTGAACGCCTTCACCCAGGCGATCAAGTGGATCTTCAGTTGAGATCCGGCCGTTCCGGACACGAACGCCTTTCACCGGAAGAGAGCACACTAACTCTCGTTCTCTTCCAGTCCCCCCAGGCTCACATAACGCCAGCACATGGCTACCCATCAAAAACGCATCGCGGTGGCGTAGTCCGGGGGAATTCCGGGCTGTTCTTCATCGGTGTCCGGGCGTCGCAGGGCCCGGCAACCGGCCACGAGCACGAGGACACGACCCGCCACCGCATGCGGAACCCCCGCCGGAGCGAGGAGCAATGCCCAGGACTTGTGGATCGGTTCCGGGAGGGGCGCGGAGGGCGTACTTTCCCGAATGATCCCTTGAAGGTCTCCGAGTAGGCCCGCGTTCTGGTGAGCGCCACGAACGCCGCCTTCACGCAACCGCCAGACCGTACTCCGTGCGGCCCGGCCAGCGCCGAGGCCCCGATGCACGGACTACGCGTCTCTCCTCGCATTTGTTCAGGTCACACAAACGGGCACAGCGAGGTGACTGGCCCAGGACCACCTCCAGCGCGTACCCAGCCACCCTCGAGCGCCCCGTGCGAGCATGCCCGGGCTGCTGCCCGGTCACCCGTACGGCCGGCCCCGGGAAGATCCCCGGGCCCTGCCGTGTTGACGCCCGCACCAGCCTTCGACGCACAGCGACAGGAGTGGACCACCGCAATGCCCAGCACCCCCGCCACCACGGCAACCGCACAGATCGGCGTCACCGGGCTCGCCGTCATGGGCAGCAACCTCGCCCGCAACTTCGCACGCCACGGCCACACCGTCGCCGTCCACAACCGCACCGCCGCCAAGACCAAGGCCCTCATCGACGAGCACGGCCACGAAGGCAACTTCGTCCCCGCCGAGACCGCCGAGGAATTCGTCGCCGCCCTCGTCAAGCCCCGCCGCCTCATCATCATGGTCAAGGCCGGCGACCCCACCGACGCCGTCATCGAGGAATTCGCACCCCTCCTCGAAGAAGGCGACATGATCATCGACGGCGGCAACGCCCACTTCGCCGACACCCGCCGCCGCGAGAAGAACCTCCGCGAGCGCGGCATCCACTTCGTCGGCGCCGGCATCTCCGGCGGCGAAGAAGGCGCCCTCAACGGGCCCTCCATCATGCCCGGCGGATCGGTCGAGTCCTACAAGGCCCTCGGACCCCTCCTCGAAGACATCGCCGCCAAGGCCAAGGACGGCACCCCCTGTGCCGTCCACGTCGGCCCCGACGGCGCCGGCCACTTCGTCAAGATGGTGCACAACACCGCGGTATCCGGCGAATTCGCAGGTCAGCGGCATCACGGCAGGGGCTGGGTCAGCAATTCGTCAGCATCGCACCGGGCGGTCAGCCACCGCCCTCATCTGTACGACCGACTGGCCGCCTGAACGCGATCGCTTCTCAGCACAACCACAGACGCGTCTCGCCAGCCGGTCAAGGAACAACGCTGTCACAGATGGTGACCGCACACAGCAGCGGAGAGCCTGCCTGCTTCTGGCAGCATCCGCGCAGATCTCTGATCACACATTCGGGTACGAACCGAAGAGACTTGCCAAATACACGTGAACTTTCTGGAACCCTGACGCTCCCCAGTGCTCGAACATTAGGGAGTCCTCCATTGCCCGTGCCCGATCAGAGCCTTTTCCCCGCTTCTCTCCCATCCCGCTCGAAGTGGAAGTTCATCGGGATCGGCTGTGGAGGACCCGCTCTTGTCGTCATCGCGTTAGCAATCCTCGGCGCCATCGTCGGACCACCGAAGAAGAACACCCATACGGCAAGCACCGCCACCTCTGCCGTCCCCCAGAGCTCCTCCACTCGCGTTGCGAAGCCCAGCAGCACGCATCACTCGACTCGTGCAGCCTCCGGTCCCACCACGCCTGCCCCCAGGGTTCATCCCACCACTGCGCCCTCCCCCAGGCCGGAGCTGGACCTGGTGTTCAGTGGCGGCCTGGAGGGTCACATCACCCGGACCTACCGCAGGCTGCCTCGCAAGACCGGCGCCCATTACGACTACGTACCGCCTGCCTGGTCCACCCAATGCGTGATGCCGACCCAGGATGGAGCGTGGCACGCGAATGTCAGCTTCCAACTTGACGGAACCACCTGGACAGTGGACATCGGTCAACCTGGGTTCGGCTACCCGAAACCTGGCTCACACCCCGGCGTAGACGAAACGTCAACCAGTTTCGTCGACGGTTCCGTCAGCCTCATGGTCTCCTCCGACAAGAGCCCGGGCGCCCCAGCCTCAGCAGGGGCCTCGGAGTACACCTACTACACGCCGATGAACCACAACGACGGCAAGGGAACAGTGAAGATCAATCGCGGGCTCACCTCAGGGTCGATCGACGTCTGGCTCACCCCATCCGCGCCTGACCCCTTGAACTTCCGCCTCAAAGGGCGGTGGGCCTGCTAGGCGACCGCCCGAAATCCGCTGGACGGCTTCGCTCGGTGGTGTCCTCGTCATCCCGCCAGGCTAGGAACCTGCACTCTCACCAGTCCGGCCACGAACCGGGGGCAGAGGAACGTCATCGTCAAGGACAACGCGACCGTCGCCGCGAGCGCACCAGGCCGCCCAGGCCAAAACCAGAGGACGCCGCTCTCCTAGACTGGCCGCACCGTTGAGGCAACGGAAGGCAGGGGGCAGACGGTGCAGGGCGAGACGTGGAACTCCGTGCGCGACACGACAGCCCAACTCGTGCTCCAGGCACAGAACTTCTACGTCTGCGGCGCCCGGCCTGGCAGCCCCTCCCCCGCCCCGGTCGATCCGTGGGTGGACCTGGCCGCCAGCTCCATCGTCTGGCAGCACGTCCCGGAAAGCCGCGATGCGGGACTCTTCCAGCAGCACGTCGAGGAGGCTGTCGCGGCTCTAACAACCCCTAACGAAATGACCTTTGGGGTGGTTGGATCGTCCCGGGACTGTCGATCTGGGGGTGCGGGGTGGCTCGGCGGAAGCCGTGGGAAGTGGATGATGAGCTCTGGGCGGTGATCGAGCCGCTGTTGCCGAGGGTGGAGCGTCGGGTTCGTCATCCTGGGCGGAAGCGGCATCCGGACCGGCTGGTGTTCCAGGGCATCCTGTTCGTCCTGCACACCGGGATCGCGTGGGAACACCTCCCGCAGGAACTGGGCTTCGGATCAGGCATGACCTGCTGGCGGCGCCTGGCCGAGTGGACCGAGGCCGACGTCTGGCCCCGGCTGCACGAGACCCTCCTGGCCCGGCTTCGCGGAGCCGGCGCTCTGGACTTCTCCCGTGCCGTGGTCGACGGCTCTCACATACGCGCGTTAAAAGGGGATCCAAGACAGGACGAAGCCCCGTTGACCGGGGCAGGAACGGCAGCAAGCACCACCTGATCACCGACGCCACCGGCATTCCGCTCGCAGCCACGCTGACCGGCGGCAACCGCAACGACGTCACCCAGTTCATCCCCCTACTCCAGGCCGTCCCACCGGTCCGCGGCAAGCGCGGCCGCCCCCGCCGACGGCCCGACACGGTGCTTGGAGACCGCGGCTACGACCACGACAAGTACCGACGTCTCGCCTGGGCCCTGGGCGTGAAACCCGTCATCGCCCGACGCGGCGTCCCCCACGGATCCGGCCTCGGCACCCACCGGTGGGTCGTCGAGCGCACCTCGCCCACCTCCACTGGTTCCGCCGACTGCGGATCCGCTGGGAAGTACGCGACGACATCCACGAAGCCTTCCTCAGCCTCGCCTGCTCACTCATCTGTTGGCGACGCCTGAAGTCATTCCGATAGCAGTTCTACTGTAGAGGGTGTCCGAGAAGTCCCGTTCAGGTGGGAACTGCGACCCGGTGAAGCAGCAGCATGATGGTGGCGAGGTAGACCGCACTCTCCGAGTTTTCAGCGAGGTACTCGTAGTCCTTCGACAAGCGGCGGTACCGTCCCAGCCAGGCGAAACT
>NZ_JAILXP010000096.1 GCF_020740895.1 Streptomyces sp. UNOB3_S3 | reverse complement strand
GTATAAGAGACAGCCGTATAAGCGACCCCGCGCTCCACGGGCCGCTCCCCGACGTACTCCTGCGAGCGCATCCCGCACCACGCGGGAATGTCGAGCCGCGCGGCCTCGTCATCGGACAAGACCGTGACCAGCCCGCCCACGGGCACGTTCCCGATGACCTTCGCCAGCTCGATCACCGGAATCGGGCACCGCTTCCCGAGCGAGTCGACGACGAGCTCCTCCTCGCCCCCGGCAGGGGCGGGAGAGGCTCCCGTAGGCGCCCCGAGCCGGTCACGCACCGACGCCACCACCCCCGGCAGCACGCCGAGGAAGGCGTCCACGTCCTCCGAAGCAGCCCCCCGCGGCAGCGAAACCCGTACGTTCCCCTCCGACAGCACCCCCATCGCCCGCAGCACATGGCTCGGCTCCAGCGTGCTGGACGTGCAGGACGAGCCGGACGAGACCGAGAAGCCCTCGCGGTCCAGCGCGTGCAGCAGCGTCTCCCCGTCGACGTACAGGCAGGAGAACGTCACCAGGTGCGGCAGCCGCCGTTCCGGGTCGCCGACCACCTCCACGTCCGGGACGAGCTCGGGCACCCGGACGCGGATCCGGTCGACCAGCGCCCGCAGCCGCGCGGCCTCCTCCGCCGCCTCCGCGCGCACCGCCCGCAGCGAGGCCGCGGCGGCGACGATCGCCGGGAGGTCGGGGAAGCCCGGGGCGCGGCCGGACTCCCGTTCGTCCACCGGTCCGCGCGCCGCGAACCGGGCCCCCTTGCGTACGGCCAGCAGGCCCACCCCGGCCGGGCCGCCCCACTTGTGCGCGCTCGCGGTCAGCAGTGACCAGCCCGGGGCCACCGGGCCCCAGCCGAGCGACTGCGCGGCGTCCACCAGCAGCGGCACCCCCGCCGCCCGGCAGGCCTCGGTGACCTCGGCGAGCGGCTGCTCGGTGCCGACCTCGTGGTTGGCGGACTGGAGGACCGCGAGCGCGGTGTCCGGGCGCAGGGCCGCCGCGTAGCCGGCGGGGTCCACGCGGCCGGCGCGGTCCACGGGGACGCGGGTGACGCTGCCGCCGTCCGCCTCCAGCGCCTCGCCCGAGTGGAGGACGGCGGAGTGCTCCACGGCCGACATCACCAGATGACGGCCGGTCCGGCGGCGTCCGGCGAGCGCTCCGGCGATGCCGTCGTGCAGGGCGCGGGTACCCGAAGGAGTGAATGCGAGCTCGTCGGGCCGGCAGCCGACGGCCTCGGCCGTGGCCTCGCGCGCGGCGTCCAGCAGCAGCCGGGCGCGGCGGCCCTCGCGGTAGAGGCGGGCGGGGTCGGCCCAGCCCTCGTCGAGGGCGGCGAGCAGCGCCTGGCGGGCGACCGGGTGGAGGGGGGCTGCGGAAGCGGCGTCGAAGTAGGGCACATATGAACGCTAACCCCGGCTGGGAGCCGGCCGCGGGGGTGTCCCCGCCCACCCGTCGCCGGGGTCGTCGCCGAGGCCGCCGGCAGGGCTCTGGGCTGCGCGGATGCCCCTGTCTGACGGTCCTCCAGTTGGCCTCCGGAGCCCTGGATTCCACCCCTTCGGGGACCGGACCGGCGCGTTGGGCACCCTCCCCGCGCGACCCCAAATAGCGTCCAGTAGGGTTTGGTCCGCATAAACATCCAAACCCCTGCCCGCAGCGGGCCGGCGACCGACCAGCGAGACGGCCGCAGCCGGCCGCACGGGCGAGACTCTCGGGAAGGCGCTACGTGAGTCCCAACGGCTCCGACCGCTCGTCGCGGCGCCCGGTGCGGCGGAAGCTGCTGCAGGCGCTGGCCGCGGGCGCTGTCCTGGCGACCGCCACCGGTTGCACATCGAAGGACTTCCCCCGCCTCGGCATGCCAACGCCCGTCACGGAAGAGGCGCCGCGGATCCTCTCCCTCTGGCAGGGCTCCTGGGCCGCGGCTCTCGCGGTCGGTGTCCTGGTGTGGGGCCTGATCATCTGGAGCGTCATCTTCCACCGGCGCAGCAAGTCGAAGGTGGAGATCCCCACGCAGACCCGGTACAACATGCCCATCGAGGCGCTGTACACCGTGGTCCCGATCATCATCGTTTCGGTGCTCTTCTACTTCACCGCGCGTGATGAGAACAAGCTCCTGACGAACCCTGACAAGCCGCAGCACGTCGTCAACGTGGTCGGCTTCCAGTGGAGCTGGGCGTTCAACTACATCGAGAACGTCGACGGCAACACGGCCACCCCGGCGCAGCCGCTCCGTGAGAACAAGGAGCTCAACGCCATCCCCGACCGGTTCCTGAAGAAGGCGCCGCAGGGAGCCGAGGGTGTCTACGAGGTCGGCGTACCCGGTGACCGCAACCCGCAGACGGGCAACCCGGGTCCGACCCTGTGGCTGCCCAAGGGCGAGACGGTCGAGTTCGTCCTCACTTCGCGGGACGTCATCCACTCCTTCTGGGTGGTGCCGTTCCTGATGAAGCAGGACGTCATCCCCGGCCACACCAACAGCTTCACGGTGACCCCCAACAAGGAGGGCACCTTCCTGGGCAAGTGCGCCGAGCTCTGCGGCCAGGACCACTCCCGGATGCTCTTCAACGTCAAGGTCGTCTCTCCGGAGCGGTACAAGGCGCACCTGAAGGAGCTGGCGGCCAAGGGCCAGACCGGTTACCAGCCGGCGGGCATCGCGCAGACGGATCACGCGAAGAACGCGGAGACCAAGAACAAGTGAGCATCCTCAACGAACCCCAGGGTGCCGCCGCCGCAACAGCCACGGCAGCACCGCCCGTACGCCAGAAGCAGCCCGGCAGTCAGGTGATCAAGTGGCTCACCACCACTGACCACAAGACCATCGGCACGATGTACCTGGTCACGTCGTTCGCGTTCTTCTGCATCGGCGGCCTGATGGCGCTCCTCATGCGCGCCGAGCTGGCCCGTCCCGGCACGCAGATCATGTCGAACGAGCAGTTCAACCAGGCGTTCACGATGCACGGCACGATCATGCTGCTGATGTTCGCGACGCCGCTGTTCGCCGGATTCGCGAACTGGATCATGCCGCTTCAGATCGGCGCGCCCGACGTGGCGTTCCCGCGGCTGAACATGTTCGCCTACTGGCTCTACCTCTTCGGCTCGCTGATCGCGGTGGGTGGCTTCCTCACCCCGCAGGGCGCCGCCGACTTCGGCTGGTTCGCCTACTCCCCGCTGTCGGACGCGGTCCGTTCGCCGGGTGTCGGCGCCGACATGTGGATCATGGGTCTGGCCTTCTCCGGCTTCGGCACGATCCTCGGTTCGGTCAACTTCATCACCACGATCATCTGCATGCGCGCGCCCGGCATGACGATGTTCCGCATGCCGATCTTCACCTGGAACGTCCTGCTGACCGGTGTGCTGGTCCTGCTGGCCTTCCCGGTGCTGGCCGCCGCGCTGTTCGCCCTGGAGGCGGACCGTAAATTCGGCGCACAAGTATTCAGCGCGGAAAACGGTGGAGCACTGCTCTGGCAGCACCTCTTCTGGTTCTTCGGACACCCCGAGGTGTACATCATCGCGCTGCCGTTCTTCGGCATCATTTCCGAGGTCATTCCGGTGTTCTCCCGGAAGCCGATGTTCGGTTACTGGGGCCTGATCGCGGCGACGATTTCCATCGCCGGTCTTTCGGTCACCGTGTGGGCGCACCACATGTATGTCACCGGTGGCGTGCTCCTGCCGTTCTTCTCCTTCATGACCTTCCTGATCGCGGTCCCGACCGGTGTGAAGTTCTTCAACTGGATCGGCACCATGTGGAAGGGCTCGCTGTCCTTCGAGACCCCGATGCTGTGGGCCGTCGGCTTCCTGATCACCTTCACCTTCGGTGGTCTGACCGGCGTCATCCTGGCCTCGCCCCCGATGGACTTCCACGTCTCGGACTCGTACTTCGTCGTCGCGCACTTCCACTACGTCATCTTCGGCACCGTGGTCTTCGCGATGTTCTCCGGCTTCCACTTCTGGTGGCCGAAGTTCACCGGCAAGATGCTGGACGAGCGCCTGGGCAAGATCACCTTCTGGACGCTGTTCGTGGGCTTCCACGGCACGTTCCTGGTGCAGCACTGGCTGGGTGCCGAGGGCATGCCGCGTCGTTACGCGGACTACCTCGCCTCCGACGGCTTCACCACGCTGAACACCATCTCGACCATCAGCTCCTTCCTGCTGGGCCTGTCGATCCTGCCGTTCTTCTACAACGTCTGGAAGACCGCCAAGTACGGCAAGAAGGTCGAGGTCGACGACCCGTGGGGCTACGGCCGCTCGCTGGAGTGGGCGACCTCCTGCCCGCCGCCGCGGCACAACTTCCTCACGCTGCCGCGGATCCGCTCCGAATCCCCGGCGTTCGACCTCCACCACCCGGAGATCGCGGCCCTGGAGCTCGAAGAGAACCTCGCGGCCGAGAAGGCCCTCGCGGGTGGCAAGGAGGCCGGCAAGTGAAGATCCAGGGCAAGATGTTCATCTGGCTCTCCGTCTTCATCCTCGCCATGGCGATCGTCTATGGCGTGTGGTCGAAGGAGACGGTCGGCACGACCGCGCTCTTCATGTCCTTCGGCCTGTGCATCATGGTCGGCTACTACCTGGCGTTCACCGCGCGCCGGGTGGACGCGGGTGCCCAGGACAACAAGGAGGCGGACGTCGCCGACGACGCCGGCGAGCTGGGCTTCTTCGCCCCGCACAGCTGGCAGCCGCTCTCCCTGGCGGTCGGTGGCGCCCTCGCCTTCATGAGCATCTGCTTCGGCTGGTGGCTCATGTACTTCTCGGCCCCGGTCATCCTGATCGGCCTCTTCGGCTGGGTGTTCGAGTTCTACCGCGGCGAGAACCAGAACCAGTAGGTTCCACGCAGCGGACGACGGGCCCCGCGCACCTCACGGTGCGCGGGGCCCGTCGCGTTGTTCACCCGTGTGCAGTCGCACCGCAAGCCGCGCGCGTCGATCCTTCCTACGGTGTGACCATGAGTCAGTCACCCCGACACGGCGCGGTGCCCTTCTGGACCCTGCTGCTGTCCTCCGTGGCCCTGGTGGTGGTCACCGCGTGCGGCGGCTCGTCGAACCCGCTGGCCGACGAGCCCTACGACGCCACGGACGTCGGCCTGGCCGGCGGCGCCGGGGACGGGCAGAAGGCGGATCCCGGCAGGCCCATCGAGGTGACCGCCGAGGGCGGCGACCGGATCACGGACGTCACCGTCACGGACGCCTCCGGACGGCGCGTCAAGGGTGACCTCGACCCCGACGGCTCCCGCTGGCGCAGCACCGGCGCCCTGTCCGCCGGGGCGCGCTACACCGTGCGCGTCAGCACGGAGGACGAGGACGGCGCCCAGGGCCGCCGGACGATGGATTTCGAGACCAGCCGGGCCAACCGGGTGCTCCGGGTCGCGTTCGGCCCGCAGAACGGCACCTACGGCGTCGGGCAGCCCATCACGGCCGAGCTCAGCGAGCCCGTCCAGGACCCGGCCGCGCGCGCCGTCGTCGAACGCACCCTCAAGGTGGAGTCCGAACCCGCCGTCCAGGGCTCCTGGTACTGGGTGGACAACAAGACCCTCCACTACCGCCCGCAGGAGTACTGGCCCGCCCACGCCGCCATCGACGTGCGCGCCACCCTGGAGGGCATCAAGGTCGGCAGCGGCCTCTACGGCGGCCCCGTCAAGGGCGTCCGGCTCACCACCGGCGACCGGGTGGAGGCCGTCACCGACGCCAGCGCCCACTACATGGCGGTCCTCAAGAACGGCCAGGAGATCCGCTCCATCCCCGTGACCACCGGCAAGCCCGGCTACGCCACCCGCAACGGGGTCAAGGTCGTCCTGGGCCAGGAAGCCTTCGTACGCATGCGCGGCACCAGCATCGGCATCTCCGAGGGCAGCTCCGACGCCTACGATCTGCCCGTCTACTGGGCCACCCGGGTCACATGGAGCGGCGAATACGTCCACGCCGCCCCCTGGTCCGAGGGCTCGCAGGGGGCGGACAACGTCAGCCACGGCTGCACGGGCATGAGCACCGCCAACGCCAAGTGGTTCTTCGACAACGTGCGCGTCGGCGACATCGTCAAGGTCGTGGGCAGCGCAGGGGCCACCATGACCCCCTTCGACAACGGCTTCGGCGACTGGAACATGCCCTGGAAGCAGTGGCGCGAGGGCAGCGCCCTGGCCGCCGGCAAACGGGAGGGCACGAGCCCGGCCGACACGGCCCGGCTGCGCCCCCGCCTCTAGCCGCGCCGGCCCTCGGCCGTCAGGCCTCCACCGGCTGCCGCGGCCTCAGCAGCCCGGCCAGCGCGTCCGCGAGGGCCACCGGGTCCACCGGATGGGTGACCGCCGCGTCGGCCCTGCTCCAGGTGGCCAGCCAGGCGTCCTGCGGACGGCCGATGAGCAGCAGCACCGGCGGGCAGCGGAACACCTCGTCCTTCAGCTGCCGGCACACCCCCATGCCGCCCGCGGGCGCCGTCTCGCCGTCCAGGACGCACACGTCCACCCGGTGCTCCTTCAGGGTCCGCAGCACCGCCGGCAGCGTCGCGCACTCCAGATAGCGCACCTCGGGCACGTCGGCGGCCGGCCGCCGGCCCGCGGCGAGCCGCACCTGCTCCCGCTTGCTCGCGTCGTCGCTGTAGACCAGCACCGTGGCGGTCGTCCGCATCGTTCCTCCATGCTCGTGGGCAGGCAGGGCTGTTGTGCGCGGATGCTACTCCGCGAACGGCGCCCGGGAGGAGGGGTCGGCGGGCCCCGCGAGGCGCCCGAAGTGCCGCTTCCTCCCTTTGGGGGACCGCCCCAATGGGCCATACGAGCTGGGCATACGGTCTTGACACACCGAACGGCACCCCCCGGGGTGAGCGCGAGATAAGCGACCGACATAATGTCGGTCGTGGCGACAGCAACAGCAACAGATACCGGGCACGCGCACCCGTCGGTCAATCGACCGAACCTCACCAGCGTCGGAACCATCATCTGGCTGAGTTCCGAGCTGATGTTCTTCGCGGCCCTCTTCGCGATGTACTTCACCCTGCGATCGGTGACCGGCCCCGACCACTGGAAGGAAATGGCGTCCGCGCTGAACCTTCCGTTCTCGGCCACCAACACCACGATCCTGGTGCTCTCCTCCCTCACCTGCCAGCTCGGCGTCTTCGCCGCCGAGCGCGGTGACGTGAAGAAGCTGCGCCTGTGGTTCGTGATCACCTTCGTGATGGGTGCCATCTTCATCGGCGGCCAGGTCTTCGAGTACACCGATCTGGTCAAGGAGGAAGGCCTCTCGCTCTCCTCGGACCCGTACGGCTCGGTGTTCTACCTGACGACCGGCTTCCACGGCCTGCACGTGACGGGCGGTCTCATCGCCTTCCTGCTGGTCCTGGGCAGGACGTACGCGGCCAAGAGGTTCACCCACCACCAGGCGACGGCGGCCATCGTCGTGTCCTACTACTGGCACTTCGTCGACGTGGTGTGGATCGGCCTCTTCGCCACGATCTACTTGATCAAGTAATCGGTCCTGTCCCGCACCGGACCAACAGTCCAGATCGACGCAGAAGATCCTGACACCGGGGTAATCCGTGAAAAAGCTCTCCGCACGACGACGCCATCCGCTGGCGGCGGTCGTCGTCCTACTCTTCGCGCTGGCGGTAACTGGGGGGCTGTACGCCGCGTTCGCGCCGGCCGACACGGCCAAGGCCGATGACAGCGCCCAGTCCCTCGCCATCGAGGAGGGCAAGAAGCTCTACTCCGTGGGCTGCGCAAGCTGCCACGGCACCGGCGGTCAGGGCACCACCGACGGGCCGAGCCTGGTCGGCGTGGGCGCCGCCGCCGTCGACTTCCAGGTCGCCACCGGCCGTATGCCGCTCCAGCAGCAGGGCGCCCAGGCGCCCCGCAAGAAGGCGATCTACTCCCAGGCCGAGATCGACCAGCTGGCCGCGTACATCGCCTCCCTCGGCGCGGGCCCGGCCCAGCCGACGAAGAGCCAGTACAGCCCGGAGGGCGCCGACATCGCGAAGGGTGGCGAGCTCTTCCGCACGAACTGCGCCCAGTGCCACAACTTCACCGGCAAGGGCGGCGCGCTCTCGAACGGCAAGTACGCCCCGACGCTCGAGGGCGTCAACCCGAAGCACATCTACGAGGCCATGCAGACGGGCCCGCAGAACATGCCTTCCTTCCCCGACACCACGATGTCGGAGAAGAACAAGAAGGACATCATCGCGTACCTCGACACGGTCAACAGCGACAAGACCAAGAGCCCGGGCGGTCTCGAGCTGGGCGGGCTCGGCCCGGTCAGCGAGGGTCTGTTCGCGTGGATCTTCGGTCTCGGCGCCCTGATCGCCGTCGCCATCTGGGTCGCGGCCCACACCGCTAAGGCCAAGAAGTCATGAGTAGCCAAGACATTCCTGAAGAGACCCTGCCCGCCGCGCAGGGCGACGCGCACGGTGCCGTAGCCACCGCCGCCGACCCGTTCGCCGACCCGGGGCTGCCGCCGCACGAGCACCGCAAGCAGGACATCGACGAGCAGGCCGCCCAGCGCTCCGAGCGCGTGGTCGCGTTCCTGTTCGTCCTGTCCATGCTGGCCACGGTCGGTTTCATCGCCGCCTATGTGTCCCTCCCGGTCGACAAGAACATCTACGTCTTCCCGATCGGTCACATCAGCGCCCTGAACTTCTCGCTGGGCCTGACCCTCGGCGTGGCGCTGTTCTGCATCGGCGCGGGCGCGGTCCACTGGGCCCGCACCCTGATGTCCGACGTCGAGTCCGCGGACGACCGGCACCCGATCGAGGCCTCCCCGGAGGTCAAGGCCAAGGTGCTGGCCGACTTCAAGCAGGGCGCGGAGGAGTCGACCTTCGGCCGCCGCAAGCTGCTGCGCAACACGATGTTCGGCGCGCTGGCCCTGGTGCCGCTCTCCGGTGTGATGCTGCTCCGCGACCTCGGTCCGCTGCCCGGCACCAAGCTGCGCAAGACCGCCTGGTCCGAGGGCAAGATGCTCATCAACCAGAACACGCTGCAGCCGCTGCGCCCGGAGGACGTCCAGGTCGGGTCCCTCACCTTCGCCATGCCCGAGGGCATGTCCGAGGAGGACCACGACTTCCAGAAGGAGATCGCCAAGGCCGCCCTGATGATCGTCCGGCTCCGCCCGGAGAACATCAAGGACAAGAAGTCCCTGGACTGGTCCGCCGACGGCATCGTCGCGTACTCCAAGATCTGCACCCACGTCGGCTGCCCGATCAGCCTCTACGAGCAGCAGACGCACCACGTGCTGTGCCCGTGCCACCAGTCGACCTTCGACCTCTCCGACGGCGGTCGAGTGATCTTCGGCCCGGCCGGCCACGCCCTTCCGCAGCTGCGGATCAAGGTCAATGACAAGGGTTACCTTGAGGCCATGGGCGACTTCTCCGAGCCCGTCGGTCCTGCGTACTGGGAGCGCGGATGAGTACTGCCACCAATGACAACCGCCGCAAGGCACCCGCGGGCGAGCGGGTCGCCGACTGGGCCGACGGCCGACTGGGCATCTACAGCCTGGCCAAGGTCAACATGCGGAAGATCTTCCCGGACCACTGGTCCTTCATGCTG
This sequence comes from Streptomyces sp. UNOB3_S3, assembly GCF_020740895.1. Lineage (GTDB taxonomy): Bacteria > Actinomycetota > Actinomycetes > Streptomycetales > Streptomycetaceae > Streptomyces. The sequence goes on along the minus strand of NZ_JAILXP010000096.1, from coordinate 11,028 downwards.
GGCGAGGTCTGCCTCTACAGCTTCATCATCATCATCCTCACGGGTGTGTATCTGACGCTGTTCTTCCACCCGAGCATGAACGAGGTCGTCTACCACGGCTCGTACGTCCCCATGCAGGGCATGCGGATGTCCGAGGCGTTCAAGTCGACCATGGACATCAGCTTCGACGTCCGCGGTGGTCTGCTCATCCGGCAGATCCACCACTGGGCGGCGCTCATCTTCGTCGCGGGCATGCTCGTGCACATGATGCGCGTCTTCTTCACCGGCGCGTTCCGCAAGCCGCGTGAGGTCAACTGGCTGTTCGGCTTCCTGCTGCTGGTCCTCGGCATGTTCACCGGTTTCACCGGTTACTCCCTGCCGGACGACCTGCTCTCGGGCACCGGTGTCCGCTTCATGGAGGGTGCGATCCTCTCCATCCCGATCGTGGGCACCTACGTCTCGATGTTCCTGTTCGGGGGCGAGTTCCCCGGCTCGGACTTCGTGCCGCGGTTCTTCTCGATCCACGTCCTGCTGCTGCCGGGCATCATGCTCGGCCTGCTGGTGGCGCACCTGATCCTGGTCTTCTACCACAAGCACACGCAGTTCCCCGGCCCCGGCCGGACGAACAACAACGTGGTCGGCATGCCGCTGCTGCCGGTCTACATGGCCAAGGCCGGAGGCTTCTTCTTCCTGGTCTTCGGTGTGATCGCGGCCATCGCCGGCCTCGCGTCGATCAACCCGATCTGGGCCATGGGCCCGTACCGCCCGGATCAGGTGTCCACCGGCGCCCAGCCCGACTGGTACATGGGCTTCTCCGAGGGCCTCATCCGTGTGATGCCGGGCTGGGAGATCAACCTGTGGGGCCACACGCTCGTCCTGGGCGTGTTCATCCCGCTGATGATCTTCCCGCTGGTGCTGGCCGCCATCGCCGTCTACCCGTTCATCGAGTCCTGGGTCACCGGCGACAAGCGTGAGCACCACCTGCTGGACCGCCCGCGCAACGCCCCGACGCGCACCGCGTTCGGTGTCGCCTGGCTGACCTGGTACCTGGTGCTGCTGGTCGGTGGTGGAAACGACCTGTGGGCCACCCACTTCCACCTGTCGATCAACGCCATCACCTGGTTCGTCCGGATCGCGTTCTTCGTCGGCCCGGTCGTCGCCTTCATCGCCACGCGCCGGATCTGCATGGGTCTCCAGCGCCGCGACAAGGAGAAGGTGCTGCACGGCCGCGAGTCGGGCATCATCAAGCGCCTGCCGCACGGTGAGTTCATCGAGGTCCACGAGCCGCTCTCGCAGGAGCAGATGCACACCCTCACGGCCCACGAGCAGCCCAAGCCGCTCGAGCTGGAGCCGGAGGTCGACGAGAACGGCGTGGCCCGGAAGATCGGCGCCGGCCAGAAGCTCCGTGTGAAGCTCTCGAAGGGCTTCTACGGCGAGGGGACCCACATCCCCAAGGCCACCGCGGAGGAGTACCAGGAGATCACGAGCGGCCACGGCCACCACTGATCCCCCACGCTGATCGCTGATCGCCACGGCAAGAGCCCCGTCCAGTTCCCCCAGCTACCGCTGGGAGGTTCCCCCAGGACGGGGCTCTTCGCCGTTCCCGGACGTGGATAGGCTTGACCGCGTAGCGGGGGCCCCGGACGGCCCCCACCAGGGACCGACCACCAGGAGTGTGGACCATGAACGTGACCCCCGCAGGCGGCGAGCGCTCGGTGGCCCACACCTGGCCCGGCCTCCTGGACGCCCTGCTGCGCGGAGTGGACCTCGACGCCGACGACACGGCCTGGGCCATGGACCGGATCATGCGCGGGGAGGCCACCGACGCCCAGATCGCGGGCTTCGCGGTCGCCCTGAGGGCCAAGGGCGAGACGGTCGCCGAGATCTCCGGCCTGGTCCGGGCGATGTACCGGCACGCCAATCTCATCGAGGTGCCCGGCCCCAGCGTCGACATCGTGGGCACCGGCGGCGACGGCGCCAAGACCGTCAACATCTCCACCATGTCCTCGATCGTCGTCGCGGGCGCCGGGGCGAAGGTCGTCAAGCACGGCAACCGCGCCGCGTCCTCCGCGAGCGGCGCCTCCGACGTCCTGGAGAAGCTCGGCGTCAATCTGGAGCTGACCCCGCGCCGGGTGGTGGAGGTGGCCGAGGAGGCCGGCATCACCTTCTGCTTCGCGGTGAAGTTCCACCCCGCCCTGCGCTATGTGGCCCCCGCCCGCCGTGAGCTGGGCATCCGCACGACGTTCAACGTCCTGGGCCCGCTGACCAACCCCGCTCGGGTGAAGGCCCAGGCGACCGGCGTCGCGGACGCCCGGATGGCGCCGATCCTGGCCGGGGTGCTGGCCGAGCGCGGCTCCTCGGCGCTGGTCTTCCGCGGTGACGACGGGCTCGACGAGCTCACCACGACGGCCACCTCCCGGGTGTGGATCGTCGAGGACGGCCGGGTGCGGGAGGAATCGTTCGACCCCCGGGACGTCGGCATCGACCTGGTGCCCATCGAGGCGCTGCGGGGCGCCGACGCCTCGTACAACGCGGATGTGGCCCGCCGGCTGCTCGCCGGGGAGACCGGCCCGGTCCGGGACGCGGTGCTGCTCAACTCCGCCGCCGCGCTGGCCGCCCTGGCGCCCACGGACGCGCCGCTCACGGAGCGGATCCGGGCCGGGATGGAGCGGGCGGCCGAGTCCATCGACTCGGGCGCGGCCCGGCGGGTGCTGGAGAAGTGGGTGACGGCCAGCAACCGCTGAGTCTCCCCGCAAGGGCGCGGTCCGCGATGCGGACCGCGCCCTTGCGCATTCAAGATCCTGTGGCATGATGCTGCGCAGGTCACGAGTGACAGCGTTTCGGCCCCGGCTTGCTGTCCGGCAACCCTCCTTCCGTGGCGGGGTGCCCCGGGTGATGACCAGGCCGCAGGCAGACGCCTGTGGCAAGCGCGGATCCCTCGCCAGGGATCCTGGTTGTCGAGGGAGATCCTTCCGTGACGCAGCGAATGCGATAGGGCCTACGGCCCGTTTCCGGTAATCCCGTGTGCGCCCCCGTGCGGGCGTGCGCGTCTTCATCCATCACCCCTGCCGGGAGAATTCGCCATGTCCGCATGCCCTGTTACTGCCGTCATCACCGCTGTCGAGCCGCTGCCCGTTCTCGGTCGTGACGTCCGCGTCCCGCTCGTCACCGGGGGCGAGGTGACCTACGCGGCGCTCGACTACGCCGCCAGCGCACCGGCGTTGCAGCGGGTGTGGGACGACGTCGCCGCCTACGCGCCGTACTACGGCAGCGTGCACCGGGGCGCCGGGTACCTCTCACAGCTGTCGACCGATCTGTTCGAGGGCTGCCGGGCCACCGTCGCCTCGTTCCTCGGCTGCCGCGAGGGCGACCAGGTGGTCTTCACCCGCTCCACCACCGACTCGCTGAACCTCCTGGCGTCCGTACTGCCCGCCGGCTGCCGGGTGTTCGTCTTCGAGACCGAGCACCACGCCGCCCTGCTGCCGTGGAGGGACGCACAGGTCACCTACCTCGACGCCCCCCGTTCGCCGGGGGAGGCCGTCGAGACGCTGGAGCGGGCGCTGGCCGACCGGGAGCCCTACGGCCCGGCGCTGGTCTGTGTGACCGGCGCGTCCAATGTGACCGGTGAGGTGTGGCCGGTACGGGAGCTGGCGGCGGCCGCGCACGCGCACGGCGCGCGCATCGTCCTGGACGCCGCCCAGTTGGCGCCACACCACCCCGTGGACGTCGCCGGGTGGGACGTCGACTGGGTCGCCTTCTCCGGGCACAAGCTGTACGCGCCGTTCGGCGCCGGCGTGCTCGCCGGGCGCGCGGACTGGCTGCGCGAGGCCGAGCCGTATCTGGCGGGCGGCGGCGCCAGCCGCAGGGTGGCCCGGGACGAGGAGGGCGGCGTCGAGGTCGAGTGGCACGAGACCGTGGCCCGGCACGAGGCGGGCTCGCCCAACGTCATCGGTGCCTACGCCATCGCCGCCGCCTGCAAGGCGCTCCAGGAGACCGGCTTCGACCGGCTGGTGGAGCGGGAGCGGGAGCTGATCGCGCGGGTGCGGGCCGGGCTGGCGGACGTTCCCGGGGTGCGGGTGCTGTCGCTGTTCGGCGCGGACGCCCCGCGCGTGGGCGTCCTCTCCTTCGTCGTGGACGGCTGGAACAGCTCCCACTTCGCGGCCGCGCTCTCCGCCGAGTACGGCATCGGGGTGCGGGATGGGCTTTTCTGTGCACATCCGCTGGTCCGCGTCCTGCTGGACGGTGACCGGGACGCGCCCGGCGAGTGCGGCTCGCCCGACGAGCGGTCGCTGAACGCCATCCGGGTCAGCTTCGGGGCCGGGACGCCCGACGAGCACGTGGAGCGGTTCGTACGGGCTGTGCGGGAGCTTGTGACCGTGGGGGCGCGTTGGAGTTATCGCACCGAGGGTGGGCGTTGCGTGCCCGCTTAGTTCCCCGGCTGCGGGCCGGTGGGGGCTGGTCGCGCAGTTCCCCGCGCCCCTTACGGGGCTAGTTGTCGAGGCCGATCGCGAAGGCCGCTTCGAGGTCGTGCTGGGAGTAGGTGCGGAAGGCGATGTGGGTCTCGGTCGAGGCCACGCCCGGCACCTTGCTGATCCGGCCCGGGATGAGATCCGCGAGATCGTCGTGCCGGGCCACCCGCACCATCGCGATCAGATCGGCCCCACCGGTGACCGAATAGACCTCGCTCACGCCCTCGATGGCGGCGATGGTCTCGGCGATCTCGGGGATCCGGTCCACGTCGGTCTTGATGAGCACGATCGAAGTGATCACGTCGGTTTGTCTCCTTCGGTGGACCTGGCTGCGTCCTTCACTCTAGCCGCAGGTGTGCGAAGGCCCCAGGCGTAGCCGAATCCGAGTGCGAATCCCACGACGTGGGCCAGATAGGCGACCCCGGGGCGCCCGGCGTCCGTCCCCGTGGCCAGCCACTGGAGCGCGAACCAGAACAGCAGTACGGCCCAGGCGGGAAAGCGCAGCGGCAGGAAGAACAGGAACGGGAAGAGGCTGGTGACCCGTGCCCTGGGGAAGAGATAGAGGAACGCGCCGAGCACCCCGGAGATGGCTCCCGACGCCCCCACGAGCGTGCGTTCGGAGTGGGCGTGCACGGCCGCGTAGCCGAACAGGGCCAGATAGCCGGTGAGGAGGTAGCAGCAGAGGAACGCCGTACGGCCCAGATGGGCCTCGGTCATGGCGCCGAAGACATAGAGGAAGAGCATGTTCCCCAGCAGATGCAGCCAGTTCCCGTGGACGAAGAGCGCGGTGAGCGGGGTGCACAGAGCCCAGGGGGAGCCGTGGAGGAGCTCCTGCGGCACGACCCCCCAGCGTGCGAAGTAGTCGGTCTGGGCGGACAGCAGTCCGGGGCCGGTGCCGTAGACCGGATTCAGGCCGGAGACGGGTCCGACGAGGAAGACCGCGCCGCAGACGGCCAGGACCGTCCAGGTCACCCAGGGGGTGCCGGAGCGGCCCGGGCGCCCTGCCGTTTCGATCATGGCCAGATCATGGCGTACCGGGCGCAACCCGTGCAGAGCGCCTCGCCGGGCCGTCCGTGCGGGCCGCGCGCCCCGCGCCCGGTGACCGGCAGGCCGTAGGGTTACGGGGAGCACCCCGCGGACCACAGACGAGGACGGACGACACGATGGGCGTTGTTCCCCAGCCGACAGCCGGGACCCGGTGGCGCTGCACCCTGTGCGGCAACCTCACGCGTTTCGACGTCACGCGGACGACCAAGGCCGTGGAGTTCGTGCACCTCGACCTGGCGGGGGAGCCCGCGGTGGAGGAGCGCGAGATCGTCAGTGAGACGATCGAGTCCGTGCGTTGCCGCTGGTGCAACGCCGTCGACCAGATCGAGCTGGTGGCCCGGCCGGGCGCCGATGCCTGACGAACGGGAGCGATAAGCGGTGGTGGAGCACACGGACGGCGTGGAGGCGGCCGGTGACGCCGGCGGGGCCGACGACGGCGTCAGCGAGGTGCTCGACCGCCCGTTGCCCGAAGGCATCAGGCGGCGGGTCATCGGGCTTGTCGCGGAGGCGTTCGGCGGGCTGACGGTCGCGGAACTTCCCGCCCAGTTGCGGCAGTACGCCCGGTTCACCCCGTCCCGCCGGGCCAAGTTCGCGGGGAACGCCATGGCCGCCGCGGTGGAGAGCGACATGGCTTTCCGGCAGCGGATCTCCGCGCGGCTGAGGGAGACCGGCTCGGAGCTGGCGGAGGCCCTGGAGGCCGGTTCGCCGCCGGCGGCCGCCGATCCGGAGGACGTGGCCGCCATGGCGTTCGTGCTGCGGCCGGCCGGCTGGGTCAAGCTGGTCACGGCGGCGGGCGAGGAGGCGGCCCGGGCGAGCGCGGAGCGGGCCGACGAGGAGGCCCGGCACGAGCTGACGCGGCTGCGCGAGGAGCTGGCCGCGGCGCGGGCGGAGGCGAAGGCCGAGACGGACCGGGTCCGGGCCGAGCTGGAGGCCGTCCGGCGGGACACCGAATCGTTGCAGCGCAAGCTGCGCAGCGCGCAGAGCGATGTGCGGCGCGGCGAGGCGGCGCTGCGCAAGGCCCAGGGCGAGCTGGAGGCGCTGCGCGCCGAGGCCGCCGCCGAGAAGGCGGCGGCGCAGGGCGAGGCGCGGCGGGCCAAGGCCCGGCTCTCGGAGGCCGAGGCGGCCCTGGAGGCCAGCCGCCGGGCGACGCGCGAGGGCCGCAGCATCGAGGACGTCCGGCTGCGGCTGCTGCTGGACACCGTGCTGGACGCGGCGCAGGGGCTGCGCCGCGAGCTGGCGCTGCCGCCGGTCTCGGTGCCCCCGGCGGACACGGTGGACGCGGTGCGGCCGGGCACGATGACGCCCCGGGACATCGCGACGCGGGCGCTGTCGGAGACCGATCCGGCGCTGCTGGACCAGCTGTTGGCGCTGCCTCAGACGCATCTGCTCGTCGACGGCTACAACGTCACCAAGACCGGCTATCCGACGATGCCGCTGGACAAGCAGCGGCTGCGGCTGCTGGGCGGGCTGGCGATGCTGGCCGCGCAGAGCGGTGCCGAGGTCACCTGTGTCTTCGACGGCGCGGAGCTGGCCGCCCCGGTGCTGCTGGCGCCGCCGCGCGGGGTGCGGGTGCTGTTCAGCAAGCCGGGTGTGACGGCGGACGAGCTGATCCGTCAGCTGGTGCGGGCCGAGCCGCCGGGCCGGCCGGTCGTGGTGGTCTCCACGGACCGCGAGGTGGCGGACGGGGTGGCCAAGGCGGGCGCGCGCCCCGTGGCATCGGCCTTGCTGCTGAAGCGACTTGCCCGCACCTGACCGTCAAGTGTTCATTACCGACTGTGTCAGGTTGGTAAAGGATGCGGCGCTGACCAAGATTTTTCGCAAGAAAATTTGAACGGTGGCGACGGTGGTCACTAGGGTCGTGCCTCGAACCTTCATCCGGCAGGTCATCCGTTCGGGTGCGCGGTGAAGGTCCCGTCGCGCCCGAGGAATTCGCGCGGCGGGCGGCCCAGAGAAGAAGGAGCTCGTCTCCGTGGCGTCCCACCGTCGTCCCAAGAAGCCGAGCCGTACTCGGGCCACCGTGCTGACCGCTACCGCGGCCATGGCCGTCGCCCTCTCCGCGCAGGCCGCCCACGCCGACACCAAGCTGTCGAAGTCCGAGGCCAAGGACCAGGTCGACAAGCTCTACGAAGAGGCGGAGCAGGCCACCGAGAAGTACAACGGGGCCAAGGAGCAGCACGACAAGCTGGAGAAGCAGGTCAGCGAGCTCCAGGACAAGGTCGCGCGCGGCCAGGACGATTTCAACCGGATGCGCGGCGCCCTCGGCCTGATAGCCACCTCGCAGTACCGCACCGGGTCCATCGACCCCACGCTCCAGCTGCTGCTCACCTCGGACCCCGACACCTACCTGGACCGGGCCTCCCGGCTCAGCCAGCTGAGCGCCAAGCAGGCCGACACCCTCCGGCTGATGGCCGCCAAGCAGCGCACCCTCAAGCAGGAGCGCGCGGCGGCCTCCGCCAAGCTCGCGGACCTGGAGTCCACCCGCAAGGCCGTGGAGCAGCACAAGGACGAGGTCCAGGGCAAGCTCGCCGACGCCCAGAAGATGCTCAACCAGTTCAGCGAGAAGGAACGCGCCGAGATCACCGGCGCGGACCAGAAGGGCGACTCCGGCGGCAAGGCCGGTGATAGCGGCAAGAGCGGCGGCGACAGCGGCCGCGCCAACCGCTCGGAGACCCGCCCGAACATCCCCGCGGGCTCCGGCCACGCCGCCGCGGCCCTGGCCTACGCGCAGAGCCAGGAGGGCAAGCCCTACGAGTACGGCGCGACCGGAATGTCCACCTGGGACTGCTCCGGCCTGACCCAGTGGGCCTACGGCCAGGCCGGCGTCTCCCTCCCGCGCATCTCCCAGGACCAGGCCAACGCCGGCACCCGGATCTACGACCAGAGCCAGCTCAAGCCCGGCGACCTGGTCATCTTCTACGGCGACCAGCACCACGTCGGCCTCTACGCGGGCAACGGCAAGGTCTTCCACGCGCCCCGCACCGGCGCCTTCGTGCGCTACGAGGCGATGGGCAACATGCCGTTCCAGTTCGGTGTGCGCGTCGGCTGATCCGATCAACGCCGATTGGATCAACACCTCTGCTGAACCTCCGCCGTTCATCACTTCCGCCGCGCCATGCCGCCCTTTCGGGCGAATCGCGACTACGGCAAGTGACACCACGCCCCGCCAGTGACCTGCGTCTGACGGCGGGGCGCCGTTTTTGCCGACCGCGAGGTCTTTGAACCGGGGGTGAGCGCGCCGCTACTGTCTGGCGCGCGGTGCCCGGCCGTCGTCCGCCCGTCGACCGGGCGGCAGGGTCCGCACACAGTGGAAGGAAGTGCGGCCCCCCGTGGCGTCCCATCGCCGTTCGCAGTCCGGTCTCACCCAGAGTGTCCGGGTCACCGTCCTGTCCGCCGCCATGGCCACCGCCGCGGCCGCCTTCTCGGCGGCACCCGCGCTCGCCCGGCCCGGTGACCCCGCCGACGACTCCAAGGCCCCCGGGACGGTGAAGGCACAGCTCGACCGGCTCTACGAACAGGCCGAGCGGGCCACCGAGAGGTTCAACGCGGCGGGAGAGCGCGCCGACAGCCTGCGGGAGCGCGTGGAACAGGTCGCCGACCGCGTCGCGCGCGGCCAGGAGAAGGTCAACCGGATGCGCGACGCCCTCGGCCTGATCGCCACCGCCCAGTACCGCCACGGCGCCGTGGACCCCGCCATCGAGCTCATCCTCTCCTCGGACCCCGACGGCTACCTCGACCGGGCCGCCACCCTCGACCGCGTCACGGGCCGTCAGGCCGAGCAGCTGCGCGCCCTGCTGGCCGCCCAGCGCACCCTGCGCCAGGAGCGCCAGGAGGCCGCCCGCACCCTCGCCGAGCTGGAGGACAGCCGCCGGGCGGTCGAGCGGCACAAACGGGAGGTCGAGGACAAGCTCGCCACCGCCCGCCGGCTGCTCAACTCCCTGCCGGACGCCGACCGCGAGGAGTACGCCCGCGCCTCGCGCTCCGGGGAGCGCTCGGGCGGCCCGCTGCGGGCCGCCGCCCTGTCGTCCCTCGGCGACGTCTCCGCGGCTGTCGGCTCCGCGGCCGTCGGCTCCGGCCGGGGCCTCGCCGCGGCCATGGCGGTCCGGCAGGCCGTCGGCTCGCCCTACGCCTGGGGCGCCACCGGGCCGGGCGCCTTCGACTGCTCCGGGCTGATGCAGTGGGCGTACGGCCGGGCCGGGGTGGGCCTGCCGCGCACCTCGCAGGCGCAGCGCAACGCCGGACACCACGTCTCGCTCTCCGAGGCCCGCCCCGGCGACCTGGTGATCTACCGCGACGACGCCAGCCACGTGGGGATGTACGTGGGCAACGGCCAGGTCGTGCACGCGCCCTACCCGGGCGCGCGGGTGCGCTACGACCGGGCCGACATGATGCCCATCTCGTCCGTCACCCGCCCCTGAGGGCGGCCGCCCGCGCGGTGCGTACGATGCGGGGGTGACGGACGGTGACGGTGACGGCGGCGGGCCGGTCGGGCGGCGGGCGGTGTGCGGCCTCGGCCTCGGCTTCGCCGTGGCCGCGCTGACGGGCTGCGGTCCCGGCGCCTCCGTCGAGCCCCCGGAGCCGGACCCGGCGGCCGTGCGGCGGCTCCTCGACCGCTGGGCGGCGGCGGTGCGGCGGCGGGACGAGACCGCGTACCTCGCGGTCGTCGACCCCGCCGCAGACGGCTACCGGGCCGAGCGCCGCCTGGTGTTCGCCAACCTCGCCGCCGTGCCGCTGGCCTCCTGGGAGTACCGGCTGGTGCGGCTCGCGGGCACGGTGGCCGAGGCCGAACTGTGCTACCGGCTCGCGGGCCACGACACGGCCCCCGTCACCGCCCCGCTCCGGCTGACGCTGACGCGGCGGGACGGCCGCTGGTACGTGTCCGGGCAGGAGCCCGGGCACCCGGCGGGGCAACTGTGGGAGCAGGGCCGGGTCACGGCCGTGCGGGGCGCGCGAAGCCTCGTCCTGGGAGTGGGCCAGGACGAGCGCCTGCTGCGCGAACTGGCCGGCCTCGCGGACGCCGCGGTGCCGGCGGTGGACGCGGCGTGGGGCGGGCGCTGGGCGAAGCGCGTGGTGGTCGAGGCCCCTGCCTCCCTGGACCGGATGGGCGCCCTCCTGGAGACGCCCGCCGCGAACTACCGGGGCATCGCGGCCGTCGCCACCGGCGACCGGATCGTCGTCAACCCCGAGGCGTACGGGGAGCTCGGCGACTTCGGCCGGCGGATCGTGCTCACGCACGAGACGACGCATGTCGCGACGCGCGGGGTGACGACGGCGGCCACGCCGAAGTGGCTCTCCGAGGGCTTCGCCGACTGGACCGCGTACCGGGGCACGGACCGCACGGCCCGGCAGGCCGCCCCCGAGCTCGCCGCGTCGGTCGACGCGGGCGACCTGCCGTCGGGGCTTCCCGCGAACGGCGACTTCGCCTTCACGGGCGAGGCCGGGCGCTTGGCGCGGGCCTACGAGGGGGGCTGGCTGGCCTGCCGGATGATCGCGGAGGAGTGGGGAGAGGGGGCGCTGGTCGCGTTCTACCGGGGGG
>NZ_JAILXP010000095.1 GCF_020740895.1 Streptomyces sp. UNOB3_S3 | reverse complement strand
GGGCCTCGGCGACCGGGGCCGGGGCCTCGGCGGCGGCAGGGACTGCGGCAGATTCAGCGGCAGCGGCGGGGGCGCTGGTGCCGTCGTCGATGACGGCCAGCTCGGAGCCGACCTCGACCGTCTCGTCCTCGGCCACCTTGATGGAGGCGAGGATGCCGGAGGCGGGGGCCGGGATCTCGGTGTCGACCTTGTCGGTGGAGACCTCGAGCAGCGGCTCGTCGGCCTCCACTCGCTCACCCTCGGCCTTCAGCCAACGGGTGACGGTGCCCTCGGTCACGCTCTCGCCGAGCGCCGGCAGGGTTACGGAAACCGCCATGATTGCGGTTGCTCCTTACGAGTAGTGCGGATGGTGGTGCGCTCGGGACTCAGTCGTGCGAGTGCAGCGGCTTGCCGGCCAGAGCCAGGTGGGCCTCGCCCATGGCCTCGTTCTGCGTCGGGTGCGCGTGGATGAGCTGGGCGACCTCGGCGGGCAGCGCCTCCCAGTTGTAGATCAGCTGGGCCTCGCCCACCTGCTCACCCATCCGGTCGCCGACCATGTGGACGCCGACCACGGCACCGTCCCGCACCTGGACGAGCTTGATCTCGCCCGCGGTCTTCAGGATCTTGCTCTTGCCGTTGCCGGCGAGGTTGTACTTCAGGGTGACGACCTTGTCGGCGCCGTACAGCTCCTTGGCCTTCGCCTCGGTGATACCGACGGAAGCGACCTCGGGGTGGCAGTACGTGACGCGCGGCACGCCGTCGTAGTCGACCGGCACGGGGTTCTGCCCGGCCAGACGCTCCGCTACCAGGATGCCCTCGGCGAAGCCGACGTGCGCGAGCTGGAGGGTCGGGACGAGGTCACCGACGGCCGAGATGGTCGGCACGTTGGTGCGCATGTACTCGTCGACGAGGACGTAGCCGCGGTCCATGGCGACCCCGGCCTCCTCGTAGCCCAGGCCCTGGGAGACCGGGCCGCGGCCGACGGCGACGAGCAGCAGCTCGGCCTCGAAGGTCTTGCCGTTCTCCAGGGAGACCTTCACGCCGTCGGCGGTGTACTCGACGCCGGAGAAGCGGGAGCCGAGGGCGAAGTTGATGCCGCGCTTGCGGAAGGCGCGCTCCAGCAGCTTGGAGCTGTTCTCGTCCTCGACCGGGACGAGGTGCGGCAGGGCCTCGACGATGGTGACGTCGGCGCCGAAGGACTTCCACGCGGAGGCGAACTCGACGCCGATGACGCCGCCGCCCAGCACGATCGCGGACTTCGGGACGCGGTCCAGGACCAGCGCGTGGTCCGAGGAGATGACGCGGTCGCCGTCGATGGTCAGGCCCGGCAGCGACTTCGGCACGGAGCCGGTGGCCAGCAGGACGTGGCGGCCGGTGATGCGCTGGCCGTTGACGTCGACGGAGGTGGGGGAGGACAGGCGGCCCTCACCGGTGATGTAGGTGACCTTGCGGGAGGCGACCAGGCCCTGGAGGCCCTTGTACAGGCCCGAGATCACGTCGTCCTTGTACTTGTGGACGCCCGCGATGTCGATGCCCTCCAGGGAGGCCTTGACACCGAACTGCTCGGCCTCGCGAGCGGCGTCGGCGACCTCACCGGCGTGCAGCAGCGCCTTGGTGGGGATGCAGCCGCGGTGCAGGCAGGTGCCGCCCAGCTTGTCCTTCTCGATCAGGGCGACGTCGAGACCCAGCTGGGCTCCACGCAGGGCGGCGGCGTAACCACCGCTGCCGCCTCCGAGGATCACTAGGTCGAAAACGGTGCTGGCGTCGTTCGCCACGTCACGTCCTCCATGCATGGTGCGCCGTCCGGTCATCGGTGACCGGGCGGCGGCTGTCGTACGGCCGCTTTGCTTCGGCCCTGTGATGGGTGGGCCCTGTCCTGCCGGGACAACATCTTCGCACTTGTTGACGGAGGGCGGGACGCCGGGCCGGGCCTGAGTGACGACTGATGCGTCACCTTCGGGGGTTACCAGTGCGTAGAAATGTGTGTTTTCGCCGCTGGCGAACATCCGCCGGGAAGCAACGCGACGCGGCCCCGGGGCATTCCCGGGGCCGCGTCGCTCAGACCCGGGGGCCTCAGCCGAGGTCGCCGTCGGCGGTGCGCTCCGCCAGCCGGACCAGGGTGCGGACGGCCGAGCCGGTGCCGCCCTTCGGGGTGTAGCCGTACGGGGCCTTCTCGTGGAACGCCGGGCCCGCGATGTCCAGGTGCGCCCAGGTGATGCCCTCGCCGACGAACTCCTTCAGGAACAGGCCGGCCACCAGGCCGCCGCCCATGCGGTCGCCCATGTTGGCCATGTCGGCGATCGAGGAGTCCATGGTCTTGCGCAGCTCGGCGGGGAGCGGCATCGGCCACGCCTGCTCGCCGACCTCCTCGGCGATCTCGTGGATCGCGGCGCGGAAGGCGTCGTCGTTGGCCATGACGCCGAAGGTGCGCTCGCCCAGCGCCAGGACCATGGCGCCGGTGAGGGTGGCGACGTCCACGATCGCGTCCGGGTTCTCCTCGGAGGCGCGGGTCAGGGCGTCGGCCAGCACCAGGCGGCCCTCGGCGTCGGTGTTCAGCACCTCGACGGTCTTGCCGCTGTACATCTTCAGCACATCGCCCGGACGGGTGGCGGTCCCGGACGGCATGTTCTCCGCGAGGGCCAGCCAGCCCGTGACGTTGACCTGAAGACCGAGCTTCGCGACGGCCACGACCGCGGCGAACACGGCGGCGGCGCCGCTCATGTCGCACTTCATGGTCTCGTTGTGGCCGGCCGGCTTCAGGGAGATGCCGCCCGAGTCGTAGGTGATGCCCTTGCCGACCAGGGCGAGGGTCTTCTCCGCCTTCGGGTGGGTGTAGGCGACGCGGACCAGGCGGGGCGGGTTGGCCGAGCCCTGGCCGACGCCCATGATGCCGCCGAAGCCGCCCTTGAGCAGCGCCTTCTCGTCCAGCACCTCGACCTTCAGACCGTGCTCCTTGGCGGCGGTCTGGGCCTCGGTGGCGAAGCTCTTGGGGAAGAGGTCGTTGGACGGGATGTTGATCAGGTCGCGGGCGCGGTTGACCTCGCCGGCCACGGCGGCGGCCCGCTCGACGGCGGCCTTGAAGGCCTTGTCGCGGGGCTTGCCGCCCAGGATCGCGGCCTCGGCCAGCGGCGCGCTCCTGTCGGCCTTGGCGGTCTCCTTCTTGCCGTCCGTGCCCCGGTACGACGTGAAGGAGTACGCGCCCATGATCGCGCCCTCGCCGATGGCGGCGACGGACTCGGCGTCCTCGACGGGCAGGGCGAAGGCGGCCTTCTTGACGCCGGCCAGCGCACGGGCGGCGGTGCCGGCCGCGCGGCGCAGCGCCTCCTCGGCGAAGCCCTCGTCCTCGGCGGGCAGCTCGCCCAGACCGACCGCCAGCACGACCGGGGCCTTCAGGCCGGACGGGGCGGGCAGCTTGGTGGCCTCGCCCTCGCCGCCGGAGGCGCCGAGGGTCTCCAGGACGGCGGCCAGCTTGCCGTCGAACGCCTGGTCCACGGCTTCGGCGCCGGGCGCGACGACGGGGCCCTTCGGGCCCTTCGCCACACCGACGACAACGGCGTCCGCGCGCAGCGTCGCCGCACTGGAAGTGCTGAGAGTCAGAGCAGTCACGGTGGTGGGTGTCCCTACTTCCGTTGAATTCTCGGCCGATAGTGGTGGGCCGGCCGCACCCAGTGATCGTATGCGCCGTGCACGGACCGTCCGGGCCCGGGCCGCCCGGCACGCGAGAGCGTATCCCCGGCGGTCACGCCCGGCCCAGGGCCAGGACGAGCAGGGCGGCCGTCGCGGCCGTCTCCGCGAGCGCCCCGAAGACGTCGCCGGTGACCCCGCCGAAGCGTCGCCGGCAGTGCCGCAGCAGCGCCTCGCCCGAGGTCAGGGCGAGCGTCACGGCCAGGGCGCAGCGCACCGCGTCGTACGGGCCCAGGAGCGCGCCCGCCCCGGCCGCGACGGCGGTGACGGCGGCCGCGGTCGCGTACGCGGCCGTCCGGGGGACGGCGCCCGCCACGGCGGCGCCCAGCCCCTCCGGGCGCGCGGCCGGCACGCCCGCGCGCGAGGCGAGGGTGAGGGCGCAGCGGGCCGCGAGGGCCGCCGTCACGGCGGCGAGGGCGCCGCGTGCCGGGTCCGCCTCGTAGGCCCGGGCGAGGGCCGCGGTCTGGCCGAGGAGGGCCAGCAGCAGGGTGATGACGCCGAACGGGCCGATGTCCGACTGCTTCATGATCCGCAGGGCGTCGGGGGCGGGCTTGCCGCTGCCGAGGCCGTCGGCGACGTCCGCGAGGCCGTCCAGGTGCAGTCCGCGGGTGAGCGCGGCCGGGACGGCGACGGCGGCCGCGGCGGCGAGCAGCGGGCCGCCGCCCAGCCACAGGAGCGCCAGGCCCGTGGCGGCGGCGCAGCCGCCGACCGCCAGCCCGGCCAGCGGTGCCGCCAGCATGCCGCCGCGCGCGGCGGCGCGGTCCCAGCGGGTGAGGCGCACGGGGAGGGCGGTGAGGGTGCCGAAGGCGAAGCGCAGGGCGTCCCCGGCGGTGGCGCGGGCTGAGGTCGTGTCGGTCATCGCGGGCAGGGTATCCCGCGCCCGGCGGCAGTATTTTTGCTTTACGGCCTGGTCAAGGCCGGTGTGGGAGCGGAGAGTCGGATGGGTCACTGGCTGGCACGCAACATCGTCGAGCCGGGCAAGCTGCCGCTGCTGCTGGCGCTCGGGGCCTTTGTGCTGACGTTCCTGGTGACCCGGGTCATCACCCGGCTGATCCGGGCGGGCAAGGGACCGTTCCGCAACATCCGCCCGGGCGGGCTGCATGTCCACCATGTGGTGCCGGGTGTGGTGCTGATGGTGGTCGGGGGCTTCGCGGCGGTCGCCGAGGGGCGGCACGGCTTCGGGGCGTCGCTCGCGGCGGTGCTCTTCGGCATGGGCGCGGGGCTGGTGCTGGACGAGTTCGCGCTGATCCTCCACCTGGACGACGTGTACTGGACCGAGCAGGGCCGCAAGAGCGTGGAGATCGTGGTGCTGACGGCGGCGCTGGTGGCGCTGGTGCTCGCGGGTTTCTCCCCGTTCGGGGTGAACGAGCTGACGCCCGACGAGCTCCAGAACCGCACCATCGTGGTGACCAACACCCTGGCCAACTTCCTGCTGGCGCTGGTCGCCCTGGCCAAGGGCAAGCCCCGGCTCGCACTGATCGGCGCGGTGGTGCCGCTGGTGGCGATCGTGGGCGCGGTGCGGCTGGCCCGGCCGGGCTCGCCCTGGGCCCGGCGCTTCTACCGGCGGCGGCCCCGGGCCCGCCGCCGGGCCCGGGTGCGCGCCTACCGGCACGACGCGCGCTGGGCGGCCGTGCGGATCAGGATTCACGACCTCCTGGCGGGCGCGCCGGATCGCTGAGCGCGCCCCCGGCGGGCACGCCGGGCCGCAGGTCGTGCTCACGGTGGGCGTCCCGGCGGGGCTTGCGCCGCCGGCGCAGCTCGTCGACGGCGCACATCACCAGGACCACCGTCATGGCGGCGATGTGCTCCTTGCCCGCCAGATTGGGCTTGACGATCACCTCGACCACCATGGCCGTCACCACCAGGCCGCAGGTGAACCAGGCCCGGTAGCGCCAGGAGACGTAGATCGCGAGGCCCACGACGGCCGCCGAGGGGCCGGTGTCGATGACCTTGGCGGCCTCCGGCGGCAGCCCCAGCGGCGAGCCGGGGCCGAGGTCGACGCCCAGCCGGGCGTACATCGTCCCCGCGAGGGTGGCGGTGTAGGCCACGGCCAGGGTGCGCCACTTGCCCAGGCACGCCTCGGCCAGGCCGAAGACGATCAGGATCTGGGCCAGCGCCCCCCACACCGGGAGGTCCAGCGCGGGCACGAACAGCGACAGGGGAGTGCGCAGCAGCGCGATCCACCAGGGCAGCTGCGCCTGGACGGAGCCGAGCCGCTGGACGGGCTCGTAGCCCCAGGACTGGTTCTGGATCACCTGGAAGACCGCCGTGAGGGCGACGGCCGTGAGCGTCATGGGCACGGCCGCGAACCGCTTACGGGTGAACGTCCCCCGTACGGCCGCGTACAGCGGGCCCCATTCGGTGCGCGCGGCGCGGAGCAGCGCCGCGCGGGTCATCGCCGGCTCTCCAGGTGTTTGCGATTGAGCCACTTGGGCAGGCCGGGAGCCTCCAGGAAGCCCTCGGCCCGGGCGGCGGCCACACCGATCCGCAGCAGGTCACTGCTCTTCTCGAACAGCATGAAACGAGGCTCCCAGATGGGGCGGTACTTCGCATTTGCTCGGTAGAGCGACTCGATCTGCCACCAGCGGGAGAAAAAGCTCAGCAGTGAGCGCCACATCCGCAGCACCGGGCCGGCGCCGAGCTTCGAGCCCCGTTCGAAGACGGACCGGAACATCGCGAAGTTCAGCGACACCTGGGTGACGCCGTGCTCCTTCGCCCGCTGGAGCAGCTCGATGACCATGAACTCCATCAGGCCGTTCTCGGAGTCCCGGTCACGGCGCATCAGGTCCAGCGACAGGCCCTTGGGGCCCCAGGGCACGAAGCTCAGCACCGCGCGCAGCTCACCGTCGCCGTCATGGCACTCCAGCATCACGCAGCGCCCGTCGTCCGGGTCGCCGAGGCGGCCCAGGGCCATGGAGAAGCCGCGTTCGGTCGCGCCGTCGCGCCAGTCGTCGGCGCGGCGCAGCAGCGTGGCCATCTCCTCCTCGGGGATGTCCTCGTGGCGCCGGATGGTGACGGTGTATCCGGCGCGCTTGACGCGGTTGTACGCCTGGCGGACGGTGCGCATGGCCCGGCCCTCCAGGGTGAACTCGGCGGTGTCGACGATCGCCTCGTCGCCGAGTTCGAGGGCGTCCAGGCCGTGCCGGGCGTAGATCGTGCCGCCCTCCTCGCTCGCGCCCATCACGGCGGGGATCCAGCCGTGCTCGCGGGCCTCGGCCAGCCAGGGCTCGATGGCGCCGGGCCAGGCCTCGGGGTCGCCGATGGGGTCGCCGGAGGCCAGCGAGACCCCGCCGATGGCGCGGTAGGTGACGGCGGCCTTGCCGGAGGGGGACCAGATGACGCTCTTCTCGCGGCGCAGCGCGAAGTAGCCCAGCGAGTCGCGGTCGCCCCACTTGCCGAGCAGCTCGCGCAGCCGCGACTCGTCCTCGGGGGTGAGGGGGTCGGCGGCGCGGCGGGAGCGGAAGGCCGCGAAGGCCACGCCGATCAGCAGGGCCGCGCTCATCACGTTGATGGTGACGTCGACCCAGCCGGGGGTGGCGATGCCCGCGTAGCGGGAGTCGTCGGCGGCGATGGAGATCAGCCGCATCACGCCGTAGTGCCAGCGGTCCAGGAAGGTGGAGCGCTGCTCGTCGGTGGACTCGTTGGTGATCGTCACCAGCCCGGCCGCCAGCAGCGAGGTGACCAGCAGGCCGGCCGCCGCGACGGCGGTGGCGAGCTTGGGGTTGGAGCGGTCGCCCTTGGCGTAGAACTCCCGGCGGCCCACCAGCAGGGCGAGGGTGAACAGGGCGGTGACGATCAGGGAGAACCAGTTCAGCGGGTGCCGGCGGAACTCCGGGAAGAACATCACGAACGCCAGCACCAGCAGGAGCAGGCCCGCCAGCACCAGGTTGAGGATCCACGCCGCCCGCTTGCGCCGGCGCATGGTGATCGCCATGAACACCGACACCACCGCCGGCGAGAAGCCCGCCGTCAGCAGGTAGGGCGTGAAGAACTCGTCGACGTTGTGCCTGCGGATGTCGGCGCCGAAGGACACCCAGACCGCGCCGAGCAGGTTGACGAACGTAACGGCACGCAGGTACCAGACGGCGAAGCCGGCGGCTCGCCGCCGCCGGGTCGCGCCTCGGTCGCTGTGGACGCCCTCATCCGGAGTCAAGCGGACTTCTCCCATGAAAAGTGAGCATATGGGGCACCTTCTGCGGGGAATTCCGTGCGCTCACCGTGATCCGCCGGCCCGTCACGGCCGGCGTCAGGAGCGCTCGGGAAGCTCCGCCGCCAGGGCCGCGGCCGCCTGCACCAATGGCAGGGCGAGCAGCGCCCCTGTCCCCTCGCCCACTGTGACGCCCTGATCGAGCAGAGGGTTGAGCGCCATCCGCTCCAGCGCCTTCGCCTGCGCCGGATCACCGCCGGTCTGCCCCGCCAGCCACCAGTCCGGCGCCCGGAAGGCCACCCGCTGGCCCACCAGCGCGCACGCGGCGGAGACCACACCGTCGAGGATCACCGGCGTCCGGCGCACCGCGCTCTGGAGCAGGAACCCGGTCATCGCGGCCAGGTCCGCGCCGCCCGTCGCGGCCAGCAGCGCCAGCTGGTCGCCCAGGACCGGGCGGGCCCGGCGCAGCGCGTCCCGGATCGCGGCGCACTTGCGCATCCAGGCCAGGTCGTCGATGCCGAAGCCACCCCGGCCGGTGACCACGGACGCGTCCGTGCCGCACAGCGCCCCGATCAGGGCGCCCGCCGCCGTGGTGCCGCCCACGCTCAGATCGCCCAGGACGACGAGGTCGGTGCCGGAGTCGGCCTCCTCGTCGGCGAGCGCCATGCCCGTGCGGAACGCCCGCTCGGCCTCCTCGGCGGTCAGCGCGTCCTCGCTGTCGATCCGGCCCGAGCCGCGCCGCACCCGGTGCCGCGTGACCTCCTCGGGCAGCTCCGCCGGGTCGCAGTCCACCGCCATGTCGATCACGCGCAGCCCCACGCCGAAGCGGCGGGCCAGGATCGCGACGGTGCTCGTGCCGTCGAGGGTCGCGCGGACCAGCTCGGCCGCCCCGCCCTTCGGACCGCCCGACACACCCAGGGCCGCGACCCCGTGGTCGCCCGCGAACAGCAGCGCCCTGGGCCGCTCGACCGGCTTCACCGGCACCGTGCCCTGGGCGGCGGCGAGCCACTCGCCCAGCTCGTCCAGCCGGCCCAGCGCACCGGGGCGCGGGCCCAGGCGCGCCCGCCGCGCCTCGGCGTCACGCCGGGCGGCGGAGTCGGGGCGCTCGATCAGCGTGGCGAACTCATCCAGATTCAGACCGCTCATCCGCGACACACTACCGTTCCTGTGCAAGTTGGCCAGTGCCGTCCAACTTGCCCTATTCCAGGCGTCACTGGGGCGGTGCCGGGGCGGGGCCGCCACCGCCGGCCCCGTCGCAGGTCAGCCCACCCCCGGCCGGACCAGCCCCGACTCGTACGCGATGACCACCAGCTGCGCCCGGTCGCGCGCGCCGAGCTTGGCCATCGCCCGGTTGACATGCGTCTTGACGGTCAGGGGGCTGACCGAGAGCCGCCCCCCGATCTCCTCGTTGGACAGCCCTCCGGCCACGTGCGTCAGCACCTCCCGCTCCCGCCCGGTGAGCGCCGTCAGCCGCTCGGCGCGCTCCGCCGGGGGCGCGGCGTGGCCCTCGCCCTGCGCCAGGAACGTCGCGATCAGCCCCTTCGTCGCCGTGGGCGACAGCAGGGCCTCGCCGGCCGCCGCGATCCTGATCGCCGCCAGCAGCTCGTCGGGCTCCGCGCCCTTGCCGAGGAACCCGGACGCGCCCGCGCGCAGCGACTCCACCACGTACTCGTCGACCTCGAACGTCGTCAGCATCACCACCCGCACGGCCGCCAGCGCCGGGTCGGAGCAGATCGCCCGGGTCGCGGCCAGCCCGTCCGTGCCCGGCATCCGGATGTCCATCAGGACCACGTCGGGCGTGTGCGCGCGGGCGAGGGCCACCGCCCGCTCGCCGTCCGCCGCCTCGCCCACCACCCGCATGTCCGGCTCGGAGTCCACCAGTATCCGGAACGCGCTGCGCAACAACGCCTGGTCGTCGGCCAGGAGAACCGTGATCGGATCGCTCATGCGCTCACCCTAGGGGCGGGTGCGCCGGGGCCCGGCAGGGGCAGCACCGCGCACACCCGGAAGCCCGGCGTGCCCGGCCCGCGGGGGCCCGCCGCGCAGCTCCCGCCGAGCGCGACGGCCCGCTCCCGCATGCCGAGCAGCCCGTGGCCGCCCGCCTCCGCCGCGCCGTCCGCCGGGACCCGCGCGGCCTCGGGGCGCTTCCCGCCGTCGTCCACCACCGTCAGCTCCAGGGCGTAGGCGCCCCGGCGCAGCCGCACCTCGGCCCGCGCGCCGGGGCCCGCGTGCTTGTGCACATTGGTCAGCGCCTCCTGGAGCACGCGATAGGCCGTCAGATCGACCGCCCCCGGCAGCGCCCCCACGGCGGCCGCGGCCGCCTCCGCGCCCATGGCGCCGCCGGTCGCCCCGGGCGTCGCCGGGACGGCGACGACACCGACGGACAGGCCCACCCGGGCGAAGCCCTCGACGAGCCGCCCGAGGTCGCCCAGGCCCGGCGCCGGCTCGGTGGGGGCCGCCGGGTCGCCGTACTGCCGCAGCAGTCCGACGGTCGCGCGGAGCTCGGCGAGGGCCGAGCGGCCGGCCTCCCGGACATGCGCGAGGGCCTCCTTGGCCTGCTCGGGGCGGCTGTCCATGATGTGCGAGGCCACGCCCGCCTGGACGTTGACGAGCGCGATGTGATGGGCGACGACGTCATGGAGCTCACGGGCGATGCGCAGCCGCTCCTCGGCCACCCGGCGGCGGGCCTCCTCCTCACGGGTGCGCTCCGCCCGCACGGCCCGCTCCTCGATGGCCGCGACGAAGGCCCGGCGGCTGCGGACGGCGTCCCCCGCCGCGCCGGCCAGCCCGGTCCAGGCCATGAGGCCGAAGTTCTCCTGCGCGTACCAGGGCGGGGCGCCCAGGAGCATCACCACACCGGTGAGCGCGGTGACGGTGGTGACGACGGTCCGCAGCGCGGCGGGGCGCTCGCTGCGGACGGCCACCGTGTAGAGCGCGACCGCGGCGCTCATGGCGATCGTGGTGCGCGGCGGCCCGTCGCCCCGGGTGAGCACGACGGCCAGGACCGTCAGCCCGCACGTCGCCCCGAGGACCGCGCGGGGCGCCCGGCGGCGCAGCACCAGGGCGCCGCAGGCGGCGGCGGACAGCAGCAGGAACACGGCGCCCGGCGGATGCCGCTCGGCGCGCGGCGCCAGGAACGCGCCCACGACGACGAGGCATAAGACGAGGCCGGACAGGAGGGTGTCGGCGGCGAGCGGATGGCCGCTCAGCCAGCGGCGCGGACGGGCGAGGCCCGTGGCGGCGAGGGAGTTCATCGCGATCCCATCGGAGGTACGGAGACCGGCCGCGCCCCCGTTCCCGGGGGGAACGAGGGCGCGGAGGCATGCCGGAGTGCCGTGGTGGCGCGCCGCCCGGCGGGGCTTCGGCGGGCCCGGCCGGGAAACGTCAGCCGGGGATCAGGCCGTCGTCGCTGAGCATCTGCCGGACCTCTTCGAGCGAGGCGTCGGGCGCGGGCAGGATCAGCTCGGAGGGCTCCAGGGCGTCGTCGGGCAGTGGAGTGCCCAGCCGGCGCACGGCGTCGAGCAGCGCCCCCAGCGTGCGCCGGAAGCCTTCCTCGTCGCCGCTCTCCATCTCCTCGAGCAGCTCGTCGTCCAGGCTGTTGAGCTCGGTGAAGTGGCTGTCGGCCAGCTTCACCTGGCCCTCCCCCATGATCCGTACGATCATGACGGTCTCTCCCTTGCTCGGGTCGGCTCCCGCTCGGCGCGGCTCAGCTCTTGTCGAAACGCGGCCGGTCCTGCGGCTGGGCCTGCTGCGCCTGCCCGGCGGACCCGCCCTCGATGGCCTGCTTGGCGGCGGTGCCGCCGGCCAGCTCGGCCTTCATCCGCTGGAGCTCGATCTCCACGTCCGAGCCGCTCGAGAGCCGGTCGAGCTCGGCGGTGATGTCGTCCTTGGCCATGCCGGTCGGGTCGTCGAGCGCGCCCGAGGCCAGCAGCTCGTCGATGGCGCCCGCGCGGGCCTGGAGCTGCGCGGTCTTGTCCTCGGCCCGCTGGATGGCCAGGCCGACGTCGCCCATCTCCTCGGAGATGCCGGAGAACGCCTCGCCGATCCGGGTCTGGGCCTGGGCGGCCGTGTAGGTCGCCTTGATGGTCTCCTTCTTCGTCCGGAAGGCGTCCACCTTGGCCTGGAGGCGCTGGGAGGCGAGCGTGAGCTTCTCCTCCTCGCCCTGGAGCGTCCGGTGCTGCGTCTCCAGATCGCTGACCTGCTGCTGGAGCGCGGCACGACGGGTCAGCGCCTCACGCGCCAGATCCTCCCGGCCGAGCGCCAGGGCCTTGCGGCCCTGCTCCTCCAGCTTTCCGGACTGGCTCTGGAGCTGGTTGAGCTGGAGCTCCAGACGCTTGCGGGACGTGGCCACGTCGGCGACGCCGCGCCGCACCTTCTGCAGCAGCTCCAGCTGCTTCTGGTACGAGTAGTCGAGGGTCTCGCGCGGATCCTCGGCCCGGTCCAGGGCCTTGTTGGCCTTCGCGCGGAAGATCATCCCCATCCGCTTCATGACACCGCTCATGGGCCTCGCGCGCCCCCTTCTGACCGACCTTGGCTCGGGCTTAGGCTCCGGCACAACTTTCAGAACCCACAGTACGGGCCCCGCTTCCATTACCGCACTGTCCGGGCCCGGATGCGCTCCTCCTCCAGGACGATCAGGACCGGGCCGCCTCACGCGCAAGGAGGAGTGGAAAACCCGGGGGAGGGGAGGCGCGGGCGCCGGGGCGCACGCCGGTCGTTGCCGGATCGTGCCCGGCCGGACCGCGATCGGGCACGGAAAGCCCGTACCCTTGGGTCCCGTGTTCCGAAGCCGTTCGAAAGCGCAGGCCGCGACCCCCGAGGTGACCGCGGACCAGCCGAAGAAGCCCCGTGACCCGCAGGCGCCCAAGGGCCGCCCCACGCCCAAGCGCAGCGAGGCCAACTCGCAGCGCCGCACCCTGGCCGCCACCCCGGCCAACCGCAAGGAGGCGGCCAAGCGCGCCCGCGAGGCCCGCCGAGTGGACATGGCCAAGCAGCGCGAGGCCCTGGCCAGCGGTGACGAGCGCTATCTGCCCGCCCGCGACAAGGGACCGGTGCGCTCCTACGTCCGCGACTTCGTCGACGCGCGCTACTCGGTCGCCGAGTTCTTCCTGCCGCTGGCCGTGCTCATCCTCGTACTGAGCATGATCAACCGCGGCGCCTTCCAGGCGTACGTCCTGCTCGCGTGGCTGGTGGTGATCCTCCTGATCGTCATCAACTCCGTGATCACGGGCATCACCCTCAAGCGCGCCCTCAAGCAGCGCTTCCCCGACGAGAACCTGCGCGGAGCCGTCCCCTACGGCCTGATGCGCACCCTCCAGATGCGCCGGCTGCGCCTGCCCAAGCCGAAGGTCAAGCGCGGGGAGAAGCGCTGAGCGCCTTCGCTTCGGGCTTCGGGGGCGGCGCCACAGGGTGGCTGGGCGGGCTCGGGGGAGTGCGGAACACCGTTCGTCAGGAACTGGTCGCCCGCCAGATCGACGAGCAGATAGCCGGCCGGTTCCCGGTCGGCCGTCGGCTGCGCGTCCTCGACGTCGGCCTCGGCCAGGGCACCCAGGCGCTGCGCCTGGCCCGTGCCGGCCATGAGGTCACCGGCCTGGAACCGGACCCCGAGATGATCGCCGCGGTCCGCGCGGCGCTGGCGGGCGAGCCCGAGGGCATCCGGGAACGGGTGCGGCTGATCGAGGGCGACGGCCGCGACACGGGCGCCCACTTCCTGCCGGGCGCCTTCGACGTCGTGCTCTGCCACGGCGTCCTGATGTACGTGGCGGAGCCGGACCCGCTGCTCGCGGGGCTGGCCCGGGTGCTCGCCCCGGGCGGGCTGCTCTCCCTGCTCGTCCGCAACGCGGACGCGCTGGCGATGCGGCCGGGTCTCTCCGGCGACTTCACCACCGCGCTGCGGGCCTTCGACTCGCCCGCCTACACCAACCGCCTCGGCCTGGAGGTCCGCGCGGACCGCCGGGAGACGCTGACGGCGACGCTCGCGGGGATCGGGGCGCCGCTGCACGCGTGGTACGGGGTGCGGGTCTTCTCCGACCTCGCGCCGGACGGGGCGGCCGCGCCCACGGACCTCGACGGCCTTCTGGCCGCGGAGGAACGTGCGGGGCGCACGGACCCGTACCGCGGCGTGGCGGCGCTGCTGCACCTGTGCGGGGTGCGGGGCGGCTGAGCTTTCCGGGGCTCCGCCCCGGCCCCGGTCCTCAAACGCCGGACGGGCTGACTTTGTCAGCCCGTCCGGCGTTCGTCAGCCGGCGTCCGCCGCCTCATGGAGGCTCATCGGCGCCGCGTAGATCTCCGTGTCGTCCTCGAAGAGGCGGACCTGGTCGACGCCGCCGTCGAGCAGGGCGCGCCACTCCTCGCCGATCCAGGACTCCGCGTCCCCCTGCGTCGTGAACTCCTCCGGCTCCACCGGCGGCACCGTCTCCGTCCCGTCGGCCTTCTCGAACCGCCATGTCCACGCCATGTCCGCCTCCTGGGCGATCGGGGAACCTCTGCGGTCGCAGCCTAACGGTCACCGGTGACGCGGAGTAGTGATGGATCGCGCCGGGCCCGCCGACGCGAGACGATCAGGGGGTGGAACTGACTCTCCTCGGCACCGGGGCCCCCGAGGGCCTGCCGCGCCCCGACTGTCCCTGTGCCGCCTGCGCCTGTGCCGTGGGGGACGAGGCACGGGCCGCGACGTCCCTGCTCGTCGACGGCGCGCTGCTGCTGGACCTCACCCCCGGGCCCGCCTTCGCCGCCGCCCGCGCGGGGCGGACGATCGCGGGGGTGCGCCAGGTGCTGCTCTCCCACCCGCACGACGGCCCCGCCGTGGAGTTCCCCGCCGGGCTGCCCGCGCCGGTGCGGGTGCCGGACGGGCGCGAGCTGTCGGTGATCAGCGGGCACCGGGTCCGGGCCATGGCGCTGGACGCGCCGGGCACGGGGTACGAGGTGACGGCGCCGGACGGCGAGCGGCTGCTCTATCTGCCGCCGGGCGCCGCGCCCGCCGGGCTGTCGCAGACCACACGGCCCGGCCCGTACGGGATGGTGCTGCTCGATGTGCTCGGGCGGCCCGACGCGCTGGCCCGGCTGCGGGAGACGGGGGCGGCGGGCTCGACGACCGACGTCATCGGCGTCCACCTGGACCATGACGTGCCGCCCGGCCGGGAGCTCCACCGCCGGCTGGCGGCGGCGGGGGCGCGCACGGTGGCGGACGGCACCACACTCGTCGTCGGCGACTACCACGCCGTACCGGACCTGCCCCGGCGGACGCTCGTCGTGGGCGGTGCCCGGTCGGGCAAGTCCGTGGAGGCCGAGCGGCGGCTGGAGTCCTTCCCCGAGGTCCTCTACGTGGCCACGAGCGGCACCCGTGAGGGCGACGAGGACTGGGCGGCGCGCGTCGCCCACCACCGCGAGCGCCGGCCGGGCTCCTGGCGCACGGTCGAGACCTGCGATCTCGTCCCGCTGCTGGCCGCCGACGGCCCTCCGATGCTGATCGACTGCCTGGCGCTGTGGCTGACCGACGCGATGGACTCCGTCGGCGCGTGGGACGACGAGAAGTGGGCCGACGGCGGCGCGGAGGCCCTGGCCGGGCGGGTGGCGGCGCTGGTCGCCGCGATACGGGCCACCCGGCGGACGGTGGTGCTGGTCAGCAATGAGGTGGGCTCGGGCGTGGTGCCGGCGACGGCGTCGGGGCGGCGCTTCCGCGACGAGCTCGGCCGGCTCAACGCGGCGGTCGGCGACGAGTGCGAGCACCTGCTGCTGGTGGTGGCGGGGCAGGCGCTGCCCCTGAGGGGCTGACGACGGAGGCCCCGCACCGGATGGTGCGGGGCCTCTGCTGTCGGAGACGTCGGCCGGTTACGGCAGCGCCAGCATCCGCTCCAGCGCCAGCTTCGAGTATCGCGCGACCTCGGGGTCGACCTGGATGCGGTTGACGACCTTGCCCTCCGCGAGGGACTCCAGGGCCCACACCAGGTGCGGCAGGTCGATCCGGTTCATCGTCGAGCAGAAGCAGACCGTCTTGTCGAGGAAGACGATCTCCTTGCCCTCACTGGCGAAACGGTTCGCCAGGCGGCGGACCAGGTTCAGCTCGGTGCCGATGGCCCACTTGGAGCCGGCCGGGGCGGCCTCCAGCGCCTTGATGATGTACTCCGTCGAGCCGACGTAGTCGGCGGCGGCCACGACCTCGTGCCGGCACTCGGGGTGCACCAGGACGTTGACGCCCGGGATGCGCTCGCGCACGTCGTTGACCGAGTCGAGGGAGAAGCGGCCGTGCACCGAGCAGTGCCCGCGCCACAGGATCATCTTCGCGGCGCGCAGCTCCTCGGCGGTCAGCCCGCCGTTCGGGCGGTGCGGGTTGTAGACGACGCAGTCCTCCAGCGACATGCCCATGTCGCGGACGGCGGTGTTGCGGCCCAGGTGCTGGTCGGGCAGGAAGAGGACCTTCTCGCCCTGCTCGAAGGCCCAGGTCAGGGCGCGCTCGGCGTTGGAGGAGGTGCAGATGGTGCCGCCGCGCTCGCCGGTGAAGGCCTTGATGTCGGCGGAGGAGTTCATGTAGGAGACCGGGACGGTCACATCGGCTATGCCGGCCTCCGTCAGCACGTCCCAGCACTCGGCGACCTGCTCGGCGGTGGCCATGTCGGCCATCGAGCAGCCCGCGGCCAGGTCCGGCAGGACGACCTGCTGGGCGTCGGTGGTGAGGATGTCCGCGGACTCGGCCATGAAGTGCACACCGCAGAAGACGATGTACTCGGCGTCGGGCCGGGCGGCCGCGTCGCGCGCGAGCTTGAAGGAGTCGCCGGTGACGTCCGCGAACTCGATGACCTCGTCGCGCTGGTAGTGGTGGCCGAGGACGAAGACCTTGTCCCCGAGCTTCGCCTTGGCCGCGCGGGCGCGCTCCACCAGGTCCGGGTCGGACGCCGCCGGCAGGTCGCCGGGGCACTCCACGCCGCGCTCGCTCCGGGGGTCGGACTCCCGCCCGAGCAGCAGGAGGGCGAGGGGGGTGGGCTGGACATCCAAGGGCTGGGCGGTGGTCACGACACGCACCCTTTCTGTTCTGCGGACGGCGCGTGCGGACCTCCCGCCGAGCCTTGTCGTCAATTTGACGCTATCTATCATAACTGGTTCACGTCACTTTGACGATGGCCATAGCGTCGATGTGACGCATTCCCGTTCGGCCGACCGGTGTGCGAGCATGAAAGACGGACATCACAGTCCACGCCCGGAATGAATCCGGGACCTCGGCGGTTGCTGGCGAGAGCAAGCAGTCCGCACCCGTACCGAACGACCCGGGAGTGAAGCAGATGTCCGTTCAGGACGAGAAGACCACGGTGAGCGACGGCATTCTCCTGTCCGACGCCGCTGCCGCGAAGGTCAAGACCCTGCTGGAGCAGGAGGGCCGCGACGACCTCGCCCTGCGCGTCGCCGTCCAGCCGGGCGGCTGCTCCGGTCTGCGTTACCAGCTCTTCTTCGACGAGCGCGCGCTCGACGGTGACGTCGTCAAGGACTTCGACGGTGTGAAGGTCGTCACCGACCGCATGAGCGCCCCGTACCTGGGCGGCGCCTCCATCGACTTCGTCGACACCATCGAGAAGCAGGGCTTCACGATCGACAACCCCAACGCCACCGGCTCCTGCGCCTGCGGCGACTCCTTCAGCTAAGACCACCGCGAAGGGCGGCACCCCCACCGGGGGGTGCCGCCCTTCGTCGTTCCCGCGTCACATCACTTCTGCTGCTGCTCCCGTACGGTCTCGCCCGTCCCCAGGTCCACGACCTTGCGGTCGTCCAGCGGCCGGTCCAGCGTCACCGTCGTGTCGAAGCGCTTGAGCATCATCACGCAGTACCGGCCCGGCTCCTTCTCCGTGCCCGTGACCTTCACCGTCACCGCCGCCCCGGACTCCTCCTTCGACGCGGAGTAGTCGCTGCACACCCCGCCCCAGAAGCGCAGCGTCAGCTTCCTGCCGCCGTCGGTCGCGGTGTACGACTCCACGCGCACCACCCCGGACTTCGCCGGACCGGCCCCCGGCGTCCCGCCCGGCCGGCCCGGCGGGGGAGCGCTCTGCCGGGCGATGAACCTCGGGTCCACGGCCGGCTGGGCGATCGTGACCGTGTCGCCCTTGCCGCCGCCCGGCAGATCGGCCGTGAACAGCCACGAGGGCACCAGCGCCGGGCGCCCGCCGACGTACTGCGCGGACAGCCCCGGCACCGCGTCGCGCACGGTGACCGCCGAGGGCGGCTCCGGCTTCCTCTCGCAGGGCACCGCCGCGTCGTCCTTGTACGGCACCGGCGTCGCGCAGCCGCCGATGGCCGGAGTGCCCGGCGCCGGGCCCTTGTTGAGCTCGTCCAGGGCCTGAGTGGCGGTCAGCAGCGGATAGCTCGCGCCCTTCGCCGGCAGCAGCAACCGCCCGCTGCCCCCCACCAGTTGCGCGTCGGACCCGACCCGCAGACTGGTCTGCCAGCCGTAGGTGGGCAGGGAGTCCACCACCGGGTCGGCGGTGACGGTCCGTACGGCCCCGTACGTCTTGCGGGCGTCGGTTTTCGCGCCGTCCAGGCCCAGGGCCTTGAGCACGGGCGCGGCCACGCTCTTCGCCTTTTCCTCCGGCACGGGCTGCGAGGCCGCCGGGTCCGGGGGGAGGGACGGGACGCCGTCCCGGAAGGACGGGCAGTCCGGGGAGTCCGTGGCCTTCTTGGGTCCCGCGCCCGGCGGGTGCTCGCAGTGGGCCCCGCCCGGCACGCCGTAGCGCGAGTACGCCCAGTCGCCCGGGCCCTTGCGGCCCACCTGAAGGGTGGGGCCCGCCGCGTCGGGGGAGCCGCCGACCGTCCAGGTGTCCTGGACCAGCCGGGGCGTGCCCGCGACCCCGAGGGCCTTGGCGAGCGCCGCCACCCGGTCGGCGGTCACCTCGCGGTCGGCCACGCGCACGGCGCCGCTCCGCGGCCCGTCCGGCAGCTTGCCCTCCGCCCGGTAGCGCACCCCGTGGGGGTCCGGCTCGCCGACCGCGATGCCCTGGGACGGGCCGCCGGAGCCGCTCGTACGGCCGTAGCCGTCCAGCGCGAGCGGTGGGGGAGTGCCCCCGGCGTCGGCCGCCCGGGGCGGGGTGCCGCCACCACCGCCCGACGCCGTCGCCGCCCAGTACGCGCCTCCTCCGCCCGCCAGCAGCACCGCCGCCGCCACCGACGCCACCGCCAGCGGCGAGTGCCTGCGCCGCCGATTCTCGGGGCTGCCGCCCGGACCGCCGCCCTCGGTGCTCACCGCATCGCTCCTTCGCTCCGCTCAAAGTGATGTACAGCCGCATCCCCCGGGAGGGGGACGCCGCTTGGACGGAGCGCAGGAGCGAGCGGTTCCACCGGGAGTGGCCCCGGTGGGTGGTTCAGTCGCCGTACTCGGACATTCCGTCCAGCAGCCGGGCCGACCGGGCGGGCACCGAGACCCCGTGGATCAGTGAGATCGGTGTCCTCCCCACCCGGCGGGTCTCCCGGGAAGCGGGGGGAACGGTCCAGTCGCGTGCCATCCGGGCGCAGTCCTCGCGCAGCTCGGCCAGTGACTCCGGGTCGGGTGCGGAGACGTGCGGAGTGACGTCCTTCACAGTCTTCGGCATATCCGCACCGTACGCACGGAAGAGCCCGCGATGAAAGACCTACTATTAGGTAGATTTACGTACCGAGTGGCGGGAAGCGGACCTGGTCATCCGTCCGGGACCCGGTAGCGTGGTGTGGCTCTGCTTGAGAGCCGTCGTTCTTTGTCACCCGCCGTTACCGCCCCCAGGGAGCAGACCCGTCGTGCGTATCGCTGTCACCGGCTCCATCGCCACCGACCACCTGATGACCTTCCCCGGCCGCTTCGCCGATCAGCTCGTGGCGGACCAGCTGCACACGGTCTCCCTCTCCTTCCTCGTCGACGAGCTCGACGTCCGGCGCGGCGGCGTGGGCCCGAACATCTGCTTCGGCATGGGCCTGCTCGGCCTGAAGCCGGTCCTGGTGGGCGCCGCCGGCGCGGACTTCGCGGACTACCGCGCCTGGCTCGACCGCCACGGCGTCGACACGGCCTCCGTCCACATCTCCGAGGTCCTCCACACCGCCCGCTTCGTGTGCACCACGGACACCGACCACAACCAGATCGCGTCCTTCTACACCGGCGCGATGAGCGAGGCCCGGCAGATCGAGCTCCAGCCCGTCGCCGACCGCGTCGGCGGCCTGGACCTGGTCCTCATCGGCGCGGACGACCCCGAGGCGATGCTGCGCCACACCGAGGAGTGCCGCTCCCGCGCCATCCCCTTCGCGGCCGACCCCTCCCAGCAGCTGGCCCGCCTCGACGGCGACGACATCCGGGTGCTGATCGACGGCGCGACGTACCTCTTCACCAACGAGTACGAGAAGGCGCTCATCGAGTCCAAGACGGGCTGGACGGGCGAGGAGATCCTGGCCAAGGTCGGCACCCGCGTCACCACGCTGGGCGCCCAGGGCGTGCGCATCGAGCGCCTCGGCGAGCCGGTGATCGAGGTCGGCCCCGCCCAGGAGGAGGCCAAGGTCGACCCGACGGGCGTGGGCGACGCCTTCCGCGCGGGCTTCCTCGCGGGCCTCACCTGGGAGCTGTCCCTGGAGCGCGCGGCCCAGCTGGGCTGCATGCTCGCGACGCTCGTCATCGAGACGCTGGGCACGCAGGAGTACGAGCTGCGGCGCGGCCACTTCATGGAGCGGTTCGCGAAGGCGTACGGGCACGAGGCGGCCGCCGAAGTCCAGGCCCACCTGGCCTGACCCTCCCCTGTGGGGGGCTCCGCCCCCCACAGGGGAGGGTCAGGC
>NZ_JAILXP010000094.1 GCF_020740895.1 Streptomyces sp. UNOB3_S3 | reverse complement strand
GGCGGGTCCCGGCCCGGGCGGCCTGACGGCGGGGGCCGGTGATGGCCGGCGGTGAGGAGGGCCGGGCGGCACGGCCCGATGTGTCGCTCGGGGCCGGGCCCGGGGGCCTGATAGGGCATCAGATCGCGGGCTACCGCGTCGAGAGCGAGATCGGCCGGGGCGGCATGGCCGTCGTCTACCGTGCCACGGACCTCCGCCTGGACCGCACTGTCGCCCTCAAGCTCCTCGCACCGGAGCTCGCCCGCAACGACACCTTCCGCCGCCGCTTCAGCCATGAGTCGAGGGTGGCCGCCGCCATCGACCACCCCCACATCGTGCCGGTGTTCGAGGCCGGTGAGGTGGAGGGCGTCCTCTATATCGCCATGCGCTACGTCCCCGGCCAGGATCTGCGGGCCCTCCTCGACCGCGAGGGCCCGCTGTCCCTGCCCGTCACCGCCCGGATCGCCGGCCAGGTCGCCTCCGCCCTGGACGCCGCGCACGCCCACGACCTGGTCCACCGGGACGTCAAGCCCGGCAACATCCTCGTCGCCGAGGGCACCGACGCCGACCACCCCGAGCACGTCTACCTCACCGACTTCGGGCTCACGAAGAAGTCCCTGTCGCTGACCGGCTACACGAGGGTGGGCCAGTTCGTCGGCACGCTGGACTACGTCGCGCCGGAGCAGATCTCGGGCAAGCCGGTGGACGGGCGGTGCGACGTCTACAGCCTGGCCTGCGTCGTCTTCGAGATGCTGACGGGGGCGCCACCGTTCCGGCGCGAGGACGACATGGCGCTGCTGTGGGCCCATCAGTACGAGCCACCGCCACGGCTGTCGGAGCTGCTGCCGGGGCTGCCCACGGGCGTCGACGACGTCCTGGCTACGGCGCTGGCCAAGGCACCCGACGACCGTTTCGACAGCTGTCTGCGGTTCGTGACCGCGCTGCGGCGGACGGGGCGGGCGGGTCCGGCGCCGGAGGCGGCAGCGGCGCCGCCGCCTCCCCCGCCGGACTGGGCGGCGGTGGTCTTCCCCGGACCGCCCGGGCGGGGCGCGGGCTGAGGCGGCCGCGCACCGCCGGGGTCCGGGTCGGTGCCGGTCACTACCCTTGGCCGCCGCCGGGAATCGTGAACGGCAGCTGCTGGGAGTGGAAGGACGCGTCACCGTTGCCGACGGTGAATCCCGCGTCCGCGTGGGTCACATCGCGCGGGGCGGACCGGGCGACGGCGACCTTCAGCCGGTAGACGGCCGTCTCACCGGGGGCGAGCACGCGCTTCCCGCCGGTGGGCAGCAGGGCGGCGCTCATGCCCGGGTCGCAGCCGCCCGCGACCAGCGGGACGCGCACCCAGCCCCGGCCGGAACGGTACTGGGACAGCGTCAGGTCCTTGGGCGTCAGGGCGTGCGAGCCGCCCGCGCCGTAGGCGAAGTACGCGCCGCTCAGTGCGGGGTAGGCCCGGTCGGTGGTGTTCTTCACCATGACGGTGACGGCGCGCCCCGTCCCGCCGCGCCGCAGGGTGGCGTTCCGGTCCCAGCCGGTCACGGTGACCTTCGGCCGGGTGGCCTCGGCGGTACGGGCGGGGGCGCGGTAGGTGTGGCCCCGGCCGTCGTCGAGGGAGGCGGCGACCGTGAGGGTGCCGGGCCGGTCGAGGTCCTGGAGCCGCAGGGCGATGGCCACCGGGTGCTCGATGCTCGCGTCCGGCGCGGACACCGGGAAGGTGAGGACGCCGCGCGTGGGGAAGGAGCCGGAGCCCGGCTTGCTGTCCAGGTCGACCCAGCGGTGGGCGCGCGGCTCGTAGCGCTGCACCGTCAGGGAGTCGGTGCTGAAGCCCTTGCTGCTGACGTCCAGGCGGACCGTGCCCTTGGTGACGGGCGTGCGCAGGGTGACGCCGGAGTCCGACCAGAGCCCGATGGGCAGTTGGCCCGGCAGGCTGTACGCGAAGTTCTGCGCGGCGGTCCCGGTGAGGGCCGGCACCGGCGCCGGCTGGTGCGCCGCGGCCCACGCGGGCGCGGCGCTCACGGCGCCGGCCCGCTCCGCGCTGTCACAGCCGGGCCCGGCCGGGGCGGCGCCCCCGGCCGGCGTGGTGCCGGCGGCCTGGCCCGGCGCCGCCGCGCCCAGGACGAGCGCCAGCCCGGCGGCCAGCACCGCCGCCGTTCTGGCCGTGGCCTTCCGTGCCGCCGACGACCGCCGCTGCGCGACCTTGAATGTCATGTACCGCCCCCCGCGATGTGGGTGTGTATCCCGTGCTCGGCGTACGTGTGTACGCGTCCGGCCTCAGAGAGGGCCGTCCACAGCTGATGGTTCCCCACGAGGAACGGAAATCCCACGTTTTCCGTCAGTGGCCGCGCAGCTGCTCCATTTCGCGCCGGTCGCGCTTCGTCGGCCGGCCCGCGCCCCGGTCACGGACACCGGCGGGGGCGACGGCCTCGCGCGGCGGTGGCGGCGGGCTGTTGTCCTCGTAGCACTCGACGGCGACGGGCGCGCCGACGCGCTTGCGGATGAGCCGCTTGACGACCACGACCCGTTCGTGGCCCTCCTGCCGCAGCCGTACCTCGTCCCCGGGCTTCACGGTCTGGGCGGGCTTGGCCCGCTCGCCGTTGAGCCGGACGTGCCCGGCGCGGCAGGCCGTGGCGGCGATCGAACGTGTCTTGGTGAGCCGTACGGACCAGATCCAGGCGTCGATCCGTACCGCCCCTTCCGCTGTCTCCATGCCCGCAAGCCTAGGGGACCCCACCGACATGGCCGGTTACCGTCGGCGTTCCCCCGCCGGACCCCGGGAGTCCGTTGACTTCTGCACCTCCCCGTGGCACTGATGTCGTGTTCACCTCAACCCCCGCTCTTCGCAGCCGGCGGTGGCCGAAGAGGCCGCTCCCGGCCGGAAGGGAGCACGGCGATGAACACATCCATCGGCTCGGGAAACACGGTCACCGGCAACCGGCGTCGGCGGCGGGCCGCGGCCGCCGCGGCCTTCGTGGCCGCCCTCGCGAGCGCCGGCCTCGGCCTGGGCGCGCCGTCCGCCGCGGCGGACACCGTGTCCGTCAGCTACACCTGCACCGGCCCGGGCGCCCCCGGCGACGTCCAGTCGCTCCAGGTCACCGTGACCGCCCCGGCGAGCGTCCCGCAGGGCGGCACGGCGGACCTCACTCTTGAGGCCAGCACCCAGCTGAAGGTACCGATCAGCGTCCCCGCGCAGGCCGTCACCGGCGAGCTCGACCTCACCCTCGGCGGCGCCTCGTCCGGCACCGTGACGGCCACCGGCTTCACCAACCCCGACCCGGTGCCCAGCGGTTCGGGCGTGACCCTCACCGGCGGCACGGCCTCCGTCAAGCTCGACACCGCCGGCACCACGACCTTCACCCCCGGCACGGCGAAGGTGCACGTCTTCGGCGTGACGGTGGAGTGCGCGGTCTCCGGCAGCGCGCCCGTGGCGGCGAGCACACAGGTGACGGGAGGGTAGGCCGGCCCGCTGCTCCCACAGGGCCGTCAGGCAGCGCGTCCCCTCACGGGAATCGCCGCAAAAGCCTCACCCCGGCGGGGATTTCGCTGCCGGAGCGAGGCTGTCCGTCACTCCTCCTCCGCCAGGCGGGCGAGCAGGCCGAGCGCCTCGACGACCACGGCCTGCTCGCGCTCGTCCAGCCGCTCCGCCAGGGCCCGGGCGATCCAGCCCTCGCGCTCCCGGCGGACCTCCGCGAGCCGGACGCGGCCCTGGCCGGTGAGGGACATGATGGCCTGGCGGCGGTCGCTGGGGTGCGGGGAGCGCTCGACGAGGCCGGCTACCTCCAGGGCGGCGAGGGTCGCGCCCATCGACTGGGGGCGTACGCGCTCGGCGCGGGCCAGGGCCACGGTGGTGGCGGGCCCCTCGCGGTCGAGCCTGCTGAGGGCGGAGGCCTGGGACAGCGTCACGTCCGTGCCCTCGGAGGCCGCGCGCAGACGGCGCATCAACTGCCCTGTCAGCACACGGAGCCGGGCGGCCGCCTCGGCCAGTTCGGCGGACGGGGCGGGGGCGGCGGGGGGCTGCTCTCGGTCCTTCATCAAGCAAGGGTACCTTTCGACCGTGGGCCTCCGTCGACGGCTCATCCCGTCCGCTCCCGCCCGCGCGGCAGGTCGCGGTCCGCCAGGGTCGCCAGCAGCAGGACCACGCTCAGCGCGCCCAGGACGAGGGCGATGGCGTGGAGCCCGGACGTCGAGGCGCGGTCCCCGTAGAACAGGCCGATCAGGCTGGAGGCGGCGATGGCGCCCGTGTACTGCGCGGTACGGAAGAGACCGGCGGCGGTGCCCGTCTGCTCGGCGGGGGCCTGGGCGTACAGGGCGGTCTGATTGCCCACGGCGTTCAGGCCGTTGGGCAGCCCGAAGAGGGCGCCGAGGACGACGAGGAGCAGTACGGGGCTGTCCGGCCCGGCGCACAGCAGCACCCCGGTGGCCACCACCATCGCGCCGGTGCCCAGGAGCAGCGGTCCGCGCACCCGCTTGCGGCGCGAGCCCAGCCAGGAGGCCACGGCCGCCACCACCGACATCGGCAGCATCAGCAGTCCCGTGGTCGTCGTCGAGTGGCCCGCGGACTCCTCGAGCCACTGCGTATAGCCGTAGAGGACGCAGTAGAGGACGAGGAAGGCCGTGGCGTAGCGGACGTAGGTGCGCACCAGTGGGCGGTTGGCCGCGAGCATCCGCAGGTCGAGGAAGGGGCGGCGGGCCCTGAGCTCCCAGGCGACGAGTGCCGCCGCGAGCGCGCCGCCCAGTGCGAGCAGGGACCACCGGGGGTGGTCGAGGC
This sequence comes from Streptomyces sp. UNOB3_S3, assembly GCF_020740895.1. Taxonomy (GTDB): domain Bacteria; phylum Actinomycetota; class Actinomycetes; order Streptomycetales; family Streptomycetaceae; genus Streptomyces. The sequence continues at coordinate 15,855 of NZ_JAILXP010000094.1, read as the reverse complement.
GCATCAGGAAGAGCACGGCGGGCAGGGTGGTCCCGGCGAACAGGGTGGCGCCCAGCGGGTCGAGGGCCGTCCAGGCGGACTCCCGTTCGCCGGCCGGGCGCGGGGTGTCCTTGGGCAGCCAGGCCAGGGTGAGCAGGAGTCCCACCGCCGCGAGCGGGAGGTTGACGACGAAGATGGAGCGCCATCCGGCGAGCCCGGTCAGCAGTCCGCCGAGGGCCGGGCCGACCGCCGCGCTGGCGAGGCCGGCGATGGTGAGGGCGCCGAGGACGCCGCCCGGCGGTTCCCGCCGGAGGCGGGCGGACTGGGCGCGGATCATGGCCATGGCTGCGGGATAGGCGGCGGAGGTCCCCACCCCCAGGGCGACCCGGACCGCGATCAGCTGGCCCAGCGAGCCCGCCCGCAGCCCGGCGAGCCCGGCCAGGCCCACCAGGACCAGCCCGGCCGCGTAGACCCGGCGGGGGCCGAACCGGTCGGCGACCTTGCCCATCGCGGGCTGGGCGACGGCACTGGCCGCGTAGAGGCCGGAGACCAGCCAGGCGGTGCCGGCCGCACCCGTGCCGAGCGCGCGGCCGATGGGGACGAGGGCCGTGGAGATCATGGTCGAGTTGACCGGGTTGAGCATCGACCCGATGACGATCGGCGCCACGAAACGGGGGCCGAAGCCTATGGATCCGGGAGACCCGGACGAGGGAAGCGGCATAGGGCAAGGCTAGCTTTTTGGAAGCTTACCTTGCAAGGTTGGCTTTCTTTTTTGCGCCGGGAGCCGACGGTCACCGCTCCCTGCGGACGATCAGCAGCGCCGCGTCGTCCGTCAGCTCACCCCCCGTGTAATCCCGCAGATCGGCCATGATCCGGTCCGCCAGATGCCCCGGCGTCAGCTCGGGCAGCGCCGCCAGCCGCTCGCCCAGCGGATAGAAGCGCCCGGCGGCGTCACGGGCCTCCGTCACCCCGTCCGTGTAGAGCACGAGCGTGTCGCCGGGCACGAAGGGGGTGCGCAGGAGGTAGTACGGGCCGGGGTCCATCTGCCGCAGCGCCAGCGGCGGGTCGGGCGTGGGCGACTGGATCTCGGTGACCTCGCCCTCGCGCCACAGCAGCGGCGGCAGATGCCCGCAGTCGACCAGCTCCGCCGGGCCGCCCTGCACCGGCACCCCGAGGAGCACGGCCGTCACGAACTCCTCGCCGGCCCCGCGCCGGACGACGGTGGCGTCCAGCCGCCGCGCCACCTCGCCCAGGACCGGCTCGACCTGGGCGGCCTCCCGGAACGTGCCGAGGACGTCGGCGGCGGTCTCGACGGCGCCCAGCCCCTTGCCCCGTACGTCGCCGAGCAGCAGCCGCGTCCCGTACGGGGTGCCCAGCACCTCGTACAGATCGCCGCCCACGTGCGCCTCGGCCGCCGCCGAGGCGTAGCGCACGGCGATCCGCAGGCCGCCGATCCGCTCCGGCGCGGGGCGCAGCAGGGCGCGCTGGGCGGCCTCGGCGACCGAGCGGGTCTGGAGCAGCTGGCGCTCGCGGGTCGAGACGAGGACGACGTTGGCGGTGGAGACGCAGGTGATGGCCAGGATGGTGGCCCCGGCCGTGAGGTGGACGGACAGGGCGACGCCGGGGTCGGCCAGGGCCAGCGGGGCGACGAGCAGCAGCGCGATCAGCCCGGTCACGAGCGGGACGCGGGCACTGCGGGTGCCGAGACCGGCGAGCGCGGGCGCGGTGGCCAGCACCGGGGAGAAGGTCAGCGAGGGGTTGTCGGCGAGGTCCATCGCGACGGCGGCGACGAGCAGCGCGTAGGCCGCCGCGACGAGCGGGTGCACACCGCGGGGCAGCGCCGGGGCCGCCCCCGGCACATCGGGACCGGGGTCTCGCTTCATGGCTGCCTTCCACCCTAGGTGCCGGGCGGGGCGCCGCAACCGCACCGGCCGGGCGCCGCCCGCGCCGGACGGCCGCCCATGGCATAGACCGTCTTATGCCCAGAAAAAAGGACATTACTCCATAAAGGTGATCGCTGACCCGTTCGGCGGTGCGGCCCCGGGGCGGCGCTCGATGATGGGCCTGTGAGCGGCAAGGTGGTGACGCGCGACGTCCTGATCGTCGTGTACGACGGAGTGCAATTGCTGGACGTCGCGGGGCCCTTGGACGTCCTCGACCGGGCCGGCGGCGAGGCGGACGGCGGCTACCGGGTCCGGCTGGCCTCGCTGGGCGGCCGGCCCGTATCCACCTCCGCCGAGGCGCAGTTGGGCGTCTCGGCGGACCTGACCCGGATCCGCAAGCCGCCGGACACCCTGATGGTGGCCGGCGGACGGGGCTACGCCGCCGCCGCGTCGGACCGCGAACTGGTCCGGCACGTACGGCGGCTCGCCACCGGGGCGCGCCGGACGGGCTCGGTGTGCACGGGGGCGTTCGTGCTGGCCGAGGCCGGCCTCCTGGACGGGCGGCGGGCCACCACGCACTGGGCGTTCTGCTCCGAACTGGCCGCGGGCTACCCGGCCGTGTCGGTCGAGCCGGATTCCATCTTCGTCCGCGACGGGACGGTCGTGACCTCGGCCGGGGTAACGGCCGGGATCGACCTCACCCTGGCGCTGCTGGAGGACGACCTCGGCCCGGAGGCGGCCCGTGCCGTCGCCAAGTTCCTGGTCGTCTTCATACAGCGTCCCGGCGGGCAGTCCCAGTTCAGCACCTGGACGCGCGGCGACCCGCCGCGCGGGGGCGCCCTGCGCGACCTGGTCGAGGACATCGACGCCCACCCCTCGGGGGACCTGTCGGTACCCACGCTCGCCGGGCGCCTGGGCATGAGCCGGCGCCACTTCAGCAGGCTGTTCAGCCAGCAGGTGGGCACCAGCCCCGGCGCGTACGTCGAGCGGGCCCGGGTCGCCGCCGCGCGGGCCCTGCTGGAGAGCACGCCCGACAGCGTCGACACCATCGCGGGGCAGTGCGGCTTCGGCACGGTCGAGACGATGCGCCGCGCGTTCGTCCGCGAGACGGGGGTGTCCCCGGCCGCGTACCGCGACCGCTTCCGCCGGGCCTGATCCGGGCCTGATCCCCCTGCTCGGTGCCACCACCGGCCGTCGGGCCGTGCCGGCCGGCCCCATGGTGCAATGCACCAGTGAATTCGATGATCAATTCCGCTGGTCCCGCCGGTGGGACGGCTGTGGGCGGTCCCGGCGGCGATCTCCACCTCGAGCTGCCGGACGGCCCCGGCGGGCGGCGCGGCGCGCTGATACGGGCCCTGCGCGACGCCGTCCGCACGGGCCGGCTGGCGCCCGGCACCCGGCTCCCTCCCTACCGTTCCCTCGCCGCCGACCTGGGCGTGGCCCGCAACACCGTCGCCGACGCGTACGCCGAACTCGTCGCCGAGGGCTGGCTCACCGCCCGGCAGGGCTCCGGCACCCGCGTCGCCCACCGGGCGGAACCGCCCCGCGCCGAGCACCCCCGGCGCCCCATGGCCCTCACCCGGCCCCAGGGCCCCGTGCACAATCTGGTGCAGGGCACCCCCGACGCGGCCGCCTTCCCCCGCGCCGCGTGGGTCGCCGCCACCCGCCGCGCCCTGACCGCCGCGCCCAGCGAGGCCTTCGGCCCCGGCGACCCCCGGGGCCGCGTCGAGCTGCGCCGCGCCCTCGCCGACTACCTCGCCCGGGCACGCGGCGTGCGGACCGACCCCGAACGCATAGTCGTCTGCGCCGGCTTCGCGGGCGCCCTGCGGCTGCTGGGCCGGGTGCTGGAGGGGACGGTCGCCGTGGAGTCGTACGGGCTCGGCTTCCACCGCGGCCTCCTCACCGGGGCCGGGCTGCGGACGGCCACCCTCCCCATCGACGAACACGGCGCGCGCGTCGACCTGCTGCCCGCCACCGGCGCGAGCACGGCCCTGCTCACCCCCGCCCACCAGTTCCCGACCGGCGGGCCCCTCCACCCCGGGCGACGTGTCGCGCTCGTCGACTGGGCGCGGACGTCCGGCGGGCTGGTCCTGGAGGACGACTACGACGGCGAGTTCCGCTACGACCGCCACCCCGTCGGGGCCGTCCAGAGCCTCGACCCCGAGCGGGTCGTCTACCTCGGCACAGTCAGCAAGAGCCTCTCCCCCGCGCTGCGGGTGGGCTGGATGGTGCTGCCGGGGCACCTCGTGGACGCGGTGCTGGAGGCGAAGGGCGAACGGGAATCCTGGACGAGCGCCCTGGAGCAGCTGGCCCTCGCCGAGTTCATCACCTCGGGCGCCTACGACCGCCACGTCCGCCGGATGCGCCGCCACTACCGGCGGCGCCGCGACCGGCTCGTCGCGGCCCTCGCCGAGTCCGCCCCGCACGTCCGGGTCACCGGGATAGCGGCCGGGCTCCACGCGGTGCTGGAGCTCCCGCCGGGCACGGAACGGTCCGTCGTCCAGGCCGCCGCCCGGCAGGGGCTGGCCGTGGAGGGGCTCGGGAGCTACCGGTACGGGGAGGCGGCCGGGGTGCCGGGCGACGGCCTGGTCGTGGGGTACGGCACACCGCCCGAGCACACCTTCGCGGGGGCGCTGGAGGCGCTGTGCGGGGCGCTGCCACCGACGGACGGGGTACAGTAAACAGAACCCTTTGGTTCATGATGTTGCTCTGAAGGGTCCGAGGAACCGTATCGACCCGAGGAGCAACCATGACAACCGGCACCGTCGACACCGCCGACATCGGGGCCTGGCTCGAGGCCGTGGGCATCGACCCGGCCGTACGGGAGCTGCGCCCCGACTACCGGGCCCTGGTCGTCGTCGCGGAGGGCCTGGCCCCCGGCCCCGGCGACGACGTCAGCGAGAAGCTGCTCGCCGGGGCGGAGGAGACCGCCCGCGAGTGGCTCGCCCGCACGGCGCCCGAGGACCACCCCCACCTGGCCGCCTGGCGCGAGGCGTTCCGCGCCTTCGGCGCCAAGCCGCAGCGCACCCGCCCCAGCGCGGAGGCGCTGCTGCGCCGCGTGCCGGCGGGGCTGCCGCGGGTGGACCGGCTGACCGACATCTACAACGCGATCTCGGTCGCCCACGTCCTGCCGCTGGGCGGCGAGGACCTCGACCACTACCGGGGCCCGGCCCGGCTGGTCCGCGCCACGGGCGAGGAGCCGTTCGAGACGACGGGCGGCGGCGAGAGCGTGACCGAGCACTGCCCGCCCGGCGAGGTGGTCTGGCGCGACGACGCCGGCGTCACCTGCCGCCGCTGGAACTGGCGCCAGTGCGCCCGCACCCGCCTGACCCTCACCACCACGCGAGCCGTCTTCATCCTCGACGCCCTCGGCCCCCTGGACGACGAGGCACTGACGGCCGCCGGGGACGCACTGACGACGGCCCTCACGGACAGCAGCCCGGGGGCGAGGATGCTCTCGCGCCTGATCCGCTGAGCGCTGCTACCGCGCCCCGTAAGGGGCGCGGGACAGTGTCGATATGCGGCTCCGCCGCGCGGGCGCGACAAGCCTCCACCGGCCCGCGGCGGCCCCTCAGCGCCCGGCGGCGAGCCCACTCGCGATCCGGTCCGCGGCCTCCCGCAACAGCTCCCGGCACCGCCGGGACTCCGGTCGCACCGGATCCAGGGCATCGCGCGGGCCCATAAGGCTCAAGGCGCCAGCCACAGGCTCCGGCCCAGGACACCGCACCGCGATGGCCAGCGACGCCGTCCCGGCCCGAGCCGTATCCGTCGCGTAGACGAGACGCCCATCGCGCGGCGCGGCCAGCGCCCGGGCCAGCGCACCGGTCGCGGGGCGCACATCACCCGTCTCCAGGCGTTGCGGACTGTTGTCGGGGCGGAAGACGTGGTGGACGATCTGCGCCCCGTCCGGGTGCGCCACCGCCAGGCGGACGCTCATGCCGCTGTGCGCGGCCAGCTTGTCCGCCCAGTTCATGGCGGCGGCGCGCAGGTCGTTGCAGTCGGCGGCGGGCCCGCCGAGCGGTCCGGCCAGCCGGAAGGCGCCGTCCGGTTCCTGCCGGACCAGTCCTTCCGCCTCCAGGCTCCGCAGCAGGGCCGTGGCGTCGACGGGCGGGATGTCGAGGGTGTCGGTCAGCCGGCGCCCGGTGACGCCGTCCTCCGGATGCCGGTCCAGAAGCCGCAGCGCGGCGGCGGTCCGGCCGACGAGTGCTTGGTTCTGGTACATACCGCCCAGGCTAGGAGGGCCGGCGCGGCACCGGGTCGGCCGAATGGCCCATTCCGCGAGACTGCCGTCCGAGACTGCCGTCATGGATCTCCTGTCACTGCGATATTTCCGGGCCGTGGCCCGTCATCAGCACATCAGCCGGGCCGCCGAGGAACTCCGCGTCGCCCAGCCGTCACTGAGCCGGACCATCATCCGGCTTGAATCGGAGCTCGGCACTCCGCTCTTCGACCGCCAGGGCCGCCGGATACGGCTCAACGAGCACGGCGCGGCCTTCCTGCGCCGCGTCGAGCGGGCGCTGGCGGAACTCGACGACGCCCGGCGCGAGATCGCCGATGCCACCGGCGACGGGCCGGGGAGGGTCGCCGTCGCCGCCGAGACCCTGGTCCAGCTGGGCGGGGTGCTGGCCGCCTTCCGCGCGCGCCGCCCCGGGGTGGGGGTGCGCCTGTTCCAGGCGCCGCCGGACTCGATGCGGCGTCATCTGCGCTCCGGCGAGGTGGACTTCGCGGTCGCCTCCCAGCCGCTGGCCGGCCCCGGGCTGTGTGCGGTGGAGCTGGTGCGGGAGGAGGTACTGCTGGCCGTGCCACCCGGGCATCCGCTGGCCGGGCGGGAGCGCGTGACGGTGGCGGAGCTGGCGGACGAGGAGTTCGTCAGCACGCGCCCCGGCCACTGGCAGCGCGCCCTGCTGGAGCGGCTCTTCGCCCGCGAGGGGCTCACGCCGAGGGTGGTCTGCGAGGGCGACGAGGCCGCCGCCACCCCCGAGCTGATCGGCGCCGGACTGGGCCTCGGCCTCATGCCCGCCGTCGCGCGGCAGACCCTCGGCGGGCACAGCCCGGTGGCCTGGCTGCGGCTGGACGCGACGGACTGCCACCGGACGCTGACCCTCGTATGGCGCCGGGACGCCTACCTCTCCCCCGCCGCCGAGGACTTCCGCCGGCTGGCCATGGGTCCGGATCATGCCTCCGGAGCCATGAGTTCATGGCAGAACAGGTCATGGAAGGTATGAGGGGCTACCACTAGCGTCGAGTCCGTCCACCGGTTCCGACGAGGGAGACCAGCGATGAGCCAGCGAGACGACACCAAGGACGGCGGTTTCAGCAGCTACGTGGAGGCCGTCCTCGAGACCCTGTCCGAGGGGCCCGGACGGCCGGCCGTCACCACGGCCGAGGGGCGGGTGATCGGCGCGGGCGAGCTCCGGGACCAGGTGCTCCGGCTCGCCGGGGAGCTGGCGGAACGCGGGGTGGCCCGCGGCACCACGGTCACCCTGCTCACCGGCAACACCGCCGAGGCCGTCGTCGCCCGCTACGCCGCCAATCTGGCCGGCGCCCGGGTCGTCGGCCTCTACGAGGGCATGAGCCCTCCGGTCATGGCCCACATCATGGACAGCGTGGAGTGTTCCCTCCTCCTGGTGGACGACCGGCGGCACGACACCGCCGAGGAGCTGCTGAAGATCGCCGGCGTTCCCCCGGTGCTCTCCCTGGGACCGAGCGGCTTCGCCGAGGACGTCCTGGCCGTGGCCGCCCGTCGGCCCGCCCGGCCGATGGGCGGCCTGGTGGGCCCGGACGACGACTGGTGCGTCCGGCACACCGGCGGCACCACCGGCATCCCCAAGGGCATCCGTTCGTCCCATGGCTCGTACCGGAGCGGCGTGGACCACCGGTTCGCCGACGCCGGTGACCCGCAACGCTTCCTGGCGTGCACCGCGCTCGCCCATCTCGCCGGGCTCTTCGTCGACATGGCGCTCCGTCAGGGCGGCTCGGTGGTCCTGCGTGACGGCTTCGAGCCCGGGGACGTGCTGGCCACGATCGAACGGGAGCGCGTCACCCACACCTGGCTGCTGCCGCCGATGCTCTACCGGCTGCTGGACCACCCGGACCTGCCCGGCACCGATCTGTCCAGCCTGAGCCGGATCTCCTACGGCGGCACCGCCGCCTCGGCGGCCAGGCTGCGGCAGGCGGCCGACGTCCTGGGGCCCGTGCTCTACGGCCTGTACGGGCAGGCCGAGGCGCAGCACATCACCGAGGCGGGCCCCGCGGAGCAGAAGGTGACCGGCAGCGGCGGGCAGCTCACGGTCGGCCGGGCCGTGCCCGGTGTGGAGATCGCCATCCGGGACGCCGAGGGCACCACCCTGTCGCCCGGGGAGCGGGGCGAGGTGCAGGTGCGCACGCCCCATGTGATGTCCGGCTACTGGAAGCAGCCGGAGCTGACCGCCGAGGTGCTGCGGGACGGCTGGGTGCACACCGGCGACGTCGGCTATCTCGACGAGGACGGCTACCTCTACATCGTGGACCGGATCAAGGACATGATCGTGGTGGTCGGGGGTCACGTCTATCCGACGGAGCTGGAGGAGTTGCTGCTGAGCCACCCCGCCGTCGCCCGGTGCGCGGTGTTCGGCAGCCGGGACGAGGAGTCGGTGGAGCACGTCCACGCGGCCGTGGTGCCGGCCGCCGGGCAGCGGCCCTCGCTGGAGGAGATCCGGGACTTCGTCACCGCCCGCAAGGGGCGCCTCTACGCCCCCGGCGCCCTGCACCTGGTGTCCGACATTCCGCTGACGGCGGCGGGCAAGCCGGACAAGCGGCTGCTGCGGGAGCGGCTCGCGGGCTGAGACGCGCCGGTGTCCGGCTCAGGCCGTCAGCGGCTGTTCCTCCATCGGGTCCAGGTCCGCGACGCAGGCGCCGGCCAGGGCGTCCATGGACAGTCCCAGCGCGTTCGCCAGCGCCGAGATCGTGAAGAACGCCGGTGTCGGCGCCCGGCCGGTCTCGATCTTCCGCAGGGTCTCGGAGGACAGCCCGGCGCGGGCCGCCACCTCCACCATGCTGCGTTCGCCACGGGCCTCGCGCAGCAGCTCGCCCAGCCGCTCGCCGCGCTGCCGTTCCCAAGGGGTCAGAGGAGTCCTCACCATGCCCACGATCGTAGTGGGCGTGATACTAATACCGGTATAAGAATTGGTTATCTGGGTGGGGAGTCGATCACCATGGTGGAGTTGAAGACGGACACGGCCTTGGAGGCCATGCGGGAGGCGGGTCGCGTCGTGGCGCACGCGCTCGCCGCCGTCGAGGAGGCGGCGGCCGTGGGGGTGAGCCTGCGCGAGCTGGACGGGGTGGCCCGTGACGTCCTGGAGAAGGCCGGGGCCCGCTCACCCTTCCTCGGCTACCACCCGTCCTTCGCGCCCACGCCCTTCCCGGCGGTGATCTGCGCGTCGGTCAACGACGCCATCGTCCACGGCGTGCCCGACGACTACCGGCTGCGCGACGGCGACCTCGTCAGCGTCGACTGCGGCGCGGTACTGGACGGCTGGACCGGCGACGCGGCCGTCAGCTTCACCGTCGGCACGCCCCGGCCGGGCGACCTCGAGCTGATGGAGACGACCCGGCGCGCCCTCGACGCGGGCATCGCCGCCGCCACCGTGGGCCACCGCATCGGTGACATCTCCCACGCCATCGGCGCCGTCGCCCGGGCCGCCCGGCTGGGAATGCCCGCCGACTTCGGCGGGCACGGCATCGGTCGCCAGATGCACGAGGAGCCGCACGTCCCCAACCGGGGCCGGGCCGGGCGCGGCCTCCCGCTGCGCCACGGGCTGGTCCTGGCGATCGAGCCGATGCTCATCGCGGGCGGCCGCGACGACTACGTCGCGGCCGCCGACGGCTGGACGCTGTGCACGGCCGACGGCAGCCGCGCCGCCCACTTCGAGCACACCGTCGCCATCACGGACGACGGACCGCGCGTCCTGACCCTCCCGTGACGCGCTCCCGGGGGAAGACGCGCCTGCGCCTTCCCCCGGGAGCCACGACGACTTCCTCTACTTCTACTTCTTCGCCACGATCTCGACGAGGGTGAAGTCGCGGTTCTGGTCGTCGGCGGTCTTGCCGATCGGCTTCCAGCGGTTCTTGTCCAGCTCGAAGGACTTCTGCTCGGCGCCGGTCACCATGCTGACGTTCACGTTGTAGTCGTTGCCCATGCCGCCCACGACGCGGGGGATCTCCAGGCTCAGGTAGCCGGACGCGCCGGTGACGCGGAAGCAGAACCGGCCCTGGCCGACCTTGTCGGTCTGCTTCATGCCCTGGGCCATGATCTCGATCAGGCCGGGCTCGCTGTCGCAGGTGGCCAGCATGAGGTGGCCGTCGCCGCTCTTCAGCTTGATGCCGCGCTCCTGGAAGACCTTGTCGGCGTTCGGGTACTCGAAGTCCTCGACGTTGGAGGGCGGCATCTCGTCGGCCACGGCCGTGGCGGCGCCGGTCAGCACGGTGGCGGCCACGACGGCGCCGGCGGCGAGCGTACGGGTGAACAGACGCATGGATTCGGTTCCTTGCTTTTCGGTCGGCGATGCGATGGGTGAAGCCGTGCCGCGACTGCGTGCACGGACGCAGGCCCGCCCGGCAAGGAACCGGAAAGTTCGGTCGTACCCCCCAGTGGCGGGCGGCCGTCAGCTGTCTGACGAACCGTCCGCATTCCCCCGTGCTCGGACTGGCGAGCGAGCTATTGATATCACCCGGGTCGCTTGTCCCGGAAGTCGGTCCGGTGCCCGTCCTCCCTCTCTGACCTGCTCTGACGCCGTGTGTCATCTCCTCGGCCCTTTATGGAACTTGAGGCTCCACATCCGTATCGAACCATGTCGGCCGGTTCGCTTACGATCATGCGCTGTGCGCCGAGGTGACCGCTGCGCACCCGACAGGCCGGGTATGGCCTGCCAACTTTCGAGGGGATATGACCGACAAGAGACCGATAGCGGGTCCGTCGCGCGGGGGGACCATGCGCACGAGACTCATCGCTGTCGCCGCACTGACCCTGGCCGCCACCGTCTTCGGGACCACCGTGGCGGGCGCCGTTCCCGCCACTCCCGACGGGCCGCCGCTGCCGGAGAACGCCCGGGCCCAGGTCGTCGAGGCCTGGAGCGCCGGCGGTTCGGCGACGAAGGACGCCGCGGAGAAGGCGCTCCTCGGCTCCGACGGGGACATCGCCACGTTCCTCCGCTCCGGGCAGGACCGGGCCCGGGCCGAGGACGAGCGCTTCGCCGTGCTCAAGATGCTGAGCTCCTCGGGCGACAGCGTCCGCGCGGCCGCCTCCAAGGCCCTCAACGGTTCCGACGCGGACATCCACGAGTTCGTGAAGTCCGGGTACAAGGATCCGCTGGAGGAGGACCAGCGCGCCGCCGTCCTCATGGCGATGAACAACGCCGGGGACGAGGTCCGCGACGCGGGCGACCAGGTGCTCAAGAAGAACACCGCCGACGCCCTGGAGGCGTTCCTCCGCACGGGCCTGCCCGAGGCCCAGGAAGAGGACGACCGCTTCCAGGTCCTGAAGGTCATGAACAACGCCGGGCCGGAGGTGAAGAAGCTCGGCGACCGCGCCCTGAAGGGTTCGCCCGAGGACCGCCGGGAGTTCCTCGAGACCGGTCAGCACGTGGGCCGGGCCCGGGACCAGGAGAGCCTGACCGTCTCCCAGCTCGCCCAGGTCGCCGAGGACGCGGGCAAGCGCGCCAAGGCCGAGACCGAGGCGGCCAAGGAGGCCGGCAAGCGGGCCGAGGACGCGGCCGAGAAGGCCAAGGAGGCCGCGCAGAAGGCCGCCGCGGAGACCGAGGCGGCCAAGGACGACCTCCAGAAGGCGGGCGAGTCCGCCAACCGCGCCGCCGCGGCGGCCGAGGGCGCCGCCGACGCCGCGCGGACGGCCATCTCCGCGTCGAACACCGCGGTGTCCGCCGCGCGGACGGCCGCGAACGCCGCCCAGGCCGCCGCCTCGGCCGCGGCCGCCGCCGGCCGGGCCGCCGCCCGCGCCTACTCCGCCGCCTCCGCCGCCGCCGGGAACGCGGGCGAGGCCGCCGCGGCCCGGCAGGCCGCCCAGGCCGCGCGGAACGCCGCCGCCGGTGCCCGTACCGCCGCGAAGGCCGCCGCCGACGCCGCCGACGCCAGCGCCAGCGCGGGCCGTTCGGGCGCCGCCGCCGCGCGCGCCGCGCGGAACGCCGCCGCCGCGGCCGACGCCGCCGCGAGCGCCGGCAGCGCCGCCGGTCAGGCGAGCGCCCAGGCCCGCCGGGCCCGTGAGGCCGCCAACACCGCCCGGGGCGCCGCCGCCGCGGCGACGGAGGCGTCCGACCGGGCGCAGTCGCTCGCGGCCCGCGCCGCCGACGCCGCCAACGACGCCCACACCTACGCCAACGGCGCCGCCGACCACGCGGAGAAGGCCGCCCAGGCGGCCGACGAGGCCGCCGCGCAGGCCGGCCAGTCCCAGGACTGGGCGGACAAGGCCACCGCGCACGCCAACGCCGCCGCCGAGGCCGCGAAGACCGCGTCCGGCGCGGTGGCGCAGGCGCAGAAGACCGAGCAGCTCGCCCGCGACGCGGAGAAGGCCCAGCTCGACGCGGACACGCAGGCCGGCATCGAGGACGCCAAGGCCCGCAAGAAGGCCGAGCAGGACGCGCGCGGCCAGGTGAACGCGCAGCAGAAGCAGGCCGACGCCGTCGACGGGACGACCAAGGACCTGCTGGCCAAGGCCGCCGCGGGCAAGGACACCAAGTCCGCCGCCCAGCTGGGCCGCAAGGCCGCCGTCAACCTGCTGCGGAGCACCGGCACCTGGACGCGCGAGGCCAGTGAGACCGCGCTCTCGGGTACGGACAGCGACGTCGTCACCTGGGTGAAGACGGAGTACCAGCGGGCCCGGCAGCTGGACAACCGGGACCAGGCCGTCTTCCTCGCCAAGGTCGGCGGGCCCACGCTCGCCGAGGCGGCCCAGAAGGCGCTGGAGAGCAAAGACCCCGGCCAGGTGGAGAAGTTCCTCGACGAGGGCGCGTACGACGTCCAGGCCGAGGACTACCGGGTCCAGGTCCTCAAGCTGATGAACGGCGCGGGCGACGCCGTCAAGGACGCGGGCAGCGCGGCCATCAAGGACGGCGGCGTCAAGGCCCTGCACGCCTTCCTCCTCAACGGCTACCAGGACGCCCTCGAAGAGGACGACCGGGTCCGCACCCTCACCATCATGAACAACGGCGGCGCGGCCGTGAAGGCGGCCGCCCAGGTCGCGATGGCCGGACCCGCCTCCATGCAGCACGACTTCGTGACGCGGGTCCAGTACAAGGCCGCCCAGATGGACGCCGACACGGCCACCCACGTGGCCTCCGTGCGGTCGCTGATCGCGGGCGCCGCCCAGGCGGCCGCCACGGCGAACGAGAACGCCGCCCTCGCCTCCGAGGTCGCGGCGAGGGCCCGGGACAAGGCCCAGGAGGCCGGCGAGTGGGCCGGCAAGGCCAGGTCCTCGGCCGACGAGGCCAAGGGCTACGCCGCCGAGGCGCAGAAGAAGGCCCAGGAGGCCGACACCTCGGCGGCGTCCGCCGCGAGCTCCGCGCAGAAGGCCAAGGACGCCGCGTCGACCGCCCAGCGGGCCTCCCGCCAGGCCAACTACTCGGCCAACCAGGCCACGAACTCGGCCCAGCAGGCGGCCGCCTCGGCCGCCAACGCGGCGGCGTCGGCGGCCAGCGCCCGCCAGTCGGCCGCGAGCGCCGGCAGGGACGCCGCGGCGGCATCCGCCGCCGCGTCCGAGGCCAAGGGCATCGCCGCCGCGAAGTACCAGGCGGAGCAGGCGGCGGCCGCCGCCAAGGCCGCCCAGGAGGCCCGCGAGAACACCGCCAAGGGCGTCGACCCGGCCGACACCCCCGCGAACGACCTCGTGCTCGCGAGCGCCGTCGCCCCCGCCCCGAACGGGAGCGGCGACGACCACGAGACGGCCCGGAGGTGGTCGAACTACCTCCGCACCGTGAGCGGCGTCTCCGGATTCCTCGCGAGCTGGCTTTCGAAGGTCCCGAAGGGCATTCCCTACGTCAGTCAGGCCGCGACGATCGCCGCGGGCATCACCAAGGGCATCTCGATGGTGTCGGGAGCGGCCAGCGGATTCCTCTTCTACTACTCCACGGGACGCCTCGACGACGCCCTCCACAGCGCCGGCAGCGCCCTCAACGAGTACATGCACGGGCACACCGGCCCGGGCGCGAGCCCCGGAGCCCGCGCCCTGGGCATCGTCACCCGTAAGACGAACGAGCTCGTCGACAGCGTGAAGTCCGGCTTCAGACGACTCTTCGACTGACCATTCCTCAAGACACACAGCCGTGGGGCCCACCATGTGGGCCCCACGGTCCTATCCCGGGGCACTCCATGCACTCTCCTTCGTTCCCCCTGTCCGTCTGGTGGATCGTCTCCGCCGTCGCGACAGTGGTCTACATCGCCTTCTACGCCGTCCTGCTCCCGGACCGGCGGCTCACCGTCCGGCTGTGCACCGCGCCGGCCTGGATGGCGGCGGCCGCGGCCGTGCTCGCCCTGATCCGGTGGCTGGACGCGCAGCAGGCGCTCGCCTGCTACAGCGCCGCGCTGCTGGCGCTCGTCCTCGCCCTCGCGGGCCGCCGGAAGGCGATCAGGCAGGCGATCCTCGACGGCGCCGGCCGCCCCGGTGTGGAACCGCCGAAGCCGACGCCCGGCATGTACGCGCAGTTCCTCGGTGCGTGCGCGGGCGCGATCGTGCTCGCCGCCTGGTTCTCCGCGTAAGACTGCCGCGTAAGACTGCCGCGTAAGACTTTCGTCATCGGAAATCCGGATCCCCGGCCCGCCTCCCCGCCGTTTTCCCCTGTGAGAACGGAACGGCTTCGGGAGGCGGAAAAATGGGACGCGTACGGCGACTGCTGAGCAAGAAGGTGGTCATCGGCCTGCTGGCCGTCGGATTCGTGCTGGCCGGCGCGGGGACGTACTGGTTCCAGCCGTGGAAGCTCTGGGTGAGCGAGACCGTGCGCGAGGCCGCGCCGACCGCCGCCGGGGACGGGCGTGGCGAGGCGCCGCGCACGCTGGCGACCGGCCGGCTGATCAGCCATGAGCACACGACGAGCGGCACCGTGCGGATCCTGCGGCTGCCCGACGGCTCGCGCACGCTGCGCCTGGAGAACCTCGACACCAGCAACGGCCCGGACCTGCGCGTCCTGATCACCGACGCCCCGGTGAAGGAGGGCCGGGCCGGGTGGTTCGTCTTCGACAAGGGCGCCCACGTTAGCCTCGGCAAGCTCAAGGGCAACAAGGGCGACCAGAACTACGCCCTGCCCGCCGGCCTCGACCTCAATCGCTATACCAGCGTGAGCATCTGGTGCGACCGCTTCGACGTCTCCTTCGGCGCCGCCGCCCTGACCCGCGCGTGAGCACGCATTTCCGCGCCCCCGCCCGGGCAGGGTGAGAGGGCGAACGGGAAAAGGGAGGTGCCCATGGGGCGGAGCGGGCGGGCCGGGCAGGACGCGGCGCGCAATGTGGTGATCGTGGGGGCCGGGGTCGCGGGAACCAGCGTGTTCCTGTGCCTGGTGCGCGCGCTCGGCCGGGGGAACGCCGGGCGGGTGCGGTCCATCCGGATCGTCGACCCCAACCCCGTCGGCCGGGGCCTCGCCTTCGGCGACACCGACCCGCTGCTGCTGTGCAACAGCGCCGCCGAGGTCAACTCCCTCCTCGCCGACGAGCCCGCCGACTTCGTCGCGTACCTGCGGCGGCGCGGCCGGCCCGTCGACCCGCGCGACTGCGTGCCCCGGGCCTGGATGGCCGAGTACTGCCGGGACCGCTTCGACGAAGCCCGCAAGGCCGCCGAGGCCCTGGGCGTCGAGGTCGCCCACGTACCGGCGGCGGTCGAGTCGATCGCGCCGGACGCGATCCGGCTGAGCACGGGCCGGGAGCTGCGCGCCGACGCCGTCGTCGTCTGCACGGGCGTCGCCCGCCCCCGCGTCCCGGACGGCTTCGCCGCCTTCACCGGGCACCCCCGCTACTCCCC
>NZ_JAILXP010000093.1 GCF_020740895.1 Streptomyces sp. UNOB3_S3 | reverse complement strand
CCCGCCGCCCACACCGCCCGCTTCCTGGCACACCTGCCGCCCAAGTACATCAAAGCGGTGCTGCGCACAGCGCGCCGAGGAGCCGAATCCGCCCCCTACGCGACCGCGTTGCCGGGAGCACATCACCGCCGTCAGCGTCCTGTGCTCCGGCCGCTACTGCCTCCGACGGTCACTGGCCACCGTCCTGCTCTGCCGCCTCGGCGGCACCTGGCCCACGTGGTGCACCGGCGTACGCACCGCGCCCTTCGCCGCGCACGCCTGGGTCGAGGCCGAGGGTCGCCCCGTCGGCGAACCCGGGGACACGGCGGGCTACCGGCCCATGCTCACCGTGCCGCCACGGTACTGACGTGCGGGAGTCCCACGGGTTGGCTTACGGATGAGGACCGGCGCGGCCTGACCGCCTTGTTCCGGCTGACCCGCCTTGTTCCGGTCCACCTCAACCCGGCAGTGCGTCCTCGAGCCGCGTCAGTTCCTCCGTGGTCAGCTTGAGGTCCGTGGCCCTGGCCGAGTCGGTGATGGAGGCCGGGCGGCTGGCTCCTGGTACCGGGATCACCGCCGGGGAACGGGCGAGCATCCACGCCAGGGCGATCTGCTGCGGGCTGACGCCGCGGTCGTCCGCGACGCGGTGGAAGGCGGTGCCGACCGAGGTGGGGCCGGTGGGGCCGGAGGGGCCGTCGAGGGAACTGCGCGAGATGCCGCCCAGCGGGCTCCAGGGAAGAAAGGCCAGCCCCAGCTGTGTGCTCAGCCGCAGCTCCGCCTCACTGTCGCGCACGGCCGGCGAGTACTGGTTCTGCACGGAGACGAGTCCGTCGCCGAGGATCGCGTGTGCTTCGCGGATCTGGGCGGTGGTGACGTTGGAGATGCCGGCGGCGCGGATCGTGCCGGCGTCGCGCAGCTCGCGCAGTGCGCCGACGGACTCCGCCCAGGGCACGGCGGGGTCCGGCTTGTGCAGCTGGTACAGGCCGATCGCGTCGACGGCCAGGCGCTGGGCGGAGGCCTCGGCGGCTCGCTTGAGATGTTCCGGGGTGGCGGTGACGGTCCAGCCGCCGTCGCCGGGGCGCCCGCGGCCGCCCTTGGTGGCGACCAGGATGCCGGAGGTGTCGCCACCGTAGCGGGCCAGGGCGCGGGCGATCAGCAGCTCGTTGTGGCCGACCTCTCCGGCGTGCCAGTGGTAGTTGTCGGCGGTGTCGATGAGCGTGACACCCGCGTCGAGGGCGGCGTGAATGGTGGCGATGGCCCGCGTCTCGTCCGGACGGTGCTCGATGGACAGCGGCATGGCGCCCAGGCCGATGGCGCTGACCATGGTGTCCGCGATGGTGCGGTACCGCATGATGGCTCCGTTCCTCAGGCAGTGGGTGACGGTTCGGTGGTGAGGGTTTCGGCGACGGCGCCGGGCAGCCAGTCCGTGGTACGGGAGAAGGAGAAACCCAGCTCCTTGGCGCGGGCGTTGCTCATGGCGTAGTGGCGGTCGAAGGAGAACGGCGAAGCCTCCTCGCCCGCCGGGACGGTCCGGTAGACGGGCTCCCGTCCGGCCTGCGCGGCGATGGTCGCGGCGAGGCCGCGCACGTCGAGCGGGCCGTCGGAACAGGCGTTCAGCGGGCCGGTGAAGTCGGCCATGGTCGCCCACAGCAGTAGGTCGGCCAGCTCTTCGTAGTGGATGAACACCGTGGGCAGCGCTTTCGCGTGCACGGCGATCTCTTCGCCCTGGGTGATGCGCTCGGTGTAGTGCGCGAGCCGGCCGGTGAACTCCTGTGTCCCGCCGCCGAGCACGTGCGCGCTGCGCACCGAGGT
Organism: Streptomyces sp. UNOB3_S3; assembly: GCF_020740895.1. Lineage (GTDB taxonomy): Bacteria > Actinomycetota > Actinomycetes > Streptomycetales > Streptomycetaceae > Streptomyces. Next base: position 18,805 of record NZ_JAILXP010000093.1, on the reverse strand, counting down.
GAACTCGAAGCCGCCGGCGCGGGCGAAGACGGCCTCCGCCTGACGCTTGCCCTCGGCGTAGTGCGCCTCCAGGTACACGTTGTCATGCCAGGGAAGGTCCATGGCCACCAGCCAGGTGGCCGGGTCCACCATCTCCTCCGGTACCGGCGTGCCCGGTGGGACAGCCGGCAGTGCGGCGGTCGCGGGATCGTAGACCTCGATCGTCGACGTCATGACGTAGCGCCGGGTGCGGCCGGCGAAGGCGCGGGCGGCGATGGCGGCCTGCACGGGGGTGTAGCAGACCTGATCGACGACCACATCGAAGCTGCGGGAGGCGAGCGCGGCCGTCAAGGCGGCCTCGTCATCGCGGTCGACGACGAGGTGCTCGCTGGCGGCCGAGCCCTGGGTACTCGGCTGCCTGAAGACCGAGGCATACCTGCGCCGCTACGCCGAGCGCGCCGGCTTCGCACCGGAAGTACGCGGCACGACCACCGACTACTTCTTCGCCCGCTCGCTCGTCGCCGCAGGTGTGGGAATCTCCCTGATCCCTTCTATCGCGCTCGCCCCGGAGATCCCTGGCCTTCGCGCCGTCCCGGTCAAGCCGCCGGGGCCGATCCGGCACATCGGTGTCGCCGCGATCAGCCGTAGCGGACGGCCCCACGTCACGACGTTCATCCAGGCCCTTCGAGAGCAGGCGTTGCAGCAGCAGAGTCGGTGACTTAACGAGCCGAGGCGGCGGCACCAACACATCCCCTGTGCGGGATTGCTCAGCTGTACGAGATGCGCTCGACTTCCATCAGCTGCGCGGCACCGATGCGGCCGTCCTCCAAGGACAGGAGCCAGGGCAGCAGTTCCGGTGTGGCGTGCACCTCGTCGTAGCAGCCGAGGTGAAGGTCGGCGAGTTTGCCCTCGAAGAGCCACCAGTCGAGTGCGTCACTGAGGTGCAGGTCCGCTGTCTCAGTGCGGGTTCGGGCCCACGTGGTCAGCCAGGGGGCGAGGGTGCCCGCGGTGACCGCGAGCGTCTCCAGCACGTCGGTGACGTTTCCGGTGCTGGGGTGAGTGTGGAGGAACGACCGCCACCAGGTGTGCCACACGTTGTCCAGCGCCGCGCGCTCCGGCGTGGTCCAGTCGCGCCAGCCGGCGGCGAGAAATCGCGAGGCGACCATGTTGTGGATGAGCTCGTCGGCAATGAGGAGGCGGACGATCCGGGGAGTCAGCTTGCGGTACAGGCCCGGGAAGTCCTCCCAGTGGTCGGGTGTCTGGATCGAGACGTGCGAGATCAGGTCCTCCTGTATCTCGTGCAGGGGACCGGCCAGGGCTTCGAGATCGGCTTCGCTGTAGCAGTAGGTGCAGCCGCCCACGGCAACCGGCAGTTCGGCGCGTGGCGCAAAAGCAGCATCCAAAGAGTCGAGTGCGTCTTGGAGCTGCTGGTGTGGGTCGGTCATGAGGTACCTCATGGGACTCCGTCCGGAAATGCCGGAGAAGAGAGCGACGCTACCACGTGCAGGGCGCGCTCCCGCAGGAATTCATCCCAGGGCAGTATGCGTAAATAGAGGGTAAAACGGCACGTCGAGCGGTTGAGTGGGAGAACACGGGTGGAAGCGAGGACAGGGCCGGAGCCGTATCTGGAGGGATACGAGAAGATCCTCACCGATGCGGCCGGCACGGGACGCAGGCCGGACCGGACGCAGATCGACTCGCGGCGGGTGAGCGGCGAGCAGGCGGCGGAGGCCGGGTTGTCCTTGCGGTCCTGTGTGGCCGCCCATCTGGCGGCCACGCGGCGGCACTGGCCCGTGGGGCGCACTTCCCCGTCCGACGTCGACCGCGTGCTCGGTGCCGCGGAGCAGGCGATCGACGCGTTCGCGGAAGGGTACGAGCGAGCCCAGCGGCTCGCCGCGCGCCAGGAGGAGGCGGACCGGCGGGAGTTCGTCGACGACCTGCTGCACGGCCGGAGCGATCTCGGACGGCTGGCGGCCCGGGCCGAGCGGTTCGGGCTGCTGCTCTCCCACGCCTACGCGGTGGCGGTCGCCGAGGGAGCGGAGCCGTACGACGACTTCCATCCGGTCACCCGGCGGGTCGGAGACTCCCTCGCCGGCCGGTTCGGCAGCCGGAACATCCTCATCACGACCAAGGACGGCCGGATCATCTGCATCGCCCCCGGTGACCAGACCGACGTGCCGACGCACTTCGCCAAGCAGGCGTACGCGGCGATCGCGGCAGGCGGCCGGATAGCCATCGGCAGGGCCAAGAGCGGTGGCGGGGGAGTGGCACACTCCTACGAGGAGGCTCTCTCGACGCTGGAACTCGCCACGCGCATGGGCTTCGACGAGCCTGTGCTGAGGGCCTCCGACCTGCTGGTCTTCCCGGTGCTGGCCCGGGACCGCCAGGCGCTGGCGGATCTGGTCCACACGACGCTGGGTCCTTTGTGCCAGGCCCGCGGCGGGGCGGTGCCCCTGCTGGAGACCCTGACCGCCTATTTCGACGCGGGGTGCGTATCGGCGGAGACCGCCCGCACGCTGTCGCTCAGCGTCCGGGCGCTGACGTACCGGCTCCGCCGCATCCACCTGCTGACCGGCTGCGATCCGGCCGATCCCATGCAGCGCTACACACTCCAGACCGCCGTCATCGGAGCCCGGCTCCTGGACTGGCCCGCGCGGTCCTGAACGCTGAACGCGGCAGAAGGCGCCGTACACGGCAGTACGACGCGTACGCGGGCGGTGGGGTCGGCCCCACCGCCCGCGTACGACGAGTTGTCCTACTCGGTGATCGTGATCTTGCCGTTGTGCGCATCCCGCGCGGTGTCCCGGACAGTGTCACGGACAGCGTCCTGGGCGGGCTTGTTCGTGGTCAGGCCCTTGAGGAGACCGGCCAGGTCGACGCCCGTCGTGGAGCCGATGAGCTCCATGCCCTGGGCGACGTTGTCGGCGACGGTACGGGGCAGCTTGCCGGCACCGTCGGTGGAGATGACGGTCAGCTTGTCGATGGCACCGAGCGGCTCGGCCGCCTTGCCGACGACCTGGGGGAGTACCTCGACGAGCATCTGGAGGACGGCGGCCTCGCCGTAGCGCTCGAAGGCGTCGGCCTTCTTGTTCATCGCCTCGGCCTCGGCGGCGCCCTTGGCTGCGATGGCCGCGGCCTCCGCCTCGCCCTCCTGACGGACGGCGTCCGCGATGGCCACGCGCCGGGCGCGCTCGGCCTCACCCCGCTTGGCACCCTCGACGGCCACGGCCTCGGCCGCGGCGATCGCCGCCAGACGCTCGGCCTCCGCCTGCTTGACCCGGGCGACCCGCTTGGCCTCCGCCTCCTGCTCCGCCTCGTACCGCCTGGCGTCCGCGGGCTTGCGCACCTGGGTGTCGAGCTGACGGTCGGTCAAGGCGGCCTGCCGCTCGGCGACCTTCTCCTGCTCGATCAGGACCTGCTGCTGGCGGTCGGCCTCGGCCAGCGGTCCGGCGGCGTTGGCCTGCGCGGCCGCCGCGTCGGTCTCGGCCTTGATCTCCGCCTGCCGCAGGTACAGGGTCCGCTGCGCGACCGCGATCTCCTCCTCCGCCTTCAGCCGGGCCTGTTCGGCCGCCTGCCGGGCGTTGGCCTCGGCGATGTCGGCCTCCTGCATGGCCCGGGCGGCCTCGGGCCGGCCGAGGTCCTCCAGGTAGGAACCCTCCGTGGTGATGTCCTGGATCTGGAAGGCGTCGAGGACGAGCCCCTGCCCGGACAGACTGGCCTCGGCCTCCTCCGCGACCTGCCCGGCGAACGCGGCACGGTCACGGATGATGTCCTCCACCGACATCCGGCCCACGATCGACCGCAGGGCACCCGACAGCACCTCCTGGGTGAAGCCGACGATGCCGTCCTGCTGCTGAAGGAAACGCTGGGCGGCGGCGCGGATGGCCTCCTCGGTGCCTCCGACCTTGACGATCGCGACACCCTCCAGATGGGCCTTGATACCCCGCAGGGTCACCGCACCGCGCACGGCGACGGGTATGTGCCGGCTGGACAGGTCGAGCACGAACCGCTGCTGGACGAACGGGACCACGAACACCCCGCCGCCGACCACGACCTTCTGGCCGCTGTTGTCGGTGAACACCTCCCCGGTCCGTGGATCCGTGGACGTCTTCCCGCGCCGGCCGGTGATGATGAACGCCTCGCTGGGGCCGGCGACTTTGTAGCGGGTGACGACGGCCAGCGCGAGCAGGACGAGAAGTACCACCACTCCTACGACAGCGGTGACGACTGGGCTCATGGAGAATCTCCTCCTCTGCCTCCCGCGTTTCCGGGGGACGGCAGGTCGTACGGGCAATACAGGTAATAAGGGAAGGGGGTTTGCCGGCGCTCTTCAGCACTCGACCGCGCGCACGCTCACCGATGTGGACGACGGAGCGGCGGTGACCCACACCTCCGCGCCCCGGGCCAGCGGCGCCTCCGCCGTGGCGGCGTACTTCACCGGCTGCCCGGCCAGGCGCAGCAGCACTTCGCCGTAGCCGTCAGCCGGAATGGCGGTCACCACGGTGCCGGCGGCCCCGACGAGATCGTCCATCGTGGGCGCGGCCGGACCGCCACCGCGCAGGAGGGCCCTGCTGCACCGGTAGGTCAGCCAGCCGGTGCCCACCCCCGCGACGCTCCCCGCGGCGGCCGCCGCTCCCGCCCCGAGTCCGGTGGACCCGAGCACGACCGCCCCCGTGAAGCCGAGCATCGAGACGAAGCCCGCGATCACCGGAAGCGACAGCCACCCGTCGAACAGCCCTCCCAGGGCACCGTCGAAAGCGCTCTCCAGTACCCCGTCGAACACCAGCGAGAGGACCAGGAGCGCGATCCCCCCGATGCCGAGACCCAGAAACAAGCCCATGAGCACCTCTCACGTCTTCCGACAACCCCGCTGGACAACGGCATCGTGCCGCCCGAAGCCCGCCCCGCACATTTCCGGATCCCGGCAATCTTTACGACTTTTTAACGCCCTGCCCTCGCGATGACGTGACCCGCGTGGGGACGGGCGGCTCGCTGAGCGGCGTCTCCGTGCGACGGACACGCGGATCGACTGGACGGCGGTGAGGATGGGCACGTTCTGTGGGCGCCTGACACAGCCGCTGGGGTGCCAGACCTGCTCTGGTCGCGTGAGGGCCTCCGGTCGTCGGAGGGTTACTACTTGCGCAGAGTCTCGATTTCAGCGGCCAGCACGGCCAGGGCGCGCACGTGCGTGTAGTACCTGGTCGCGTACTCGTCGTCGATCGCCGGGAGAACCTTTTCGAACACCGCCGTCAGCCGGATCAGGCCTTTGCCTCGCTGCCCGCCGAGCGGGCTTCAAGCTTCTCTTCGAACACGCGTGAGTTCTTGCCGGATCACACCCGGTGAATGAACCAAAGCGGTCACGGCCTGATGCGTCGTCTTCAGATGGCGCTTACCCCCGTCGCCTGCGGGCCCTTCGTGCCTTCGCCAATTTCGAATTCGACCCGCTGGTTCTCCTCAAGGGTCCTGAAACCCCTCCCCTGGATCTCGCTGTAATGAACGAACACATCGGTACCCCCGCCGTCGGGCGTGATGTACCCGTATCCCTTTTCGGCGTTGAACCACTTGACGGTGCCCTGAGCCATGGTTGCGTCTCTCTGCTGATGGCTGCTGATGGTCGAGTGCCCAGATACGGGCAGGGTGAGACATACCCGTCATGGAAGTGTAGGGACCAGGGGTCACTCAAATGGTGGCAGACCGTACTGTTGCTGTCCCGCACCGCCGGAGCGGCCAACCAACCCTGTGGACGTTTCCGGTCACAGCAGTAGGTGTTGCTGGCCATGAGGTTGGTGTCGTTGCTCGCCGGTGTTGACCTTCGAGTTGGTTGAAGCTTGATGATGGCGCGGTGCCAGATGATGAGCTGATGCCGATAGGGGCCTTCGCCCAACGCAGTGGTCTGACCTCCAGCGCGTTGCGGTTCTATGCCGACTCCGGGCTGCTGCCCCCTGCCGAGGTCGACCCGGTCTCGGGCTACCGCTACTACAGCACCGACCAGGTGGCGCGGGCGACCGCGCTGCGTCAGCTCCGCGAGCTCGCCATGCCCCTGGCTGCTGTCGAGGCGGTACTCGGTTCCGGGGCCGACGAGGCTTCCCGCCTACTCGATGAGCATGTCGCCAAGGTCGTTGAGGACGCGGCAGCCGTGCAGCAGAAGGCTGCTGTCATCAAGTCTGCGCTCGGCAATGCGCCAGGCCTTCCCATCGCGGTGGTGAAGGGGCCCGTGCTGGCGGATGCGGTCGAGCAGGTGCTGACCGCGGCCGCGTATGAGCCCGGGATGCCGGCACTCGCCGGTCTGCGCATCGAAGCAGGTCACGAAGCGGTCGCCCTGACCGCGACGGACCGATACCGGCTCTCCACGCGAACCCTGGTGCCGACTGAACCACCGAGCCAGACGTGGGCCGGCACGGTCAACGGCGACGAACTGCGGGCTGCGGTCGCGGCGAGCCGCCGCAGCCCGCTGGTGCGACTGGAAGCGGTCTCGAACGGGATCTGGTTCCGCGTGGCCGACCGAGAGGACCGGCACTGCCGGTTGCTGCCCGAGGAGTTCCCCGACTATCGGCTGATGCTCGCGTCACTGGGCGAGGTCACGACTCGCGCGACCGTCTCGAAGGATCTGCTCCTGCGAGCCCTGGAAGAGCACCCTGGCGAGCGCATCGGGCTGCATGTCGCCGACCACGGAGTGAGCGTCATGTCAGCAGACGACGGGCGCCCCGACATCCCACTCCCGGCCACCGCTACGGGCCAGGCCCTCCATATCTGGTTCGAGCTGACCACGCTCTACCCCGCCGTGAGCACAGCGATCGGTCCCGACGTACTGCTCGACCTACGGGGACACGACCAGCCCGTGACGATCCGCTCTGCCGATCGTGGCGATCTCACCACCCTGGCCATGCCCATCAAGCCCGACCACTCCGCCTGAGAATGACAACGAGGAGCAGTCCATGACCACCGCCCCCGCCAGCCCCGACCCGACCATGGAAGCAATAGGCCACGCCGTCGCCGAGGGCCGAGCCGGTAACGGCGCCTCCGCCCGCCAGAAACTGCTGGGCCTGTGGTCCGCGATCGGTGTCACCGGTGACCCGCTGCACCGGTGCTCGCTGGCCCACTACCTGGCAGATCTCTACGAAGATCCCGCCCAGGCCCTCGCCTGGGACATCCGGGCCCTGGACGCTGCCGACGCCATGACCGAGCAGCGCGTCCAGGAGCACCACGCCGGCCTCAACATCGCCGGCTTCTGCCCCTCCCTGCACCTCAACCTCGCCGACAACTACCGCCGACTCGGCTCCTTCGAAGCCGCCACCAAACACATCAACGCGGCCAAAACGCACGCCCCCAGCCTTTCCCAGGATCCCTACGGTGACCTTCTCCGCGGCGCCATCCAAGAGGTCGCCGAGGCCATCGCCCGGCGGGATCGGTCACGGCGAGCCTCTGCGCCCGGTTCCGCTGCGTGACGCACAGGAATGCACCCCTCACCGTGGAGGGGCGGCGTCGATCCCCATCTCGGCTGCAACGTGGGCGATTGGTCTCGTACGGCATCGCTCGGCTCAAACGCCCCGGCGCCGCGCGCGCCGACGCAGTCCGACTTGTTCGCGCGGGCGCCCGACCGGCTGGACCGCGCCCGCGCCGCCCACCTGACCAACCTGGCCGTCATGCTCCTCGAACGTCACCGGCACACCGGTGCGGACGGCTCACTGACGGAGTCTCAGGAGGCTCAGGAGGCACTGACGCAGGCCCTCGCGGCCACGCCCGAGGACGATCCGCGGCACGGCATGATCCTGCTGAACCTCGGCACCATGTTGCACACCGGATACCGGTGCTCACGAGACCCCGCCGCCCTGCGGGCCTCGGTCGACCGCACCCGCGAGGCCGCCCGGTCGGAGTTCGGCACCCCAGTCCAGCAGTTGGAGACCTACGGGCTGTGGGGACAGCGGGCCGCCGAGGCCGGCGACTGGCGGGAGGCGGCCGAGGGCTACCGGGAGTCGGTGGCGCGGCTCGCCCAGGTCGCCCCGCCCCATCTGCACTCCAGCGACCAGGAGGAACGGCTCTCCCCGTACTTCGGGCTCAGCCCTGACGCGGCGGCGTGCGCCCTGGACGCGGGCGACCCCGTCGCGGCGCTGCGGGTCCTGGAACAGGGGCGCGGCATCCTGCACGCGCACGCCCTGGACAGCCGCGACGACCTCTCCGCCGTGCGGGCCGCTGCCCCCCGGCTGGAGTCCGTGCGACGCGAACTGCACGCCCTGCGGGAGGCATCGCCCGGTCCGGGTGAGGAAACGGACGTGGACCGCCGGCACCGGCTGGGCGAGGAGTGGCACGAGGCCCTCGCCCGGGCCCGGCGGCTGCCCGGACTGGCGGACTTCCTCGCCACGCCCGACGAGCGGCGACTGCGTGCCGCCGCCTCGGGTGGTCCGGTCGTCGTGGTCAACGTCAGCGGTCACCGGTGCGACGCGCTGGTCGTCACTGGCGGCACCGGCCTTGACGTGGCCGTGGTGCCGCTTCCCGGTCTGAGCAAGGCCCGGGCGGAGGAGCGGGCGGACCGGTTCCACCGGGCCGTCCGCCGTGCCAACGACCCGGCCGTCTCCGTGGTGGAGCGGATCACCGCCCAGACCGGCGTCCGGGACACCCCGCTGGCTGTGGGACAGGGTGTGCGAGCCCGTCGTGGAGCACGTGGAGCACGTAGAGCGGTCGGACGGGTGGTCCGGCGGCCCGCGCCGCGTCTGGTGGTCACCGACCGGGGCCCTCACCCGGCTGCCCCTGCACGCCGCGGGCGACCACACCGCCACCGGCAGCAACCCGCGGCCCACCGTGCTCGACCGCGTGGTGTCGTCCTGCACCCCGTCCCTGCGCGTGCTGGGAGCCGCCGAGCCCGCCACACCGACGCCCCACGCCCGGCCGCTCGCCGTGGCCCTCCCGCGAACCGCCGGATACCCGGATCTGCCGTACGTCGCGGAGGAGGCCGCCGTACCTCGGGACCTCCTGGCCCGGGGCACGGCCCTGATCGGCACCGAGGCGGAGCGAAACCGTGTTCTGCACGAGATCCGCACCAGTACCTGGGTGCACTTCGCCTGCCACGCCGTCACCGAGCCGTATGCCCCGTCCACCAGCCACCTGGTCCTTCACGACGGGCCCCTGACCATCACCGAGATCTCCCGGCTGCGGCTGGGCGGAGCCGCGTTCGCCTACCTGTCCGCGTGCGGAACGGGACTGGGCGGCCCCCAGCTGCCCGACGAGGCGCCGCACATCGGCGCCGCGTTCCACCTCGCCGGCTTCCCCGACGTGGTCGCCGCCCTCTGGCCGCTCGCCGACGACTTCGCCGTCCGCGCCGCCCGGGCGTTCTACCGCGCGGCCGAGCCCCCCGGCCGCCCCGGCGCCCTCGCCCTGCACCGGACCCCGCACGCGCTGCGGGACCCGATGAACCCGAGCATCTGGGCGGGGCTGCTGCACCTCGGCAGGGGCTGACCGCCACGGCCCGTGCATGGCGCGGCCCCGGGCGGACGCTGGAAGCAGGGACAGCGATTCGCCCGAGGGGCCTGGACTCAGCCGTACCCGCAGAGTGCCCCCAAGCTGCGGAAACTCGCAGCTCAGGGGTTACCCCGTTGTTTCTTCGACGAGTACTCCAGGGACCCCTGATGGCCGGGGTGGTTGGTCTTCTACGGCTTAGCGTTCGCGGAAGCCGCCGAGGAAGCGGCGGAAGACGCCACCCTCCCGGGGGAGTGGGGCGGACGGGGGTGGAGCCGTGGGCCGCTCGTGGGCGATCGGCTTGTCGTAGTCGGCCCGGACGATGGCGTCGACGGTCTGGTCGACGTCGAAGTCCTCGGAGCCCTCGATGCATGGCACGAAGCCGACGAGGACCCCGTCCCGCATGACCTGTGCTTCGAGGCCGGCTGTGTCGTCGGTGTCCCAGACCGCCTCGCGGCCGTCGCGCAGGACCACGCGCACGCCGATCTGGTAGACGCCCTCGCGGGCCAGGCGGGCATCCGTGCCCCGCTGCCGCAACGCGTCCACGACGCGAAGCGCTCGCTTCTCGTCCATGCGGCCACGATAACGCCGGGGGCCCTCGTGCACCGGAGATCGCCCGGGCCGACCGGGCCCTGACCGTGGAACCGACCCCGAACGGGGAAGCGGGTCGTCATCCGGTCGGGTGGCAGTGTGGGAGTGGCCGTAACGGAGTGCTTCGAGGAAGGGGACCCTTGAAGCAGCTGGAGCAGCAGCCCGGTCCGCGCGGGCCCCTTGGGGGAGGGAATCACAACCATGATGAAGCTCATGTCCGTCACCCGCGTCGCGCTGGCCGCCGGTGCCGCGTTCCTCCTGGTCACCGGCTTCACCCTCGACGCCCAGGCGGCCACCGGTACGTTCGTCTACGACCGGATCGACGGCACTCATGGGGCGATCAGCAACCCGGTCAACGGCAGGTGCTACGACTTCGACTCGCCCGCCTCCGGTGCCGACAACCAGACCGACACCGACGCCGTCATCTATGACACCTACGGATGCAGCGGCACGAAGCAGTCGCTGCCCAAGCGCACGGGCGAGTCCTGGGGATCGTACCGGGGAGAAAGCGTGATCTTCGGCTGACAGCCGGCACAGGGCTTGCGCCTCTGACACGGGGTTCTCCTCCGGTCCAGAGCTGTCGCGGCCGGATTACCACTGAAGCCCCGCCGTCGCGCAAGATGAGCCGTATGACCGAGATCCACACCCCTCGCCTGCTCCTCCGGCGCTGGCACGACGACGACCTCACCTTCATGGCGGACATCAACGCGGACCGGCGGGTCATGCGCTGGGTGGACGACGGCTCGACGCTCGACCTCGACACCACCGCCGAGGAGATCGAGCGCTGGGAGGAGGAGTGGGACGAGGAGGGCTTCGGCCTCTTCGCCGTCGAGCTGCTGGGCTCCGGTGAGCTGATCGGCTTCACCGGGCTGTACGTGCCGGAGTTCCTGCCGGAGGTGCTGCCCGACGTGGCGATCGGCTGGCGGCTCGGCGCCCAGTTCTGGGGCCAGGGGTACGCGTCCGAGGCCGCGCACGCGACGCTGGAGTTCGCGCTCCAGGACCGGGGGCTCGACCGTGTCATCTGCGTAAGCCGGCTGGGGGACACGGCCTCCTCGAACATCGCCGACAAGCTCGGCATGAAGCAGGAACGGGAGACGACGCATCCGGTGCACGGCTTCCCCCTGGTCGTGCACAGCATCGATCTCACCGAGTTCGAGGCATAAAGTCCCGTTCCGTCGTCGGGAGGGGCTCACCAGGAGCCCCTCCCGCATCAGGCGATGCGACTCAGCACGGTCGGGTCTGCAGAGAACGACATGCCCTCGGGTTCACCCGGCGTCCTGTGAGCCGATGTGGGCGAGCAGTGAAGCGGCGCCGTCCTCTGCGGCGATCCCGCGGGCGAGTTCGGTCGCGCGGTGGCGGTGGGCGGGCTCGGACAGGCAGGCCGTGATCGCGTCGCCGAGGGCTTCGGCGGTGAGGTCCTGGAACGGCAGGGGCCGAGGGGCAACCCCTAGCTGGTGCAGCCGGGACGCCCAGAACGGCTGGTCGGCCATGACGGGTACGGGTACGGCGGGTACGCCGGCCCGCAGTCCGGCCGCGGTGGTACCGGCCCCGGCGTGGTGGACGACGGCGGCGGTGCGAGGGAACAGCCAGTCGTGCGGGACGTCACCGATGGCCAGGACATCGCCGCCGCAGCCGCTCAGACCGGCCCACCCCGCCTGCACCACCGCGCGCACCCCCGCCCGCTTCACCGCCGCGGTCACCAGCTCACTGAGCCGTTCCCCCTGCCCCGCCGCCATACTGCCGAACCCGATGAACACCGGAGGCGGACCGGCCTGGAGGAAGTCGGTCAGCTCGGCCGGGGGCTGCCAGCGGTCCGGCCGCGCGGGCCACCAGTAGCCCGCTACCTCGACCCCGGACGGCCAGTCCTGGGGGCGTGGCACCACCAGTGGGCTGAAGCCGTGGAAGACGGGCCGGATGTCCCCCGGTGCCGAGGGTGCGTCGGCCGGCAGCCCGAGGCGGGTGCGCAGCCGGGTCACGGAGCCCGCGAAGACCCCTTCCGCGCGCCTGAGCACGTCCCGGCCCGCGGCGAGGTTGCCCTCCGGCCCCAGGCCGTCGGCGTTCCGTGCGTTGGGCAGCGGGAATTCTCCGGTGGCGAAGGCCGGTACGAGATAGGTGCCGATGACGGGGATGCCGAACGCTTCGCCGGTCGTCCGGCTGAGCGGTGCCGGGCCAGAGGCGGTGAGCAGCAGGTCGGCTCCGCCCGCCACGGCCTCTGCCACCCCGTCGGCGAGCCCGTCCGCGTACGCCCTTGTCAGCGCCTGGGCCTCCTCTCGCGACGTCGCCCGGGACCAGTCCCGGATCAGCCCCTGCGGGTCTCCGGGCACAGGCCGGTAGTCGAGACCGCACCCGCCGACGAGCGCCGCGAAGGGCGGGTGCGCGGCCACGGCGACCTGATGCCCCGCGTCCAGCAAACGCCGCCCCAGTCCTGTGAACGGCGCGACGTCTCCCCGTGAACCGGCGGTGATGATCAGAATTCGCATGGAGCGATTCTCCACGGCGCCCGGTCACCGCCGCCGGCCAGGAGGGCCCCTCAGCCACCAGCGGCACCTCGCCCCGGCGGACGAGACCGTGCTGCACGGCCTCGCGGCACGGCATGGCGTGGACAACTGCGGCACCGACACCAGTCTCAGCCTCAACTCGCCGCCGCACAGTTGCCCTCACACCGTCGGCCTCACGCCGTCGCCGCGCCGCGAACCGGGCCCTCCGCTGGCTGACGCCGTGAGCCCTGGCTGAAGGCGGCCAGGCCTTGTGATGCCTGGGCATGCCACTGATCTTCGTCAAGGTGGCCCCTGGTGGGGAATCGGTCATACCGGCAGCGGGAACCGGCCAGTCCCCTCGGCGTGCCGGGACCTGTGCGGTGGGTGGTGCCAGGCTCACAGCGCCGTTCACAAGGGCGTGAACGGCGTTACGGGGAAAGGGAGTTCACGTGAGAAGCAGAGGTATAGCGATCGCCGCTTCCGCGATGGCGTTAATAGGTTCGGCGCTGGCCGGCACGGCTCAGGCCGCTCCGTCCGAGGAACTGTCACTCAAGGTGGAGCAGACGCCCGCGCTCCAGGCAGCCGACGCGATCGACGCCGCGTGTGCGCCGGGGCTGAACCGGACACACGAGTGTCAGGTGGTCAACGCCACCGTCACGGTCCTGCGCAACCGCGTCCCGGTCGGCGAAGCGAGGTTCACCATCTCGCACGACATGACGCTGCAGGTCAAATCCCGCAAGTGGGAGGAGAGGATCAGCCTCGGCCAGGCCACTCTCATCGGCAACGCCAGCGGGATCCGCATGAGCCTGAACGTCTCCTGTGGCAACCCGTGCTCGGCCAACAGTGACTTCGGATCCCACACCCTCGGGGCCCCGAAGTCCGCAACGGTCCACTACACCGACAACATCGGCACCTTCAAGCAGCACGGCACCGCGTCCCGCTACGCCTACTCCTTCGTCAAGGCCGGCCACACGCCCGGTGCCTTCGCGTACAACTCGCCCAGCTACCGCTGCGACGACATGTTCGCCAAGAAGCCCGGTAACACCAGGCCCCGTCAGTCGCCCGGCTGCGTCTTCCCGCAGTACACGCCGACGCTGACCGACATGGCCGGCCTGCCCAACATAGGGCCGGGCATCCGCGCCATCCAGGCTCGCGGCGGACACTACGGCCAGCCCGGCTCCGGCCACCCGCTGCACTACCTGACCGACAAGACCAAGTCCAACGCCAACCGCAACGCGGTGTGCGCGGGCAGGACAGCCCCGCCCGGATCGGCCGGCCCCTCCTGCGACGAGTACCCCTTCGCCGCGACCTACGAGGGCGGCACCGCCCTGCCTGCCGGCAGCCGCGGCATCACCTGGGTCCCGGTCCGGGAGAACAACCGGCAGGGCGGCATGATCAACAAGTTCGAGCTGGCCAACCGGCTCCTTGACCGCGACGCCTTCTGGGTACAGGTCTGACCCATGAGCACCAGCCTCCGCGTCTACGCGTCCTACCACCAGTACAACCTGTACGAGACCGATGCCGAGGACGACGACCTCGAGCTCGACGACGACCCCGGCAACGGTCTGGTCCGCGTCAACACCACCGGCGACTACGTCACCGTCACCACCGGCACCCAGACCGGACTCGTCACGGTGACCTACCAGGTCCTGGAGGCCGCACCACCTCTGGACGCGGCCCCGTGGGACGAGGTCGTGGAGGTCAGCACCCGGTTCGCACCACCAGGCGCCGGCATCACCTCCCCCGAGGACGACGGGGAGACTGCCTCGGTACAGCCGGACGGCGCGGAGTACGGCATCGTCCTTCCGGGCACGGACGGACAGCCTCGCTGGTGGCGGATGCGCTTCCACGCCCGAGGCCGGGACCACAACCTCGCCGCAGCCGGCGACGGTCAGGCCGGTGAGGAACATTTGATCCTCATCTGGCCCGCCGACCAAGCCCCAGAGACCTGCCACAAGCTCACCGACCAGACCGGCAAGCAATCCCGCAACGGCGTCTGAACCGCCGACGGCGTCTTCCGAACCGAGCACATCACGGAAGACGCCGTTCGCTTGCACGCCCGCCGCCGAGAGCCATCCACTCGCGCAGGCGCGGGGGTATCTGCGAGCACCGTGGCTGCGAGGTCCCCCGCGGACCGGCTTCCTTGGAAGCACACGGGGACGGGCGGGGTGGCGGCTTTCAGCTGACGATCAGTGCGGCCACCGCGACGTGGGCGAAGAGCTGCATGGCCAGGAACCCACCCCGCGCCGCTCGCATCCCCCGCCGGCGCCCCGGCACACCGGCGGCCAGGGACCCGCAGACGGCCGACACGACGAATGCCGCGTAGGCCCAACCGTCAGGCACCCGCGAGCAGCCCTCGCCGTAGGTGACGCAGCGGCCGCCGTAGTCCGAGGCCACGTACAGGAGCCCGCAGGCGAGCACGGTCGGGATCAGCAGGATCAAGGCAATGCCCGCGCTCCGCTGCCGCACGCGATCCTGAATGAGGCTCTTGTTCACGGTGGTGTCGGTTCGGCTCATGAACACCATCCAACGCCGCCCGCCCCGTCCGGCGGATCGGTGTTCGTACTCAAGTCGGCTTGAGTAGCTCACCTCGCTTCCGCCCGTACCAAGGCATGAGTAACCGGCGTGCAGGGAGCTGTACGGCCGTCGGCCGGTACCGGGCTGTGTCGTGCCGGCCGGGTAACGATGTCGGCGCGCCCGCCGCGCGTCCGGGCGGCACCTGCCCCGCTCGGGCATCTCGAAGAGCGGTTCGGTTTCGAGTGGGCCCACGACGTGCGATCGGAGCAACTGTTGGCCGCCGATCCGCTGCTCCCCGGTCGTGCGCGCCGGAGCGGGCGGAGGCGGAGAGGCCGGGACGAGTTCGGCGTCGACGAGGACACCGGACGGCGCTCCGTGCTTCATCCGCAGTCGCCGAGCAGCGCGGCTGCGGGGACGTTGCGGACCGGCACGCCCAGGTACACGTGGCCGGGATGGCACGCGGACGAGCAGAACACCGCCATCACCTCACCTTCGGCATCAGCGGACCTCCGCACCCACGGCGAAACCCCGGCCCAGCACCGTCATTCGCGACCACGACCTGCCGCAGCCGGGGCACACCATCCCTGCCCGTACGAGCCCGTAGGAGAAGGGCGGCGGAGCCGCACGGGTCTGGCTCCGCTCGCGATGAGGTGCCGTCGGCCGTCGACGGGGTTCAGAGAGGTGCTTGGCGCGGGGGCTTCAGAACGTCCGCTCCGTGCGCCACGTGGCCTGGATGGCGGGAGCGTTCACATTGGTCGTGGCCCCTGTGAGGTGGCGGCCGGCGTCGAGGGAGCCGATGTAGCGTCCTTTGGCGCCGTCGGACCAGGGGATGACGAAGTAGACGTAGTTGCCGTCTACGAAGCCCTGCTCGATGGGGCCCGTCGCGCCGTTGCTGTTCGTGGCGGTGCCGGTGAGGTTGCCCTGGGCGTCCTGGGCCACGGTGAGCGTGGCGTTGATCAGGTTGGTCTGGTACACGGTCCAGGTTCCGCCGGCGTTGAAGCCGGGAGCTTTCACGATCCGCGCGACCGCGGCCGATGCGGATTGCGGGTGGGCGGCGTCTGCGGCGGGAGCCAGGGCAATGCCGCCGAGGCCGACAGTGAGTGCGATGGTGACAGCGGCGATTCTGGTGCGCATGCGTAATCCCTTCGAAGCAGGGGGAGTTGTCCGGCATGGGCTGGACTGTGAGTGATGAGCATGACAGTGGCGAATGGCCCCGCGCCATGGGTCACCCAACTGGGTGACCCATGTTCCCCTCGATGCCCGGCCGCTATCCAGCCGTCAGCCCCGGGATGGGCCAGGTGGCCGGAGCGGACGTCCGGCTTCCACCTGTGCACCTGGACCGCGAGGGCGGTCAGGGCCAGCGTGCCGAGTGGCAGCAGTGTCCTGGGGGCCGGATCGGCCATCAGGCCCTGCCGGTTTTCGGTGAGCCGGGCCACCAGGGCATGCTCGAATGCCTGCTGATCGTTGTTGAGGAGTACGCGCAGCAGACGCTGGTCCGGCGTCAGGGGACCGGTCGCGTCCAGCCGGCGGGCCGCCTCGGCGCGCTCGCTGGCAGTCGGTCGCTGGAGGGGTACCGTCGGCCAGTGGCGGGGGAGGTGCCCGCGCGACGGGGTGAGGTAGAGGCACAGCGCGTCCATCGCCGCGAGGTCCGTCGCCTCCGACGTCGAGATCAGCCTCGAATACGGCACCTCGTCGCGGATCGCGGGGGCCAGTGGGTCGAACCGACGGACCCGCTGAACGATGTGCAGCTGCTGTCCGTGTACAGGTTGGCGTCCGTGTCGGTGTCGTTGGTCGCCTGGCGGGCCCCGCCCGGGATGGACAGGCACACGCCGTTCGGCGTCGAGCCGAGGAACGTCCCAGCTCCCGTATCGCCCCGGGTGTCGGGTCCGCCCGCGCGGACAAGCACCCGTAGAGGTCCGTCCGGAAGCATGACGGTTCCGAGAGCCCCTTCCGCTTGCCGACCCACTCCAGCACACTCATCACACGGCCTTTTCGTGAACACCTGTAGCTTGTCGCAGAGTTCAGGATCACCGGCGACGCGGCTACGTCGTATCGGTTGCGGGAAATGCGGTCGGCGTATTTCGGCCGGGCAGCTGGACCTGTACGGGATCCTGTCCGCATTTGTTTACGGTCCGGGGAGCGAGGGGCCTTGTTTGAGGGGGAGGGAGGGTGCCGTTGAGCGCTCGGATATTGGTGGTTGAGGATGACGAGAAACAGGCTCGACTGATCCGGGTCTATCTGGAAAGGGAAGGAAACGCGGTGCAGGTCGTGGCGGACGGCCGTGCGGCGCTGGAACGGGCTCGTTCGTCGAGGCCGGATCTCATGGTTCTCGATGTGATGCTGCCGCTGGTCGACGGGCTCGATGTGTGCCGGATTATTCGCGCCGAGTCGGATGTCCCGATTCTGTTGCTCACCGCGCGCTCGACCGAGGAGGATATGCTCCTCGGCCTTGACCTCGGCGCTGATGATTACCTCACCAAGCCGTACAGCCCCCGTGAGCTGGCGGCCCGGGTGCGGGTGCTGCTGCGCCGTTCCGGCAGGTCTGGTGGGGTGGCGGAGCCTGTCGTACTGCGGGTGGGTGAGGTGGAGCTGGACACCGCGCGCTTCGAGGTCAGGGCGGCGGGTCGGCTGGTGGCGGTGACCGCGAAGGAGTTCTCGATCCTGGAGGTACTGGCCCGCGAGCCGGGCCGGGTCTTTACCCGGGCGCAGATCATCGAGCGGGTCTTCGGTTTTGACCGGGACGTGCTGGAGCGGACCGTGGACGCGCATGTGATGAACCTGCGGCGGAAGTTGGAGGCGGACCCGCAGCGGCCCCGGTACCTGGAGACGGTGTATGGGCGGGGCTATCGTTTCGCGGACGGCTCCGGCCCGGCGCCACCGTGATGCTCCGCGGTGAGGACGACCGTGAATGTCGTGCCCACCCCGACCGTGCTGCGTACATCGAGCGTCCCGTCATGGTCGGTGACGATCTGGCGGGCGATGGACAGCCCCAGGCCGCTGCCGCCGGTCGCGCGGCCTCGTGAGGGGTCCGCCCGCCAGAAGCGGTCGAAGAGATGCGGCAGGTCCTCCGCGGATATCCCTGTGCCGGTGTCGCGGACTTCCACGATGGCCAGTGCGCCGTCCGGGATCAGGGTCAGGGTCACGGTGCCACCGGGCGCCGTGGCCCGCAGGGCGTTGCTGATCAGATTGCCGACGACCTGGCGTAGCCGGTCCGGGTCGGCGCTCACGTGTGTTGTCCGTGGTGCCTCCAGCTCGAGTGTGACGCCTGCCGTCTCGGCTTGGGCGCGGTGGGCCCGGAGGCTGATCTCCAGGAGCTCGCGCAGGTCGACTTGGGTGCGGTGGTAGGCGAGGGCGTTGGCTTCCGCGAGGGCGAGGTCCTGGAGGTCGTCCACGATCCGCTGCTGCAGCAGTGTTTCCTCGTGGAGGGAGTCCAGCAGTTCGGGGGTGGGTTCGAGGATTCCGTCCCGCAGGGCTTCCAGGTAGCCGCGCAGGTTGGCCAGCGGGGTGCGCAGCTCGTGCGCGATGTCACTGCTGAGGCGGCGTTGGCGTTCCTCGCTTGCCTGGATGGAGGCGGCCATGTGGTTGAAGGCGTTGCCGAGCTGGGCGATCTCGTCCCGGCCGGATACGGGCACTCGCCGCCTCATGTCGCCTTCGCCGAGTCCTTTCGCGGCGAGGGTCAGGGCTCGGACTGGGCGCAGCACGGCTCTGCTCAGGAGCGTCGCGGCTAGGACGGCCGCAGCGGCGATGCCTGTCGCGGCGGTCACCGTGGGGGCGGTGGCCAGGGCGGGGGG
>NZ_JAILXP010000092.1 GCF_020740895.1 Streptomyces sp. UNOB3_S3 | reverse complement strand
GGGGTACCGGGTGCGGGTGCGGGGGTGACCCTGCGGGTGCCGTTGCCCCAGCCCCGCCCTTTCACCGTTTCCCGGGGGCAAGCCCCCGGCCCCCCGGGGCGGGCGGGCCGTCGGGGCTTCGCCCCTGGGCCCGGAGCGCTCGGGGACCGAACGCCCCCGAGGCAGCAGGCCTCCGGCCGCCGCGCGGGGCCCGGCGCGGCCCCCGCCCCCTTTCGCGTCGCTCTCGCGGCTGGTATTCCCGTGGCCATGTCGAGATTCTCCGCGCTGTGTCGCGCGCTCGTCCTTCCGTTCGCCGCGCTCGCGGCGCTCGCCTCCGCGCCGGTGGCTTCCGCGGCGCCGTCCGGTTCGAAGCCGCCTCCGGGTTTTGTCGCCCTCGCCGATGTCGATCCGACGATCGTGCAGGAGATGCGGTACTTCACCCCGCACAACTTCACCGGCCACCGCGTCGACGGCTACGAACGCCCGCGGTGTCTGCTGACGCGCCCGGCCGCCGAGGCGCTGCGGCGGGCGCAGCGGGTGCTGCTGCGGCAGGGGCTCTCGCTCAAGGTGTACGACTGCTTCCGGCCGCAGCGCGCGGTGAACGACTTCGTGGCGTGGGCGAAGGACCTGGGCGACGAGCGGATGAAGGCGGAGTTCTATCCGCGGGTGGCCAAGTCGCGGCTGTTCGAGGACGGCTACATCGCGGCGAAGTCCGGGCACAGCAGGGGCAGCACGATGGATCTGACGATCGTGCGCCGGCCGGCGTGGCCCACACGTCCGTATGTGCCCGGTGAGCCGCTCGTGCCGTGCTTCGCTCCGCGGTGGCAGCGTTTTCCCGACAATTCCGTGGACATGGGTACGGGTTTCGACTGTTTCGACACCCTCGCCCACACCCTGGATCCACGGATCCAGGGGCGGCAGCGGGCCAACCGGCTGTTGCTGAAGTCGGCGATGGAGGGGGCGGGGTTCGTCAACCTCCCGGAGGAGTGGTGGCACTACACGCTGCGCGGTGAGCCGTACCCGGACACCTACTTCGACTTCCCGGTCCGCTGAGGGCGGTTCAGACCGTCGCCGGGCGGCGGGCCGTGATGCCCGTCGCCAGGGCGTGTTCGACGACGGAGACCAGAACCCGTTTGACGGATTCGCGCTCGCGGGCGTCGCACATCACCACGGGGACCTCGGGGTCGAGGTCGAGGGCGGCGCGGACGGCCTCCGCGGGGTGGCGGGGGGCGCCGTCGAAGCAGTTGACGGCGAGGGTGAAGGCGATGCCGCGGCGCTCGAAGTAGTCGACGGCGGCGAAGCAGTCGGCGAGCCGGCGGGTGTCGGCGAGGACGACCGCGCCGAGGGCGCCCTGGGCCAGTTCGTCCCAGAGGAACCAGAAGCGGTCCTGGCCGGGGGTGCCGAAGAGGTAGAGGACGAGGTCCTCGCGGAGGGTGATCCGGCCGAAGTCCATGGCGACGGTGGTGGTGCTCTTGGCCTCGACGCCCGAGAGGTCGTCGACCGGGCGGCCCGCCTCGGTCAGCAGTTCCTCGGTGCGCAGGGGCTTGATCTCGCTGACGGAGCCGACCAGCGTGGTCTTGCCGACGCCGAAGCCGCCGGCGACCAGGAGCTTGAGCGTCAGCGGCGCGGCCTGGGGCTGTATTCCGCGGTCAGGGCGCCCGAAAACCATGGGATTTCCTCCGAATTCAGGGTCGGTGCGACATGGCGCTCCCCCGTGGTCGTGCCCCCCGTGCCCCCGTGCTCCCTCTCGGTAGTGATCGTTCCGTATGGACGGCGGTCTGTTCAACCCCCTTCCGGCCCCCTTCCATGGGCCGGCCGGCCTCACAGGGCGCGGAGGCCGTCTATCACCTCGCGCAGGATGCCCGCGTCGGGCAGTTCCGCCGGCGGGACCGGGCGGGAGACCCGGACGTACCCGGCGTCGATCAGATCGCCGACCAGGACCCGGACCACGCCGACCGGCAGGTCCAGCGTGGCGGCGAGCTCCGCGATGGAGTGCGGCTGCCGGCGGGCGAGGTCGGCGATGTCGAGGTGTTCCGGCGAGAGGGTCCGGTCGGCGATCGCGTACGCGCCGCCGGGGTGGGCCAGCAGGAACTCCTCGGCGATGACGAGCGCGATCAGGTCGAGCCGGCCCTCGGCCGGGGCCTTGGTGCGGCCCCGGGTCATGGTGTACGGGCGGACCACGGGGCCCGCCGCGTCGTCGTACCACCGGGCGGTGTGCTCGCCGGCGCGCGCCCCGCCCGGGCGGGCGGGCGGACCCCACCGGCCGGTGGTCCCGGCCGTGGGCCCGGAGGGTGTCTGCCGCGGGAACGCGGTGGGGTCCTCGGTCATACCGCCGCCGGTCACTCGCCGGCGACGCCGGTGCGCGGAGCGGTGGCCAGGTGCGCGCCCACCCGCTTGACGAGCAGCGTCATCTCATAGGCGACCTGGCCGATGTCGGAGTCGGCGTCGGCGATGACGGCCAGACAGCTGCCGTCGCCGGCGGCGGTGACGAACAGGAAGGCCCGGTCCAGCTCGACCATGGTCTGGCGGACCTCGCCCGCCGCGAAGTGGCGGCCGACGCCCTTGGCGAGGCTGTGGAAGCCGGAGGCGACGGCGGCGAGGTGTTCGCCGTCCTCCCGGGACAGGCCCTTGGAGGTGCCCTTGGCCAGACCGTCGCTGGAGAGCACCAGCGCCTTGCCGACGCTGCCGACGCGCTCGACGAGATCGTCGAGGAGCCAGTTGAGCTCGCCGGATCCGCCGCCCGGGCGGTCCTCGCCCGCCGTGGACGGAGTGTTGCGTATCGCGGCCTGGTGTGCGGTCATCGACCGTCCCCCTCAGTTGTCGTTCGTGGTGCTGTGGTGCTCGTCGTCATCTCATTGTCCTCCCGTGCCCGTTGCCAGCCGCGCTGGAGGGCAGCCATGCGGGCCCGCACCTCCTCGGCGTCGCGGTCGGGCTCCGGGGCGGGACGGGTGCGGGCGGTCTCCGCCGGGGCGGGCTCCCGCAGCTGTGGGGCGAGGCTGGCCTGCCGGACGCGCCGGGGCAGGCCCCCGGTGGGGGTGCGCTCGTCGTGGGGGCCGTCGGCGGCCTGCTGGTGGGTCTCCTCGTGGGGGAGCACCGCGCGACGGGCCGGGCGTCGTACGACGGGCCGGCCGCCGGTGTCCTCCCGGTCCGCCCGCGCGCCGCGCGGGGCGCTCTCGGTGAGCAGCGCGGACGGGATGAGCACGACGGCGGTGGTGCCGCCGTACGGGGAGGGCTGGAGGGAGACGCGGACGCCCTGGCGGCGGGCGAGCCGGCCGACGACGAACAGGCCGAGGCGGTCGGTGTCGGACAGCTCGAACTCGACAGGATCGGCGAGGCGGAGGTTGGCCTCCGGCAGCGCGTCGGAGCCCATGCCGAGGCCGCGGTCGTGGATCTCCAGGGCGAAGCCGTTGGGGACGCGCTCGCCGAGGACGTGGACGGCGGTGTGCGGCGGGGAGAAGACCGTGGCGTTCTCCAGGAGTTCGGCGAGGAGGTGGGTGAGGTCGGCGACGGCGGGGCCGTCGAGGGCCAGCCGCGGCAGCCGGCGCACCTCGATCCGTTCGTACGCCTCGACCTCGCCGACGGCGGCCCGGACGACGTCCATCAGCGGGACGGGCTTGCGCCACTGCCGGGAGGGGGCGGCGCCGGAGAGGATGACCAGGCCCTCGGCGTGGCGGCGCATCCGGGTGGTGAGGTGGTCGAGGCGGAAGAGGTCGGCGAGGTGGTCGGTGTCCTCGGTGCGGCGCTCCATGGCGTCCAGCAGGGTCAGCTGACGGTGCAGCAGGACCTGGTTGCGGCGGGCGAGGTTGACGAAGACGTCGGAGACGCCGCGTCGCAGGTCGGCCTGTTTGACGGCTGCCTCGACGGCGGCGCGCTGGAGGGTGTCGAGGGCCTGGCCGACCTGGCCGAGTTCGTCGGGCCCGTGGACGAGGCGGGGGACCTCGGCCTCGACGTCGACGCGCTCGCCCGCCGCGAGGCGGCGCATCACGCCCGGCAGCCGGACGCCCGAGGCCTCGTGGGCCTCCTTGCGCAGCCGGTGGAGGTCCTTGACGAGGTCGCGGCCGACGCGGAAGGAGATGACGACGGAGCAGACGAGGGCGATCAGGCCGAGGATCCCGGCGACGACGGCCTTGGTGATGACGCCGAGGGCGACGGGCCGGACGCGGTCGCTGAAGCGGTCGATGGCCTCGGTGCTCATCCTGCCGAGGTCGTCGAGGACGGGGGTGACGGTGGTCTGCCAGCGGCGGGCGTCGATGGTGTGCGGGGCCCGGGCGGAACCGGCGAGGACGACGGTGTCCTCGGCGGCGCGCAGCGCCTCGGCGTTGGTGCCGCGCCAGTAGTCCTCGTAGGTCTTCTGCTCGGCGACGGGCAGGACGGCGAGGTGGGTGTTGTAGAGGGTGCGGCGTTCGGCGATGTGGTCGGAGAACGCGCGTAGATCCTGGCGGCTCATGCTGCCCGCGGCGAGGGCGGCGGCCAGCAGGGCGTCCTCGCGGGCGACGGCCTCGCGGGCGCGGCCGAGGCCCACCATGGCGCGGCTCTGCCGGTCGGTCTCGGCGTCCTGGAGGGCGGCGAGGCTGCCGAGGAAGTCGTAGTAGGGCTCGATGATGTCGTTGTACGCCTGGAGGGCGGCGTAGCGGGTGAGGTCGCCGTCCTCCGCCTTGCGGCGCACGCCGGGGAGCCCGTCGAGGGTCTTCTCCAGGATGCGGAAGCGCCGGGCGGCGGTGGGGCTCATGTCCTCGCGCACATCGCCGCGGATGCCGGCGCGGAAGGCGGCGACCGCCTTGTCGGTGGCGCGCTGCTCGGCGCGCAGCGTGTCGAGGACGTCGGCGCGGCGGGCGTCGGCGAGGTGGACCAGGGTCTGCCGGCGCTCCTTCTGGAGGGTGCGGACCATGTCCCCGGCGGGGTAGCCGACGGTGCGCATGACGTCGGCCGCCTCCATCAGCTGGACGGCCTCGTTGCCGGTGATGACGGTGGCGAAGGCCCACAGACCGGTCAGGGACACCAGGGGCACCAGGAGCAGCGTCACGATCTTCCGGCGGATCGACTTCCCGCGAAAGCGCATGGCCTCCCCTACGTCAACCCCGGCGCACGGGGATGGTGTTCCGATAGATCGTGGCGACAGTGATGCGCCGTGAGCCTACTACTGCGAAGGACTCGGCTCGAAGGCCAGTACGTCCGGGGCACATCGGTCTGGCCGGATTTCTCCTTCGTGCCGGGGAACCTTCGGGGCGTCCCGTTCGCTCTTCCCTCACAGGGGAGGCGGGGCTGTTCCGGGCGCTTCGGGAGAACCCGTGCGGGGCAGCCACAGGGGGAGGTGAGCCGCCATGGACCTGGATCGTGACGTCTCGTCCCATGACTCGGGCGGGCGCAGGCCGTTGTGGGTCGAGGAACGGGCGCGCAGGCCGCGCATGCCCGATCCGGTGCGTTCGTCCGCCGTGCGGGCGGTCCTCGTGATCGCGGGGACGCTGGAGGTGACCACGGTGACGGTGCTGTTCGCCCTCGCCGGGACGTGGCTGGTCCTGCCGGCCGTGCTGTGCGCGGTGGCGGGGACGGTGGCCGCGACGTGGGCGGTGCTCGATGTGTGGGTGACGCGTCAGGTGTGGCGCCAGCGGCACGGTGTGGTGTCCGTGCCGAGCAGTTCGGCCCGGGCGGTGCGCAAGGCACGGCGTGCGCGCTTCCCCGGGGCGGTCAGCCCGGAGCGGCTGTAGGCGCGGCGGGCGCGGGCGCGGCGGCCGTGGGGGCGTGGGCGGGCGGTTCGGGCAGCCAGTCGCGCGCCGGGTCGTACTCCAGCCAGCGGCCGCGCCCGGCTTCCGCCGCGCACGCGGCGGTGAGACCGCTCAGCCCCGGGTGGGTGTCGCCGGTGCGCCACAGCAGCGACCAGGCGTACAGCGGCGTGGGGTCCACGAGGGGGACGGAGCGCAGCCCGGGGAGCTCCGGCAGGGGCAGGTCGGCGGGCAGCAGGGAGAAGCGGCGCGGGTCCGCCGCCACTTCGGTGAGGAAGTGGGTCAGCCCCAGGTTGACGCTCGTGGCCCGGTCCACGATGCCGAACCGGTCGGCGAACTGGTGGAGGAAGTCGAGCCGGTCCAGCGTGCCGGGTGCCCACAGCACGCTGCCGCGCAGCTGGTCCGGCCGGAGCGCCGGTGCGGCCGCGAGCGGGTGGTCCGCGCTCAGGACGGCGTCCACCGGTTCGAGGCGGACGAGACGGTGGGTCAGCCCCGTGTGCAGCGGGGGGTGGACGCGGCCGAAGGCCGCGTCGATGTCGCCGCTCAGCAGGGCCGCCGTCACCGACGGCAGATCGCGGCCGTGCCCCGGCTCCAGCTCGCCGGCCCGGCCGGCGACCCGGGCCAGCGTCCGCATCGGCGCGTAGAGGTGGCCCCAGACGTCGACGCGCAGCGGGCGGTCCGTGCCGATCGCCGCCGCGACGGCGGCGTCGGCGGCGGCCAGGGTGTGCCGGGCCGGGGGGAGGAAGCGCTCCCCGGCCCCGGTGAGGCGCACCCCGGTGCCGCCGCGCAGGAACAGCTCGGTGCCGAGCAGGGATTCCAGCCGCGCGATCCTCTTGGACAGCGCCTGCTGGGAGATGGCGAGCGTCCCGGCGGCCCGCCCGAAGTGCAGTTCCTCGGCGGCACGGACGAAGGCGCGCAGCTGCGCCACGTCGAGATCCATGGCCCCACCTTAGGTGACAACCAAAGGTTGTCGGCCGTGCTCGTCCGTTGTTGGATCCCGGCGCGGTCGCGGGGGTTGCATGGCGGGCATGCGAAGACTGATTCCCACGGGGGACGCGGCGCGTCCGGTCGCGTTCGCCGAGGTCCCCCAGCCCGTCCCGGAGCCCGGTGAGGCGCTGATCAAGGTCGAGGCGTTCGCGCCGAACCGGGGCGAGACCTTCCTTCTCGAGAACCCCCGGCCGGGGCTGCTGCCCGGCAAGGACGTCGCCGGGCTCGTCGTACAGGCCGCCGCCGACGGCTCGGGCCCCGGCATCGGCACCCGTGTGGTCGGGCACCCGCCGCTGGGCGGCTGGGCCGAGTACGCCGCCGTGCCCACCCACTCGCTCGCGGTGCTCCCGGACAGTGTCGGCACCGTACGGGCGGCGGCCCTGCCCCTGGCCGGGATCACCGCGCTGCGGCTGCTGCGCACGGCCGGTTCCCTGGCCGGCCGGCGGGTGCTGCTGACCGGCGCCTCGGGCGGCGTCGGCCACTACGTCACCGAGCTGGCCGTCGCGGCCGGGGCCGAGCTGACCGCGGTGACGGCCACGCCGGCGCGCGGCGAGCGGCTCGCGGAACTGGGCGCGGAGGTGGTGCACGAGGTCGCGGCCGCCCGGGGGCCGTTCGACGTCGTACTGGAGTCGACGGGCGGGCCGGATCTGCCGGTCGCCCTGTCGAAGACGCGCCCGGGCGGCACGCTCGTCTGGTTCGGCCAGGCGAGCCGCACCCCGGCGACCCTCGACTTCTTCCAGCTGCTGGGCGGGCCCGAGCGCGTCACGATCCGGCACTTCCACTACGCGGGCGCCCCGTACGGCGACGACCTCGCGACGCTGGTGCGTCTGGTGGAACGGGGGCGGCTGCACCCCGAGATCGGCCGGACCGCCGGCTGGGCGGAGACCGCCGCCACCCTGGTCGACCTGCGGGAGCGCCGGATCCGCGGCAAGGCCGTCCTGCTGACGGGAGGAGCACGATGAGCGCGTCCGAGTTCGCCGCCGCCCAGTGGACCCGCGCCACCGGCGCGGGCGTCGACCCCCACGAGTACCGGCGCGTCACCGACGGCCTCGCCACGGTCACCGACTGGGGACCGGCCTTCCTGCGCACCGGACAGGCCTACCTTGAGCGCGCCGAGAACGCGGAATCCCCCGCCTCGGCGGGCGAGTACCTGCTGATGGCGGCCCGGTGGTTCCACGTCGCCACGCTCGCGCCGTACGCGGAGGCGCCGCGCGCCGCCGCCGAGGCGGACCGCGCCCTGGGCAGGGCCCTGGCGGTGCTGGAGCCCGGCGCCCGGCGCGTGAGCGGCGAGGGGTTCACCGGCTGGCTGCGCGGCCCCGCCGACGCGCCCGGCACCGTGGTCGTCGTCCCCGGCCTGGACTCGGCCAAGGAGGAGTTCCTCGACGTGGTGTCGGCGCTGCTGGCCAGGGGGCTGGCCGTGTTCGCGATGGACGGCCCCGGGCAGGGCTCGCTCGCGGCCACGTCGGTTCTCAGGCCGGACTACGAGCGGGTGGTGGGCCGGGTCGTCGACGCCCTCGGCGTCGCGCGCGTCGGACTCGTCGGCCTCAGCCTGGGCGGCTTCTTCGCGGCCCGGAGCGCGGCGCTGGAGCCGCGCGTGGCGGCTGCCGCGACCGTCAGCGGCCCCTTCCGCCTCGACTGGGCGGAGCTGCCCCCGCCGGTGCGGGACATCCTGGTCCGGCGCACCGGCGGGACCGACGCGGCCCGTGAGTTCGCCGGCCATGCGGACCTCTCCGCCCTGGCGCCCCGCATCGCGGCCCCACTGCTGGTCGTGGACGGCGGCGAGGACGTCATTCCCGGCGTGACGAACGGCGAGCCGCTGGCCCGGCTGGCGCCGCACGGCACCTATCTGTCCGTCCCGCACGGTGACCACCTGCTGGGCAACGCGCGGGCGGACTGGCTGCCCCGGCTCGCCGACCACATCGCGCGCACCCTGGCGGGGTGAGCCCGCCCCGGGCCGCGTATGCCCGCCCGGTGCGCCGGGCGGGCATACGGCCGGTCAGGTGTGCGCGGGCTCGGGGACGTCGTCCGCCGGGCGTCGGTACATGCGCGTGGCCGTGATCTGGCCGTGCACCTTCTCCTCCTCCGGGTCCTGCGGCTGCGGAAGCCCGGGGCGCAGGTGCTCCTCGACGCTGATGTACTTCAGGCCCGCCCGCAGGTCCGCGTCATTGCGCAACCGGATGACCAGCGGGAACTCGGCGAGGGCCGTCGTGTCGAACAGGCCGGTGGTGTAGAGCAGCTGGACGCCCAGCGCGTCGGCGACGGCCCGCTGGAGCTCCAGCAGGTACGTGGCGTTGGCGCGGCCGATGGGGTTGTCGAGGAACAGGGTGCCCGCGTGCGCCTGCTTGTCGCGGCCCCGGTCGTTGCTGCGCAGCGCCGCCATGGTGCAGTACAGCGCGATCGCGGCGGTCAGCAGCTGGCCGCCGGAGAAGACGTCGCCCATCTGCCCGACGGGGACGCGCTCGGCGCGCAGCACGGCGTCCGGCTTGAGGATCTCCACGGCCACGCCGCGCGGCAGCAGCGCCGCCCGGACGCCGCGCAGCAGCAGCGACATGCCGTCACGGCGCAGGTCGGAGTTCTTCTTGACGGCGGAGCGGGTCGCCTCGTCGATGACCTCGCCCAGCCGCTCGGTGAGCGTGGCCTGGTCGGGGTCCTCGAAGCGGATGCGCAGGAACTCCTGTCCCGACCACTCCCCCAGGCCCTCGGGCAGCCGGGAGAGGCGCTGCGCGGAGCGCAGCGTGGTCAGCGAGGACTCCACCAGCCCGCGCAGCCGGTCGACGATGCTGTCGCGGTTGCGCTCCAGCTGCTCCAGCTCGTCGGTGAGGACGCGCAGGCGGGGCGCGAAGGCCTCGGCCCAGGCGGTGGCGTGCTCGGGCAGGGCGGCGGCGGGCAGTTCGCGGATCTGCTGCCGGGCGGGGGTGCGCACCTGCTCGTAGCGGGTGGAGTTGGCGTGCCGGACGAGCACGTCGCTCGCCTCGCGGACGGCGGCGTCGGCGGCCGACAGGTCGCCCGCGCAGCCGCGCAGCGAGCGCCGGGTCTCGGCGGCGGCCTGCCGGGCCTCCTCCAGCGTCCCGGTGTACGGCTCGGGCTGCTCGGCGTCGTCCTCGGGGGTGTTGTCGCGCAGCAGGTCGCGCAGGAGCGCCGCCGTGTCGTCGAAGCCGGTCGCGGCGTCCTCGGCGGCGCGGTGGGCGCGCAGCAGGTCGCCGTGGGCGGTGCGGGCGGCCTCCAGGGCCTCCGTGCGGGCGGTGAGCTCGCCGGTGGCGGTGCGCAGCAGTTCCTTGGCCCGGTCGGCGCCGTCGGGCACGAGCTCCTCGGGGAGCTCGGTGTGGGCCTCGGCGTCGGCGGGGGCGAGGCGTTCGGCCTCGCCGCGCAGCCGGCCCAGCTGCTCGCTGGCGGTGGACGCGCGGGACTCCAGCATCGTCACGAGCGACTCGGCGCGGGCGGCGGCGGCCTGGCGGGACGGGCCGTCGGCGCCGTCGGTGCCCTCCAGGAGCTGGGCGGCGCGGGTGCGCACCTTGTTGGTGAGGCGGTCGAGTTCGGCGCGGGCGGCGGTCTCGTCGCTCTCGGCGCGGGCCTGCTCGGCGCGCAGGTCGGCGCCGACGCCGACCTTCTCGTAGACCTGGGAGGCGGCGCGGTAGGCCTCGCGGAGGGCGGGCAGGGAGGCGGTCGGCGCGTCGGCGGTGCCGGCGACGTCGTCGGGGGCGCCGGCGATCTCCGCGCGCTCGGCGCGCAGGGCGCGGGTGGTACGGCGCGCGTCGTCGGCCGCGCGCTGGGCGGCGCGGCGGTCCTCGTCGGCGGCGCGGGCGCGGTCGACGCAGATCTCGGCGCGCTCCTCGGCCTCGGCGGCCTCCTCGGCCAGTTCGCGCGCCCTGCTCTGCCAGTTGGCGCGCTCGCGCAGCCGGTAGGCGAGGCCGGCGAGGGCGTCGGCGACGCGGCGGGCGCGCTGGGCGGTCTCCTGGCGCTCGTCGCGCTCCCGGGCCGCCTCGGCGGCGGCCTGCTCGGCCTCGGCGCGGGCCGTGCGGGCCTCGGCCAGGGTCTCCTGGGCGGTGTCGGCGACGGTGCGGCAGCGCTCGGCCTCGGCGGCGAGCTCGGCGAGCCGCCCGGCGGGGCAGCCGGCGCGCCAGGACGACAGGCGGGCGGCGAGCGTGCGGTCGCCGGCCAGCCGGGCCGCGACGGCCCGGATCTCCTCGTCGCGGGCCAGGGCCCGCTCGCGCAGGGCGTGCCGCTCCTCGTCGGCGGCGCGCTCGTCGTGCATGGCCGGGTTCGGCGGGACGAGGAACACGCCCTCGCCGCCGTCGCCGTCCGCCGGGGCGGGCGCGAGCAGCGCGGCGGCGGTGCCGACGGCCACGGCCGAGCGCGGCAGCAGGGAGGCCGCGCCGAGCGCCTCGCGGGCCCGGGCGTGCGAGTCGGCGTCGGTGATGATGACGCCGTCGACGAGCTCGGGGCGGGCGGCCAGGACGGCGGCGTGCTCGGCCGGGTCGACGGACTGGGCGAGGTAGCGCCAGCCGGGCAGGGCGGGGATGCCGTGCTCGCCCAGGTACTCCACGGCGGCCAGCACGTCGGGGCTGGGCGGCAGCAGGCCGCCGTCGCCGAGGGCGCCGAGGATGCGGGAGTCGTCGGCGGCGGCGGTGCGCAGGTCGAACAGCTGCCGCTCGGCGGCGGCGACGTTCTCGTCGAGCAGCTCGCGCAGGGCGTCGGCGCCGCGGTCGAGTTCCTCGGCGGTGAGGGTTCCACCGGACGTGCTGCCGGGTGCGCTGCCGCGCCGGGTGCCGGAGGGGCTGTCGCCGGGTCCCCCGGCTGCGGCCGCGCCAGGGCCGGCAGTGGCACCGTCCGCGCCTCCGGCGCCGGAGGCGCCCCGCTGGCCCGGGACCTGCCCGGAGGGCTGGGGCTCCGGCAGGCCGAGCAGCTCGATCAGGCGGGGCTCCGCGCCGATGGACTCCGCCGCGCGGCGCTCGGCGCCGTACGCGGTCTCCGCCGCCGTCGCCGCGTCGGCGGCCCGCGCGGCGGCGAGTTCGGCGCGGCCCTCGGCCGCGGCGGCCTCCTTCGCCCGCTCGGCGGACTGCCGGGCCGTCTCGCGGGCACTCTCGTAGGCGGCGACGGCCGGCTTCTCGGCGTCGCTGGCGGCGAGCGCGGCACGGGCCGGGTCGGCGTCGGGGCCGCTGTCGTCGATCCAGCCGGCGCGGACCGCCTCGGCGGTCTCCTGCTCGACCTCGGCGAGGCGCTGGCGCAGATGGCCCGCCTCGCTGCGGGCGCGCTGGGCCTCGGTGGCGGCGGTGGTGGCGTCCCGGTGGGCGGCCTCGCCGGCCTCCTGGAGGGTGGCGGACCGTTCCTCCTGCTCATTGGCGAGCCGCTCGCCCTCCTCGGCGGCGGTGTTCAGGGCCCGTACGAGCTCGGCGGCGGCCAGGGAGCGGGCGGCCAGCGCGGGGGCGGCGTCCCGCTCGGCCTCGTGGATGGCGGCGGCGACGCGGGCGGAGCGGTCGGCGGCGGCGCGGTGGCGCAGCACGGTCTCGGCGGCCTGCCAGGCGGAGTGGAGGGTGCGGGCGTCGTTGAGCTCGCGGCGCTGGGCGGCGGCGGACTTCTCGGCGGCGGCCAGGGCCAGGGAGGCGTGGCGGTAGGCGAGTTCGGCGGCGACCAGGGAGGCGCGGCCGCGCCCGGTCTCGGCGTCGGTGACGGCGTGCGCGGCGGCGGCGACCCGTTCGGCGAGCTCGACGGCGCGGCCGCGCTCCTCGGCGCCGCGCGCGGACAGCCGGCGGGCCAGGTGGCGGGTGCGGCGCTCGGCGCCGGTGTGCACGCCCCGGGCCCGGTCGCGCTGCTCGGCGGCCTCCGCGATCCGGGAGAGCAGGTCGAGGGAGCCGGCGGTGAAGTCCCGTTCGGCGGTCAGCTCGGCGCGGCGGCCCAGCTTGTGGGCGAAGCCGTGCACCAGGTCGGCGAGGCCGTCGGTGTCACGGGTGTCGGTGACCGCGCGCAGCAGCAGGTCGGTGAAGTCGGAGTCGTTCTTGACGGCGAAGAGGCCGGCGGCCTCGCCCTCGTCCGCGTTCATCTCGCGCTGGTAGCGGAAGAGCTCGGGGTCCAGGCCGAGCTCGCCGAGGTGCTCGTTCCAGCGCTCGTGGATCTCCTCCCACACCACGTCCAGGTTGGGGTAGGCCTTGCCGGCCTCGGTGAGGGCGTCGCGGAAGCCCTTCATGGTGCGGCGGCGGCCGCGGGCGCCGGAGGCGCCGTCCGCCTTGGGGCGCATCGCGGTGGACTCGGCGACGGGCAGCGAGTCCAGGCTGAGGCCCGGGCCGGGGCGGAACGAGTACCAGGCCTCGGCGAACTTGCGCGGGTCGTTGGAGACCTGGCGGCCGCGCCACTCGCTGACCTTGCCGACGACGACGCTCTCGCCGGTGAGGACGTGCTGCCACTCCAGGGCGACGTGGCCGCAGTCGTCGGCGAGGAGGAACTTGCGGAGCACGCCGGAGCTGGCGCCGCCCAGGGTGTTGCGGTGGCCCGGCAGCATCACCGAGAAGATCAGCTTGAGCAGGACGGACTTGCCGCCGCCGTTCTCCAGGAAGAGCACACCGGCGGGCGCGGGGCGGCGCGGCGGGCCGACGGGCTCGTCCTCGAAGAAGTCCGCCTGCGTGGGCGCGGGGTTCGGCACCGGCGCGCCGACCCCGCGCAGGTCCAGCACGGTGTCGGCGTAGCGCGCGCCGGCGGGCCCGATGGAGTAGAGGCGGACCCGGGACAGCTCGTACATGGCGGCGGACTCTCGTTTGCTTGTCTCTGGTTGACGGGTTACGCGTGGAAGGGCAGGCCGGCGTCGGCGACCAGTTCGAGGTCGTCGCTGTCGTCCGGCGGGAGCAGGGTGGGGGTGCCGTCCCCGACGGGGACGACGCCCAGCTCCAGGAGCTCGGCCATGGCGGCGGTGCCGGCCATGTCGCGGACCTGGAGCTGGTAGCGGGCGGTGGTGCGGAAGGCGCCGCCCGCGTCGTCGCCGGTGCGCTGGAGGAAGCCGGAGTCGACGAGGAAGGCGACGGCCTTGGCGATGATGCCGGTGGTGGAGCCGGCGAGGCGGCGGGCGTCCTTGGTGGCGCCGGTGGCGCTGCGGCGCGCGTAGACCCGCCAGGCGGCCTCCAGGCCGGGGGCGTCGCTGGTGGGGTCGGTGTTCTCGCCCTGCTCGGCGGCCCGCTCCTCCAGCCTGCGGCACGCCTGGCGGACGAACGCGTCGACGCCGTTGACGGTGACACGGCCGATGTAGCCGTCGTCGGCGAGGTCCTCGGGGCGCGGGAAGGCCATGGCCGCGACGGCGAGGTGGGCGAGGCCGTGGAGGAAGCGGTCGCCGGAGTCGACGGTGGCCCGGCGGGCGTAGTCGCCCATGCGGACGGCGAAGACGGAGTCCTCGGCGGCGGTGACGGCCATGCCGGCCCGGGTGGAGACCTCCAGCACGACGAGCCCGAGCCCGGCGGCGACGGCGTCGGCGAGGCGCGCGAACGCGGGCTCGTCGCGGTGGCGGCGCAGCAGGTCGGCGTACTCGGCGTCGCGGGCGGGCTGGAGCTTGGGCTGGAGCCCGAAGGCGATGAGGCGCGCGGCGTCGGCGGCGTCGGCGGGCGTCACCTGTGCGGTGCCGCTCGCCGCTCGGGGTTCGCCGGTCTCACCGTCGGCGTCCGGCCGCGCCGGATCGTAGGCCTCGTACTCAGTCACGTTCGCTTGCTCCTGCTGGGGGTCCATGGGGTGAGGTTCGTTCGGCACCGCCGGTCCGCGCGGCGGTGGTTGCTCGCCGTGGCGGCGGGGGTGCGGTGCCCCGGTCCCGCCCCTTCCCGTTTCCTGGGGGCGAGCCCCCAGCCCCCCGGGGTCCGAGGCGCGGCCCCGGGAAACGGTGGAAGGGCGGGACCGGGGCCCCACACCCGCCGCGACGGCGAGCAACCCCCACCGGCGAGCCCGGCGATGCCGGACCGGCCCCGGGCGGCGGCGCTCACGACGCCTCCGCGCGGTCCGCCGCCATACCGGCCGCGTCCAGGAGGGCCCTGCCCACGATGAGGTCGGCGCCGCCGAACTCGGGGTCGTCGAGGCGGGTGCCGTCGTCGACGGCGAAGAGCAGGGACTGCTCGCCCTGGCGGTAGGCCGTGCCGACGGAGGGGCTGGCGGCGTGGACGGCCAGCAGGGCGACGAGGTAGGGCAGTTCGGGGTCGCGGCGGCGGGCCTCGGCGAGGAGGCCGGAGAGGCGGCGCGGCGCGTCGGCGGGCAGGTCGAGCAGCTCCAGGGCGCTCGCCAGCTGCTCCTCGCTGAAGCGGCTGTCGTCGGGCGTCTCGACCAGGTCCGGCTCGGGCATCTCCGCGCCCAGGTGCTCGCGCTCGACGGGCGGCGTGAGCAGCATCTCGACGAGGTCGCCGACCCGTACCGAGGCCGGGACGCGCAGACCCGTACCGCGGGCGAAGAAGGCGTCGGTGACCCGGCCCGCCCGCTCCAGGGGCAGCGGCAGCACGGGTGCCAGGAGCTGGCCGTAGAGGTCGAGGCCGGCGCCGGAGGCGGGTGTGGCGAAGGCCTGCCGGTCCTGCTCGGCGCGGAAGAGCGGGCCGGCCTCCAGGAGGCGGGACTGGAGCTGGGTGTGGCGGCGGATGCAGTCCTTGACGATGTCGACGAGCTCGGCGGCGCGCCGCTTGTGCTCGGCCGTCTTCGGGTCGACGGCGGCCTCGGCCTCGTCGCGCGCCTTGCGGATGTTGGTGAGGATCGCGTTCTCGTGGCGGTAGCGGTCGGCGACGTGGTCGAGCGCCTCGGCGATCATGTCGGGGACTGTCCGGAGCCAGTCGACGGCGCGGACGTTGCGCCGGGTGGCGTCGAGGGTCTTGCGGAGGGTCTCCGCGTACTGCACGGTGCGGTAGCGGGCCTGCTCGGCGGCGAGCTGGGCGTCGGCGAGACGGCCCCGGCTGATGAGGACCTCCAGCTTGACCTCGGCGGCGATCTGCGCGCTGGTGACGTCCGTGTCGAGGGCGCCGACCAGGACGTTGACCGCCTCGTCGGTGGTGCGCAGGAAGACCGTGCCGCCGGGCCCGGGGACCTCCTCGATGAGCTTGAAGTCGTAGTCCCGCCTGACGTACGCGCCGTCGGCGCCGAACGTGCCGTAGACGGCGCGGAAGCCCCGGTCGACGCTGCCGACGTTGATGAGGTTCTCCAGGACCCAGCGGGCGACGCGTTCGTGCTCGGCGGCCGGCCGTTCGGGGGCCTGCGCGGCGACGCGCGGCTGGAGCCTGGTCACTATCTGCTCGTGGTCGGCCCCGGTGTCGAAGTCCATGTTGAGCGTGACGAGGTCGATGGCGGCCAGTGCCACCTCGGCCATGGCGTAGACGCCGAACTCCCCCGCGAGGTTGGCCTTGCGCGCGTCGAGGTCGTGCAGCGGCGCGGTGCAGGCGAGCGCGCGCAGCCGGCGGGCCAGGCCCTCGTCGGCGGCCGGGCCCGGGGCAGGGCGCGAAGGCCCGTTGAGCTGGGGCGGAACGGCCGCCGGGGCTGGAGAAGTCACGTCGCACAGAGTAGGCGGTCGCACCGACAACGGACGAAACGGCGCGGGGCTCGCCCGGCCTCGGGCCCCTCAGTCTAGGGCGGGGCCCGGCCGGGGCGGACGGCGGCCCTCCGGACCCGCCCCTCAGACGGCGAAAACGGACATGATGCCTATATTGCAGCCGAGCAGGACGAACGCCGTGGGCAGCTGCGCCTTGATGGGCCCGTACTGGTCCGTCAGCTCCAGCAGGGCGGCCGGCACGAGGTTGTAGTTCGCGGCCATGGGGGTGACCAGCGTCCCGCAGAAGCCGGCGAGCATGCCGATGGCGAGGACGGCGGCGGCGTTGCCGTGCGCCTGCTCCACGAGGACCGGCCAGCCGACGGCGGCGGTCATCACGGGGAAGGCGGCGAAGCCGTTGCCCATGACGGCGGTGAGGAGGAACATCCCGCAGCAGTAGACGACGACCGCGAGGAAGACCGAGCCCTCCGGCAGGACGGCCGTGGTGAGGCGGCCGACCTGTTTGCCGACGCCCGCGTCGGCGAAGATGGCGCCGAGCGTGGCGAGCAGCTGCGGCAGCAGCATGGCCCAGCCCATGGACTCCAGCATCGAGCGTCCCGCGTGCAGGGGGACGGACAGCCGCCGCTCACGCAGCATCACCATGCCGAGGGCGAGCCCGACGACGGCGCCGATGCCCAGCCCCAGGACGGTCTCGCTGCCCTTCTGGAGGACCGGCTCGCCGCCGAGGGACAGCCGCTTCAGCCCGACCGCGCACACCAGGGCGACGGCGGGGATGGTGAGGGCGGGCACGAAGAGCGCGTTGCCGTGCCGCCGGGCCCCGGCCGCCCGTTGCTCCGGGCCGGCGGTGCGGGGTGTGCCGCGGCCGGTGAGGCCGAAGCCGGCCAGGCAGGCCATGACGAGGACGGCGGCGCCCAGCGGTTCGGGCGGGGCACTCCCGTCGGCCACCCAGGTGCCGTAGCAGAAGCCCGCGCCGAGCAGGCCCCAGAACGCGGCGGTGCCCAGGCGCCGGGGGTTGGTGCGGTCGGCGAGCATCTGGGCGGACATCACCAGGAGGACGCCGCCGACGAGCCAGTAGAACCACTCCGCCTTGATCATTCGACCGCGTCCTCCGGTTCCCTGTGGTGCGTCGACGGGTGCGCGAGGGCCCGGTCCAGGCGCACCAGCCGCCAGCCGTGGACGGCGAGGGCGCACAGCGCGGTGGGGACGGCCCACAGCGCGAGGTCCAGCGGCTCCAGCCGTGTGTGGTACGTGGTGTTGACGAACCCGGTGATCAGCAGGATCGAGCCGACGGCGAGGAAGACGTCCTCGCCGAAGAAGAGCCCGACGTTGTCCGCGCTGGCGGCGAACGAGCGCACCTTCTCCCGGGCCCGGGCGGGCAGCGGCCCGTGGCTCCGCTCGGCAGCGCCCTCCGCCATGGGCGCGGCGAGCGGGCGCACGGTCTGGGCGTGCCCGAACACGCCGTTGAGCCCGAGGGCGGCCGTGAGCTGCCGCAGCAGGAGGTAGAGGGCGAGGAAGCGGCCGGCGGTGAGCCCGGCGAAGCGGCCGATCAGTTCCCGGGCCTGCTCCTGGAGGCCGTGGCGCTCCAGGAGGCCGATGACGGGGAGGGTGATGGCGAAGACGGTCACCGCGCGGCTGGAGGCGAAGCCGGTGCCGAAGTCGGCGAGGATCCGCTGCGGCGACAGCCCGCCCAGCAGGCCGGTGACGATGCCGGCCGCGCCGACCACCAGCAGGGGATTGCGCCTCGTGGCGAAGCCCGCGACGACCACGAGGACACCCAGGAGTACGAGCATGCGTGGGCCTTCCGCATTCCCGGACCTCACTCGATCAGGTGAGGCGACTGCGGAGGACGCTAAGATATTGTTCAACAATCCTCAATAGGTGACGCCGGACGAATGTGCGAACCGGGCGGCCCCGAAGGGGATTTCCGTCGAGCCCGTGGGGGAAGTCCATGGCACGGACCACCGCTTCCGGCGCCCAGCGCGTCGCCGCGGCACTGCGCGACCGCATCGAGGACGGGGAACTGCCGCCCGGCACCCGGCTGTCGGAGGAGGCCCTGGGGCGGGAGCTCGGGGTGTCGCGCAACACGCTGCGCGAGGCCTTCCGGCTGCTCGTCCACGAGAACCTCGTCGTCCACCTCCTCAACCGCGGGGTGTTCGTCCGGGTCCTGGAGCCCGCCGACGTCGCGGACATCTACCGGATGCGGACGGCCTTGGAGACCGCGGGCGTACGGGCGGCCCCCGGCGCCCCGCCCGCCGCGCTCACGGCCCTCACGGCCGCCGTGGCCGAGGCCGAACGGGCCGCCGCCGAGGGCGACTGGCGGCGGGTCGGCTCGGCGGACCTGCGCTTCCACCGGGCGCTCGCCGCGTTCACCGGCAGCGCGCGCGTCGGCACGGCGATGGACCGCCTGCTGGCCGAACTGCGGCTCGCCTTCCACGAGATGCCCTCGCCCCGGCGCTTCCACGAACCGTTCGTCGCGCGCAACCACGCGATCGCACGGCTGCTGACGGACGGCGCGTACGAGCGCGCCGAGGCGGAGCTGACCACCTATCTGGACGACGCGCTGGCGATCGTCCTCGACGCGATGGGGGAGACCGACCGATGACGCCGATGGACCTCAACGCCGACCTCGGCGAGGGCTTCGGCCGCTGGCGCCTGACCGACGACGACGCCCTGCTGTCCGTCGTCACCAGCGCCAACGTGGCCTGCGGCTTCCACGCCGGCGACCCCTCCACCATGCGGTGGGTGTGCGAGCGCGCCGCCGAGCGCGGGGTGCGCGTGGGGGCGCAGGTCTCCTACCGCGATCTCGCGGGCTTCGGCCGCCGTGCCATGGACGTGCCCCCGGACGAGCTCGCCGACGAGATCACCTATCAGATCGGCGCGCTGCGGGTCTTCGCGCGGGCCGCCGGTACGGACGTGACGTATGTGAAGCCGCACGGCGCGCTCTACAACCGTGTGGTCACCGACGCCGAGCAGGCCGGGGCCGTCGTGAGCGGGGTGCTGCGCGCGGGAGGGGCGCTGCCCGTCCTGGGCCTGCCCGGGTCGCGGCTGCACGAGGCGGCGGAGCGGGCCGGGCTGCCGGTCGTCGCCGAGGCGTTCGCCGACCGCGCGTACACCGGGCTCGGCACGCTCGTGCCGCGCCGGGAGCCGGGGGCCGTGGTCCACGACCCGGACGCGGTCGTCGCCCGGTCCGTCCGGATCGCCCGTGACGCGGAGGTCGCCGCGCTCACCGGTGAGGACGTGGCCGTCCGGGCGCGTTCGCTGTGCGTGCACGGCGACACCCCGGGGGCGGCGCTGCTGGCCCGGCGGGTGCGCAAGGCACTCGAAGCCGCGGGGGTCGCGGTGGAGGCGTTCGCGTGAGCGCCACCGGTGGCGCCCCGGGCGCGCCCTTCGACGGCCGCGCGCGGCGCGTCCTGCCCGTCGGGCGGCACGCCCTGCTCGTGGAGGTCGCCACCACCGAGGAGGCCCAGGCCCTCCACGCCGAGCTGCTGCGGCGCCGGGACGCGGGCGCCCTGCCGCCCGTGCGCGAGATAGTGCCGGCGGCCCGGACCGTGCTGCTGGACGGGCTCGCCGACCCACGCGGCCTCGCCGCCGAGCTGCCCCGCTGGGACGTGCCGCCCGTGGCCGCCGCCGACGCGCCGCCGGTCGTGCTGCCCGTCCGCTACGACGGGGCCGACCTCGCGGAGGTCGCCGCGCTGTGGGGGGTGGCCGAGGACGAGGTGGTACGCGTGCATTCCGGCATCGAATTCCGCGTCGCCTTCTGTGGTTTCGCGCCGGGATTCGGCTACCTCACCGGGCTTCCGGAGCGTCTCCACGTACCGCGCCGGGCCACGCCGCGTACCTCCGTCCCCACCGGCGCGGTCGGGCTGGCCGGCCCGTACACCGGCGTCTACCCGCGCTCCTCCCCCGGCGGCTGGCAGATCGTCGGGCGGACGGACGCGGTGCTGTGGGACCCGGAACGGGAGCCGGCGGCGCTGCTCGCGCCGGGGACGCGGGTCCGCTTCGAGGAGCGCGGATGACCGGGGCGAACACGCTCACGGTCGTCCGGGCCGGTGCGCTGACCACCGTCCAGGACCTGGGCCGGCCCGGCCACGCCCACCTCGGCGTGCCCCGCTCCGGCGCCCTCGACGAGCCCGCCCACCGGCTCGCCAACCGCCTGGTCGGCAACCCGGTGGAGCACGCCGCGCTGGAGACCACCCTCAACGGCTGCGCCGTGCGGGCCGACAGGGCCGTCACCGTGGCCGTGACGGGCGCGCCGTGCCCGGTACGGGCCGGCGGGCGGCCGGTGGCGTGGGGCGCGCCGGTGCGGGTGCCGGCGGGGGCGGTCCTGGAGGTGGGCGCCGCCACGGCGGGGCTGCGGTCGTACGTGGCCTTCGCGGGCGGGGTCGTGGTGCCGCCGGTGCTGGGCAGCCGGTCGCGGGACCTGCTCTCGGGGCTGGGCCCGGATCCGCTCTCCGACGGCGCCCGGCTGCCGCTGGGCGCGCCGTGCGGGGCGCCGGCGGGCGTGGACGCCGTGCCGTGCGGGGCGCTGCCGCTCGGTGAGCTCGTCCTGCCGGTCGTTCCGGGGC
>NZ_JAILXP010000091.1 GCF_020740895.1 Streptomyces sp. UNOB3_S3 | reverse complement strand
GGGTGTAGGAGGGGAGGGGCGCGCTGTCGGCGACGACCGTCTTGTCCATGGTCACGTCGCTCATGCCGTGTACTCCTTGCGGCGGGCGATGATCAGCCGGGCGGCGCCGTTGACCAGCAGGGTCAGGACGAAGAGGACGAGACCCGAGGCGATCAGGGCGTCCTTGCCGATCTCACCGGACTCCTTGAAGCTGCTCGCGATGTTCTGGGCGAACGTTCCGCCGCCCGGGTCGAGCAGGCTCTTGCCGATGGTGAAGCTGGGGGAGAGGACGGTGGCGACGGCCATCGTCTCGCCGAGGGCGCGGCCCAGGCCCAGCATCGAGGCGCTGATGACACCGGAGCGGCCGAAGGGGAGGACGGACATCCGGATGACTTCCCAGCGGGTCGCGCCGAGCGCGAGGGCGGCCTCCTCGTGCATCTTCGGGGCCTGGAGGAAGACCTCGCGGCTGACGCTGGTGACGATCGGCAGGATCATGATCGCCAGCAGGATGCCGATGGTGAAGAGCGAGCGGGCGGCGCCGCCCTGGTACTCGAAGATCCCGGTCCAGCCGAAGTAGTCGTTCAGCCAGGTGTAGAGCCCGCCGAGGTGCGGCACCAGGAACAGGGCGCCCCACAGGCCGTAGACGATGGACGGGACCGCGGCGAGCAGGTCGA
This sequence comes from Streptomyces sp. UNOB3_S3, assembly GCF_020740895.1. Lineage (GTDB taxonomy): Bacteria > Actinomycetota > Actinomycetes > Streptomycetales > Streptomycetaceae > Streptomyces. Next base: position 20,271 of record NZ_JAILXP010000091.1, on the reverse strand, counting down.
TGACGTAGCTCAGCGGCGCGGCGAGCCTGCGCGGCGCGTAGTGCGAGATGAACAGCGCGATGCCGATGGCCACGGGCACGGCGATGAGCATCGCGATGACCGAGCTGACGATCGTGCCGAAGGCCAGGACCGCGATGCCGAACTTGGGCGGGGTGGAGTTGGCGGCCCACTCGAAGGTGGTGAAGAAGTCGCCCTCGTTCTTGGAGAGGGCGCTGGTCGCCCGCACGGCGAGGAACGCCGCGATGGCGGCCATGATCACCAGGAGCAGGATCCCGGACCCCCGGGAGAGGCCGAGGAAGATCCGGTCACCGGCGCGGGAGGAGGACTTCGCCCGTGCGGTGGGGGCGGTGCTCTCCGGTGGTGGTGGGCCGGCTGTGGTGGCTGAGGTTATTTCCATGGGTTTCTCCGGTCTGCGGGGCGGTACGGCTGCCGCCGGGGCCTGCTCGGGCCGCTGGGCTCCGATCGGGCGGTGGCGGTGCCGCGCCGCTCCCTGGCGCGGCGGTGCACCGGATGGTGGGGACGGGCTCCGGGGCGGAGCCCGTCCCCACCCGGGTCAGGAGAGGGTGGCGATGGTCTCGCGGACCTTCTTGGCGATCTCGGCCGGCAGCGGGGCGTAGCCGAGGCCCTTGAGGGCGGACTGGCCGTCCTCACTGGCGATGTAGGTCAGGAAGGACTTGGTGGCCGGGAGGGTCTCGGCCTTGTTGCCCTTGTCGCCGACGATCTCGTACGTGACCAGGGTGATCGGGTAGGCGCCCTCGGCCTTGGTGGCGTAGTTGAGCTTGAGGGCGAGGTCCGAGCCGGTGCCGACGATCTTGGCCTCGGCGATCGCCTTGGAGGCGTTGTCGGAGGTGGCCTCGACCGGGGCGGCGGCGCCGGTGTTGAGCTTCACCGTCTTGATGCTGTTGGCGGTGGCGTAGCTCAGCTCGAAGTAGGAGATGGCGCCGGAGGTCTGCTTGACCTGCGAGGAGACACCCGCGGAGCCGTCGGCCGACTGGCCGCCCTTGGCCTTCCACGCCTTGGCGGGCTCATAGGACCAGGAGGAGGGCGCGGCGGCCTTGAGGTACTTGGTGAAGTTGTCCGTGGTGCCGGACTCGTCGGAGCGGTGGAACGCCTGGATCTTCAGGTCGGGGAGCTTGGCGTCCTTGTTGAGCTTGGCGATCGCCTCGTCGTTCCACTTCTCGATCTTGCCGTCGAAGATCTTGGCGAGGGTGTCGGCGTCGAGGACCAGGCTGTCCACGCCCGGGACGTTGTAGCCGATGGCGATGGGGCCGCCGACCATGGGGAGGTTGATGCCCTGGCCGCCCTTGACGACCTCCTTGGACTTGGTGACCTCCTCCGGCTTCAGCGCCGAGTCGGAGCCCGCGAAGGCCGTCTTGCCCTGGAGGAACTCCTGGACACCCGCGCCCGAGCCGGTGGGCTTGTAGTTGATCTGGGTGTCCTTGCAGGCCGCCATGTAGTTCTTGACCCACAGGTCCATGGCGTTCTTCTGCGCGGAGGAGCCGGAGGCCAGCAGCTGGCCCTTGCCCTCGCACTTGATGTTGCCCGCCGCCTTGGTGGCGTCGCCGCCGCCCGTGGAGCCGCTGCCGCTGTTGTCGTCCGAGCCGCACGCCGTGAGCACCAGGGCGCCGGCGACGGCGATGGCGCCGAGAGCGACGGTGCGAAGCCGGTTCTTGCGCTGAAGCTTCACTTTCGGGAGTTCCTTCCGGGAGCCGCCGCTGGGGCGGCGTGCGAGAGGTGTCGGTACGAGCGGTCCTGCCCGCACCCTCTACTCGGCGAAATTAGGCAGATCAGGTGAAGCGGTTGATGGGTGAGAGTGAACGGAGGGTGAACCTCACCCGTCAGGGTGGTTGCCCGCACGCGGGTCCGGTTCCTTGTGCAGTGTGACGCAGGTCTCTGTCGATTTGACGCCAGGCATGGCAGCATCCGAATTTCGCGTGACGGTATGTCAGGCGTGGGGGTGAAGGCGCGGAGGTGGCCGGTGGGGTGTCCTGACAGGCGGAACGACGACCGTACGAGCGGTGACGGCACGGGCGGCGGCCGGGGGCGCCGGCGGCGGGTGGCGGTGGCGACCGCGCTCGTCTGCGCGGCCGGGCTGGCGGTGCTGGGCGCGCCCGGCGTGACCTACGCGGCGCCCGGGCCGACGCCGGTGCCCACGCCGTCCGCGTCGGCGTCCGCGTCGTCGTCCGTCTCGGCGGCGGACGACGACACCCGGCGGCTGGAGGCCATCCACAAGGAGGTGGAGGAGCTCTACCGCAAGGCCGAGACCGCCACCGACGCCTACAACGCCGCCGGTGAGCAGCTGCGCCTCCAGGAGAAGTCGATCGCGGACCTCACCCGGCGGCTGGACGCGGCCGGCAAGCGCATGGAGACGCTGCGCGCCCAGGCCGGGGCCCTGGCCCGCGCCCAGTACCGCAGCGGTGGTTTCAGCCACCGGACCCAGCTCTTCCTCAGCGGGTCCCCCGACTCCTTCCTCGGCAACGTCTCCCTCGCCCGCAAGGGCGAGCAGGCCACCCGCCGGCTGCTGACCGAGGTCACGGACACCAAGGCGGAGCTGGAGCGCTACACCCAGGCGGCGGGCGAGCGCTGGAAGACGCTGGACGCGGAGAAGAAGAAGCGGGAAGCCGCGAAGAAGGAGATCCAGGACCGGCTGGACGCCGCGAAGCAGCTGGAATCACGACTCGCGGCCCAGGAGAAGGAGAGACTCCGGCTGCTGGAGGAGGAGCGGGCCCGGCAGGCCCAGGACCGCTGGCTCGCCTCGGACGCCGCCAGGCAGCTCACCGGCCGGGGCTCCGTCGCGGCGACCGGCGACGTCGCCCGCGCGATCGACTTCGCGACCGCGCAGATCGGCAAGGACTACGTCTGGGGCGCCGAGGGCCCCGACACCTACGACTGCTCCGGGCTCACCCTCAAGGCCTGGGCCGCGGCGGGCCGGGCCATTCCGCGCACCTCGCAGGAGCAGTGGCGGCAGCTGCCCAAGGTCGACGTCAAGGACATGCGCCCGGGCGACCTCGTCATCTACTACACGGACGCGAGCCATGTGGGCATGTACATCGGCGAGGGCCGGATCGTCCACGCCCCGCGACCCGGTCGGCAGGTGACCATTACGGGCGCGGGCTCGATGCCGGTGCTGGGGGTCGTGCGGCCGGGGTAGCGGTGTGGGTGCCCGGGGCCGTACGCCGGGGTGCCGGGCGCCCCTCCGGGGCGTGGCCGGGCGCCCGGCGGCGGTTCGACCATCAGCTCATAGGACAGTCCGCTTGTCCGTACGCGGGCGTCAACTACCGTCACTCGTAAGGCATATGACGGAGGCGGGTGGCTGCGTACCATTCCGCTCGGGTGGGCTCTGGCGCTAGGGTCACGTTCTGTACTCGTCTGTCGGCGAGGTGCCGCGCCCCTGGGGCGGGGGCACCCCCTGGTGGTGGCCGGGGGAGGAAGGACCGAAGCGATGCCCGTATCCGTGCCCAGGCCGGCGGAGCCGCCCGCCGTGCCGCCCGACGGCGGGCTGACGCTGCTGGTGATCGAGGACGTCCCGGGCGGGGCGCTGTCCGCCCCCGGCATGGCGGAGATGACCGGTACGGCCGAGGGACCCGTCCGCATCCGGACCGCCCGCAATCTCACCGAGGCGGAGCGGCTGCTCACCGACGACGTCCAGTGCATCCTCCTCGACCTCGCCCTGCCGCCCAGGGCCCCCGGCCGGAAGGGCGGAGCCGTCGCCGCCGGGCGCGGCCACGAACTCGACACCCTGCGCCAGGTGCTGCGGCTGGCCCCGCACCAGGCCGTCCTGGCGCTGACCGCCGAGACCGACGCCGCGCGGGCGGCGGAGGCCGTCCGGGTCGGCGCGCAGGACTACCTCTTCCGCGACGAGCTGGACGGGCGGGTGCTCAGCCGGGCCATCCGCTACGCCGTCGAGCGCAAACGCGCCGACTTCGACCGGCGGCAGCTCACCGAGACCCGGCTGCGGGCCCAGGAGAACGCCCGGCTGGAGCGCGGCCTGCTGCCCCATCCGCTGCTGGCCGGCTCCGAGCTGCGCTTCGCCGCCCGCTACCGGCCCGGCCGCAGCCGCGCCCTGCTCGGCGGGGACTTCTACGACACGGTCCGCACCGCCGACGGCACGGTCCACGCGATGATCGGCGACGTCTGCGGGCACGGCCCCGACGAGGCGGCGCTCGGCGTCGAGCTGCGCATAGCGTGGCGGGCGCTGACGCTCGCCGGGCTCTGCGGGGACGAGCTGCTGGCCACCCTCCAGCAGGTGCTGGAGCACGAGCGGGCGGACGAGGAGGTCTTCGCGACGCTCTGCACGGTCGACATCGCCCCGGACGGGCGCTCGGCCGCGCTCTGCCTCGCCGGGCACCCGGCACCCCTGCTCGTGCGCTCCGGGCACGCCCCGGCCCTGCTGCCGCAGGAGGGCGGCGGGCCGGCGCTGGGGCTGCTGTCCGCCGCCCGCTGGCCGCACCGCGAGATCCGGCTCGGGGAGGCGTGGAGCCTGATGATGTACACGGACGGCCTGGTCGAGGGCCGGGTGGGCGCGGGGACGCGGCGGCTGGGCCAGGAGGGGATGATCGAGCTGGTCGCCCGCCAGCTGAAGGAGGGCCTGACCGGGGAGGAACTGCTGGAGGCGGTCGTGGCGGAGGTGCGGGCGCTCAACGGCGGCGACCTGACGGACGACCTCGCGGTGCTGCTGCTCGACCGGGGCTGAGCGCTCCGCCGGGTGCGTGGCCGGTCGGCTGCGGGCCGTCCGTGGCTGATCGCGCCCACGCGGGGGAGCCGCCTGGTGTCGCGCCCCGCGCCCCTTACGGGGCCCGGCACCGCACCGGACTTCCACGAGCTCGCCGGGCCCGGAGGCCCGGTGCCGCTCAGCGGCCGCCGTTGTACGGGCCGTACGGGCCGTCCGAGCTGGAGCCCCGGCGGCGCGGGCCGCCGCGGCCGGAGACCTGCCGAAGGGCGGGGCGCACGTCGACCGTGTAGACGATCGTGGCGATCAGGCCGAGGATCGGCAGGAAGTTCAGGATGCCGAAGAAGAGGTTCACGGCGATCGCGATGCCGAGGATGATCAGCCAGAAGCCCTTGGACTGCTTGTCCGCGGCCCGGTAGGCGTCCTCGCGGCGGATCGCCGCGTCGACGAAGGCGGCGACCGTGAAGACCAGCAGGCCGATCGACACCCAGGACAGGATTTCGCCGAAGCCTTCCACCAGCATGCCGCTCACCTCTCAGTGCGTCCGTTGCCCACCGTACCCGGAGAACGATCCGGGCACGTGGTGCGTGCCCGGATCGTTCCGCGCGCTGTCCGCGCCGGGTTCGCGCCCGGTTCGCGTCCGGTTCGCTCCGGGCTAGGCGTCCTCACCGGTCTTGGCGTCCGCCTTCTTCGCGGTGGCGGGCTTGCGGGCGGCGGTCCGGCGGGCGGCGGGCTTGGACGCGTCGTCCGAGCCGTCCGCGGCGGAGGGCTCCGAGGAGCCCTCCGCGGGCTGGTCGCCCTTGGCGGCGCCGTCGTTCTCCTCGCTGCCCGGCTCCACTGCGACGGCGATCTCGGAGAACCCCTCGGCGGCCTCGCCGCGCCAGGTCTTCACGGCCGTGCGCCCGCGCTCGGCCAGCTTCTCGAACTGCTCACCGGCCTGGGCGGCCGCCGAGACGACCTGCCCGACGCCCTGGAGCGCCAGGTCCTGGGCCTTCTGGCCGAGCTTCTTGGTGTCGGTGTCGAGCGTCCCGACGAACTCGGTGACCTTGGCGGTCACCTGGGTCTGGACCTGCTTGGCCTGCTGCTGCACCCGCCCGCCCAGCTCCTTGGGGTCGGTGTTGCGCAGCTGCTCGAAGCGGCCGGGAGCCTCGGCGACGAGCTGTCCCAGCTTCTCCGCCGCGAGGTCGGCCGCCCCGGCGGTGGCGTAGAGGGTGTCGGTGGCCGTCTTGCGGATGTCCTGAGTGAGGGCCATGGCGAAGGGTCTCCCGGATCGGCTCGAAGGGATTGCTCGAAGGGATTGCTCGAAGGGGGTTGTTCTAAGGGTTGCTCTGCGGATCGCTCTGGGCGTCGTCCGTCCTGCCCGTGCCGCTCGTCCCGCCCGCGCCGCCGGCCCCGCTCGGACCGGTCTGCTCGGGCGCCGTGAGGGCGTTCTCCTTGCGGAAGGACTCGTAGATCTGGAGCAGTACCTGCTTCTGCCGCTCGGTGATCGAGGGATCGGCGAGGATCACGCTGCGGACCTCCGCCTCCTCCCGGTCCCGCTGGTCGAGGATCCCGGCCTGCACGTACAGCGTCTCGGCGGAGATCCGCAGCGCCTTGGCCAGCTGCTGGAGGATCTCGGCGCTCGGCTTGCGCAGGCCGCGCTCGATCTGACTGAGGTACGGGTTGGACACTCCGGCGGCGTCCGCGAGCTGCCGCAGCGTCAGCTGCGCGGTGCGCCGCTGCTCGCGGAGGTACTCGCCGAGATTGCCGACGTTGAGTGATGCCATGGTGCCGATGCTGCCTCAGCTTGCTAACTATTGCAAGCGGATGCTTGCAATAGTTTTCCGCCAGTCGCCGGTGCGGGCGTGCGGTAACCTTTCCGCCCCGGCAGGTTCGAGCCGGTGACGAACGGGTCCTGAGCAGGGCCCCGACCCAAGGAGGTGGGACCGATCAACGCTGTGTCAGGTCGGGTGCTCTCTTCCCGCGACGTCATGGTCGCGCCGGTCTAGGTGGACCGGGAGGGCGCCCTTCGTATCCCGAAAGGCTCCCGTGTCGGTTTCTTTCGCCGCTTCCGCGGCACTGTTCTCCTCTCGTGACACCGTCATCTCCTCGCTGCGCGCCGCCGGTTGCGTCTTCGCCGAGGACGAGGCGGATCTGATCCTCTCCGCGGCGGGCTCGCCGGACGAGCTCCACGCCATGGTGGCCCGGCGCGCGGCCGGGCATCCGCTCGAACACGTCGTCGGCTGGGCCGAGTTCCGGGGCCTGCGGATCTCCGTGGACCCCGGTGTCTTCGTACCGCGCCGCCGTACCGAATTCCTCGTCCGGCAGGCCGTCGCCCTCGCCCTGAGGCGTGGCCCTGGCGTGGTCGCCGTGGACCTGTGCTGCGGCTCCGGCGCGCTGGGCGCGGCGTTGGTGGCCGGGGTGGGGGAGGCCGGCGGGGGGACGGGCGTCGAGCTGTACGCGGCCGACATCGACCCCGCCGCCGTGCGGTGTGCGCGCCGCAATGTCGCCGCGGCCGGCGGGCGGGTCCTGGAGGGCGACCTCTACGCGCCGCTGCCCGCCGCGCTCCGCGGCCGCGTCGACGTCCTGCTCGCCAACGCTCCTTACGTCCCCACCGGCGCCATCGGTCTGCTGCCCGCCGAAGCGCGGGTCCACGAGGCGCTGGTGGCGCTCGACGGCGGCCCGGACGGGCTCGACGTCCAGCGCCGCGTCGCCGCCGGGGCCGCGCGCTGGCTGGCGCCCGGCGGGCATCTGCTGATGGAGACGAGCGAGCGGCAGGCGGCCGGTACGGCCCGGACCTTCGCGGGCGGCGGGCTGGTCCCGGAGGTCGTCCACTGCGAGGACCTGGGCGCCACCGTGGTCATAGGGACGCTCCCACAGCGCTGACCTGCGCTTCGGCGCCCGCCATATGGTGGGATGAGCGGTGTGAACCGTGCCGCCGAGGACACCAACCGCCGGATGCTGAGGGCGCGGGACGCCATGGACCGCGCCTACGCGGAGCCGCTGGACGTCCCCGCCCTCGCCCGTATCGCCCATGTGTCCGAGGCGCATTTCAGCCGGACCTTCAGGGCCACGTTCGGGGAGACCCCGCACCGTTACCTCCAGCGGCGCCGCGTCGAGCGGGCGATGTTCCTGCTGCGCGAGACCGGGCGCAGCGTCACGGACATCTGCTTCGAGGTCGGCTTCGGCAGCCCGGGGACGTTCAGTAGGACGTTCCGGGACATCGTCGGCATGTCGCCCCGGGAGTACCGCAAACAGGCGGTCGCTCAGCAGGTGCCCACCTGCTTCGCGATGGCCTGGACGCGGCCCGGCTCGTAGAGGCTCGTAGAGAGCAGTTTTGGATAAGTTTTCGAGCCGGTGGCCGAATAACGTTGTCCTCATGTTCAACGCCATCACGCACTCGCAGATTTACGTCCTCGACCAGGACGAGGCCCTCGACTTCTACGTCGGCAAGCTGGGCCTGGAGGTCACCGCCGACATCCCGCTGGGCTTCATGCGCTGGCTGACCGTCGGCGTTCCCGGTGACGCCGGCCGCCAGATCCTGCTGGAGCGGCCGGGCGGGCCGATGATGTCCGAGGAGACGGCGGCGCAGGTGCGCGACCTGGTCACCAAGGGCGCGATGGCCGGCTGGCTCATCCTCACCACGCCGGACTGCCACAAGACGTACGAGACGCTGCTGGCCAAGGGCGTCGAGTTCACCGAGCCGCCGACCGAGCGCCCGTACGGGATCGACTGCGGGCTGCGCGACCCGTTCGGCAACCGCATCCGCTTCACGCAGCCGAAGGGCTGACGGCCGTCGTCCCTCTCCCTTAATTCCGTTGCCCGGCGCCCCGGTTGGTGCTGGGGTGGGCGGATGGACAAGGACACGGTGGCGGGGCTCCTGCCGCTCTACGACCGCGAGATGCGGGAGGGCGTCCGGCCCGACGGGCCCGGGGCCCGCGTCGAACGGGCCGGGCGCGTCGGCGAGGTCGTCCGGCACGTCGGCGCGGACGCCGACGGCTGGAACGGCGTCGTCTGGTCGGACCTCGACGAGGACACGGCGGACGCCGCGATCGCGGAACAGGTGGCGTACTTCGCCTCCCTCGGCCGCGAGTTCGAGTGGAAGCTGTACGGGCACGATCTGCCGGCCGACCTGCCGCGGCGGCTGCGGGCGGCCGGTCTCGTGGCCGAGCCCGAGGAGACGCTGATGGTCGCCGCCATCGCGGACCTGTCGGCCGGCTCCGGCCCGCCGGAGGGGATCCGGCTGCTCCCCGTCACCGACGCGGCCGGCGTCGACCTGGCGGTGGCCGCCCAGGAGCGGGCGTTCGGCGAGTCGCGGGAGCAGCACCGGAAGCTGCTCCTCGATCAGCTGGACTCGGACGTTCCGCTCGCGGTCGTCGCCATGGCCGGGGACGTTCCGGTGAGCGCGGCGCGGATGGAACTCCACCCCGGGACGTCCTTCGTGAGCCTGTGGGGCGGCGGCACCGCGCCGGAGTGGCGGGGGCGGGGGATCTACCGCGCGCTCGTCCACCACCGGGCGCGGCTGGCCGCCGAGCGGGGGTACCGCTACCTCCACGTCGACGCGTCGGCGATGAGCCGGCCGATTCTGGAGCGGCTGGGGTTCGTGGGGCTGGGGACGACCACGCCGTATGTCTTCGTGCCGTGAGTCGGATGGGTCCTGCGGGTCCGTGCAGGCCCGTGCGGGTCCGTGAGGACCCTGGGCCCGGAGGGCTGAAATATACCTGCCAGAAGGTATATTGCCGCCCATGGCGAACGAATCGGCGGAGTGCACCTCGGCGGGCGCTTTCCCGGAGCGGAGGATCGACTGCGCCCGGGGGCCCGCCCCCAAGCAGGACCGGTCGATCCGCACCAAGGCCCTCGTCCTGCGCGCGGCGGCCGAGCTCTTCGCCGCGCGCGGCTTCCGGCACACGTCCGTCAAGGACGTGGCGGACCGGGTGGAGATGACCAAGGGCGCGGTCTACTTCCACTACCCGTCCAAGGAGTCGCTCGCCGTCGCCGTCGTCGAGCAGCACTACGCCCGCTGGCCCGAACTGCTGGAGGAGATCCAGGAGCAGGGCCTGTCCCCGCTGGACACCGCCGCGGAGATGCTGAACCGGGCGGCCGTCGCCTTCCGTGACGACGTCGTCGTCCAGGCGGGCGCCCGGCTCCAGCTCGAACGCCCGGAGATCGACGCCACGCTGCCCACGCCCTACGTCGACTGGACCCGGCTGCTCACCGGGCTGCTGACGGCCGCGCGCGACGAGGGCCGGCTGCGCGAGGGCGTCGACCCGGCGGCGGCCGCGCGCTCGCTCGTCGCGGGCTTCTTCGGCATGCAGCACATCTCGGACGTGCTGGAGCACCGGGCCGACATCGTGGAGCGGTGGCGCGAGGTGGGCGGGCTGATGTTCTTCGCGCTCCGCGCGTAGCCCTCAGACCTCGACCGGCACCGTCAGACCTCGACCAGCACCGTGAACGGCCCGTTGTTCGTCAGCGACACCTTCATGTCCGCCCCGAACACCCCCGTCTCCACCCGCGCCCCCAGCGCCCTCAGCCGCGCCACGACCTCGTCGACGAGGGGCTCCGCGACCGGCCCCGGGGCCGCCGCGTTCCACGTGGGGCGGCGGCCCTTGCGGGCGTCACCGTAGAGGGTGAACTGCGAGATCACGAGGAGCGGCGCCCCCACGTCCGAACAGGACTTCTCGTCCGCCAGGATCCGCAGGGACCACAGCTTCCGCGCCAGCCGCTCGCAGTGCTCCGGCGTGTCGTCGTGCGTCACCCCGACCAGCACGCACAGGCCCTCGCCGACGATCTCGCCGACCACCCGGCCGTCCACGGCGACGCTCGCCCCGTCCACCCTCTGCACCACAGCACGCATACGGACCATGATGCCCTGCGCCCATTCAGGTCCGTTCGGGCGGAGAGGCCCTGCGCACCGGGCGCACCGGGTGGCACGATGCGTGCAAGGCGGTGCTCTTCGCGGGCATCGGCAAGGCGATCCGCCGCGCGCCGCCGCCCGAGGGGACGGAACCGCATGACGAAGGACCTCACGGAGGGCCTCACGGAGGACCTCGCCAAGGGCCTCACCAAGGGCCTCACGGACCTCGAAGAGCTCACGCGGCTCAAGGACTTGAAGGGTCTGACGGCAGTGGACAGCTTGCAGGCCAGACCCCCGAGCCAGCGTTCCGGGCGGCACGCGGACGTCCCCGGGCGGCGGCTGAACGAGCTGCGGCTGGCCGAGCTGCGGGCGGTGCGCCGGGACGCACGGCGCGACGAGGCGGATCTCAGCTATGTGCGGCGGCTGCTCCAGGGCCGGATCGACATCCTGCGGGCGGAGCTGACGCGCCGGGCGACGCCGGGGTCCCCGCTGGTGGAGCGGCTGCTGGTGGAGCGGCTCTCGGAGATCCTTGCGGACGGCCCGTCCACCCACCGTTCCTCGGCCAGGCACGTGACGCTGGGCACCCCGCACAGCGAGGAGTACCGGCGGCTGGCCGAGGACATGCTCTCGGAGGTCGAGCTGTCCGACCTGGGCGCCCGTACGGACGGCGAGCTACGGGCCGGTATGGGCCGGCTGGTGGCGTACGAGCGGCAGGTCTCCCTGCGCCGTCAGGGACTGCAGCGCACCACGGACGATTGCAGTGCCGAGATCGCACGCAGGTACCGTGAAGGGGAAGCGCAAGTGGACGACCTGCTCTCGTGATCGTGTGACACACCGCATCGTGTGACACACCAGTCCGTGTGACACCCCACGGACCACCGGGGCGGTCCTCGCGCACCACGACCCCACACCCCCCGGAAGGCCGACGATGACCTCCTCGACCCTTGACGCCACCGCCGCGCGGATCGGCATATCCCGGCTGTCCCCGGTCCTCGCCGAGGTCGTCCGCTCCGGCTTCGTCGAAGGCGTGCACCGCGGCTCGCTGGTGCTGCTGGCCGCCGACGGCAGCGTCGAGCTCGCGCTCGGCGACCCCGAGGCCCCGGTCTACCCGCGCTCCGCCAACAAGCCGATGCAGGCGGCCGCCGTGCTCCGCGCCGGGCTGGAGCTCTCCGGGGAGCGGCTGGCGCTGGCGGCGGCGAGCCACTCCGGCGAATCGTTCCACCTGGAGCTGGCGCGGACGATGCTCGATGAGTTCGGCCTCTCCGAGGAGGACCTCCAGACCCCGCCCGACCTGCCGCTGGACCCGGTCGAGGCGGAGGCGTACCTGGCCTCGGGCCTGGCCCGCCACAAGGTCACCATGAACTGCTCCGGCAAGCACGCGGCCATGATCGCCGCCTGTGCGGCCAACGGCTGGCCCACCGAGACCTACCTCGACCCCGCGCACCCGCTTCAGACGCTGGTCCAGGACGTCGTGGAGGCGGTGACCGGCGAGCCCGTGCACCACGTGGGCACGGACGGCTGCGGCGCGCCCCTGATGGCGCTGTCGCTGGCCGGCCTGGCCCGGGCGTTCCGCTCCTTCGTGCTGGCCGCGCCGGGCACGCCGGAGCGCGCGGTGGCCGACGCGATGCGCGCCCACCCCGAGTACGTCGCGGGCACCCGCCGCCCCGACACCTGGATCATGCGCGAGGTGCCGGGCGCGCTGTCGAAGATGGGCGCCGAGGCCGTCCAGGCCCTGGCCCTGCCGGACGGCCGGGCGCTGGCCTTCAAGATCGACGACGGCGCGGCCCGCGCCATGGGGCCCGTGCTGGCCCGCGCCCTCGCGCTGCTCGGCGTCGACTCGCCCGTCCTCGCCCGGATCGCCGAGGCGCCGCTGCTGGGCGGCGGGCAGCGGGTCGGGGAGATCCGCGCCGCGTTCTGACGCGGCTGCCTTCCAGGGCGGCTGCCTTCCGGGGCCGCGACGCCGCTGCCTTCCGGGCGCTGAGCGGTTCCGTCCAGGGCGCTGAGCGGTTCCTTCCGTCTGGGCAGGTCCTGTTCCGGATCATTGACGGTCGTAGGAAACCGCGTGCGCCCCGGGCGGGCCCGCCCCTAGCGTGCTCGCATGAACGCGAGCACCGGTATCGAGATCCGTACGATCGGTGACGACGACGTCCCGGCCTGGACGCGCGCCATGCACGCCGGCTTCCTCCGGCCCCCCGTGGTCTCCAAGGAGGAGGCCGAGATACGTCGCGCGGGGATGGACCTCGACCGCACCCAGGGGGCCTTCGACGACGGGCGCTGCGTGGCCACCTTCCGCAGCTTCGCGCAGCGGCTCACCGTGCCGGGCGGGGCGTCCGTGGCGACCACCGCCGTCTCCAACGTGACCGTCTCGCCCACGCACCGCCGGCGCGGGCTCCTCGGCCGGATGATGGCGAACGACCTGCGGGCGGCCAAGGAGCGCGGCGAGGCGGCGGCCACGCTGATCAGCGCCGAGTGGCTCATCTACGGGCGGTACGGCTTCGGCCCCGCCTCCTGGATCACCGAGTGGGAGGTGGACGTCGCCGGCGCGGGCCTGGACCGCCGCTACGCGGGGCCCGTGGACGGCGGGCGCGTCGACTTCGTGGACCCGTGCGCGGTGCGCGAGCTCGGCCCCGCCCTCCACGAGCGGCTGCGCGCCGCACGGTCCGGCTTCGTCGACCGGGACGAGCGCTGGTGGCGGTGGGCCACGGGCGATCTCCGCCCGGCCGGCCGGCCGTGGACCGAGCCGTTCTACGTCCTGTACCGCGCCCCCGACGGCACCGTCGACGGTCTCCTCGCCTACACCGCCGAGGACGTCTGGGAGGCCAAGCGCCCGCACGGCACCGCCTCCGTGCTCGACCTGATCGCGGTGAGCACCGAGGCCGAACGCGCCCTGTGGCACTTCCTGCTGTCGGTCGACTGGATCACCACCGTCCGCTCCGGCTTCCGCGCCCCCGACGACCTGCTGCCGCTGCTGCTGCCCGACCCGCGCGCGGCCAGGGTCACCACGCACGCCGACCTCCTGTGGCTGCGCCCGCTGGACGTGCCGGCCCTGCTGGAGGCCCGGACGTACGCCCACCCCGGCGCGCTGGTCGTCGAGGTCGCCGACCCGGACGGCCACGCGGGCGGGCGCTTCCTGCTGGAGGCGGGGCCGGACGGCGCCCGTTGCGCGGCCACCGCGCGCCCGGCCGATCTCACCCTCGCCGCGCGCGACCTGGGCGCCCTGTACCTGGGCGACGAGTCCGTCGTACGGCTGGCCGCGCTGGGCCGGGTCGCCGAGGAGCGGCCGGGCGCGGCGGCGCGTGCCGAGCTGATGCTGCGCACGGCCCGGCGGCCGTGGTGCCCGGACGTCTTCTGAACCACCGGCCCCGGCGGCCTCCGGAGAGCCCGGGAATCCGCGCTTGACCTCAAGCATGCTTGAGGTAAGAGGCTTCTTCCCAGCGGCCCGAGGGGCCCGACGGCCACCCGGCCCGAGGGCCCCGTCGGCCCGCGCGCCCGCACCGAGCAGCCCGTCAGCAGCGCCGAGAAGAGGACCCGTCATGTCCCAGACCCCGTACCGCCTCGCCGTCGTCGTCGCCTCGACCCGTGAGGGCCGCTTCGGCCCCACGGTCGCCGAGTGGCTCGCCGGCCAGACCGCACGGCGCGACGACATCGACGTCGACGTCATCGATCTCGGCGAACACCCGCTTCCCGTCAGCCTCTCCAAGGACCCGGGCCCCGAGGACGCCGCCGCGCTGGCCGCCGTGACCCCGCGGCTGGCGGCGGCCGACGCCTTCGTCGTCATCACGCCCGAGTACAACCACAGCTACCCGGCGTCCCTGAAGAACCTCATCGACTGGCACTACACCCAGTGGCAGGCCAAGCCGGTCGCCTTCGTCTCCTACGGCGGCCTGTCCGGCGGCCTGCGCGCGGTCGAGCACCTGCGCCCGGTCTTCGCCGAACTCCACGCCGTCACCATCCGCGAGACCGTCAGCTTCCACAGCCCCTGGGGCAAGCTGGACGCCTCCGGCCGCCACCTGGACGAGGAGGCGGGCGAGCTGGCCGCCGGCGCCGCGAAGGTGATGCTGGATCAGCTCACCTGGTGGGCCGTCTCCCTGCGCGAGGCGCGCGCGGCCCGCCCGTACGGCGGGTGAGCCCGTACCGCGGGTGGGCCCGTACGCCCCGATCGGCGCCGACGGCCCGTACGCCCCGCCCGGCGCTAACAGGCCGGGAGCACGGCGGCGCCCCGCGCCGGCCCGCCGTCCACCGGCAGCCTCACGCCGGTGGTGAACGTCGCCTCGGTGGCCAGGAACAGCGCGGCCCGCGCCGCCTCGTCGGCCGAGCCGTGCCGCCGCAGCGGCGTGGCGGCGCCGCCCGGCTCCCCGACGTCGACGGAACAGGAGCCCACGGCGTTGACCCGGATGCCCTGCCCGGCCAGCTCGGCGGCCAGCACCTGGGCGAACGCCCACACGGCGGCCTTCGAGCCCGAGTGGACGCCCGTGCCCGGCGCCCCCGGCGAGTCCGCGGCGCTCGTGGCGAACACGATCGCCCCGCCCTCGCGCAGCAGCGGGATCATCCGCTGCGCCGTGAAGAACGCCCCCTTGGCGTTGACCCCGAACTGCCGGTCGTAGGACTCCTCGGTGACCTCCGTGACCGGGCCGAGCTCCGCGACCCCGGCGTTGACGAAGAGGTAGTCGACACGGCCGAGGACCTCCTCGGCCGTCGCGCCCAGCGCGGCGATGTCGTCGAGGCTGGTGGTGTCGGAACGGACGACATGGGCGTGGGCGCCGAGCTCCTCCCGCGCCCGCAGCAGGTGTCTGTCCGGCAGGCCGGTCAATAACACCTCCGCCCCGCCCGCGACGAGGCGTCTGGCGATGGCCAGCCCCGTGCCCATGGTTCCGCCGGTGACGACGGCCTTCCTGCCCTCGTAACGAGACCTGTCGGTGAACGCGTCCGTGGATTCGATGGAATTCGCCATGACCGTACTCTGTCGTGTCCCACTGACGCCCCGCTGCGGAAGAGCTGACGGTCCACGGTCATGTCGGCCCGTCCGGGGACGGCGCGCTGGGTTACGGTCATCGGCATGCGGTTCGGGGTGCTCGGTCCACTGACGGTGTGGGACGAGGCGGGGGAAGCGGTCAGGGTGCGCGAGGCGAAGGTCCGCGCGCTGCTGACGGACCTTCTCGTGCACGAAGGCCGGCCGGTCCCCACCGACCGGCTCGTCGACGACCTGTGGGGCGGCACACCCCCCGGCAACCCCGCCAACGCCCTCCAGGCCAAGGTCTCCCAGCTGCGCCGGACCGTCGGCCGCGACCGCGTCCTCCACACCCCGCCCGGCTACCGGCTCCGCCTGGACACCGGCGAGACCGACGCCGACCGCTTCCAGGCCCTGGTCGCCCGCGCCCGGTCCGTCGCCGCCCCCCGCGAGCGCGCCGCGCTGCTCACCGAGGCCCTGGGCCTGTGGCGCGGCCCCGCCTACGCCGACTTCGCCGACGCCGCGTACGTCCGCGCCGCCGCCCTCCGCCTGGAGGAGCTCCGGCTGACCGCGCTGGAGGAACAGGCCGAGGCCCGGCTCGAACTCGACGAACACGGCCGCCTCGCCGGGGAGCTCACCGCGCTCGTCGCCCGGCACCCGCTGCGCGAACGGCTGCGCGCGGTCCAGATGCGCGCCCTGTACCGGGCCGGACGGCAGAGCGAGGCCCTCGTCTCCTACGCCGAGCTGCGCGAACGGCTCGCCCGCGAACTGGGCCTGGACCCGGGCCCGGAGCTCACCGCCCTCCACCAGGCGATCCTCACCCAGGCCCCGGAGCTCACGGGCCGGGCCGCCGCCCTGACCGGCCCGGCGGCACCGCGCACCAATCTGCCCGCCCCCCTCACCGAACTCATCGGCCGCGAGGACGCCATGGCGGAGGTGACCGCCCTGCTGCGCACCGGACGGCTGGTCACGCTCACCGGACCCGGCGGCGTCGGCAAGACCGTCCTCGCGGTCGAGGCCGCGGGCCGGCTCGCGGGCGGCCGCCTCGACGAGGTGTGGCTGGCGGAGCTGGCCGGGCAGCACGGCGACGCCGACTCCCTGGCCGAGGTGATCGCCGGGGTCATGGGCGTACGCGACGACGGCGCGCCGCACGGCGCGCCCGCGCCGCTGTCGGCCGTCGAACGCCTCGCCCAGCGGCTGCGCGACCGGCGGGCCCTGCTGATCCTCGACAACTGCGAACAGGTCATCGAGGCCGCCGCCGAACTCACCGACCGGCTGCTGCGGGCCGCGCCCGGCCTCCGCATCCTGGCCACCAGCCAGGAGCCGCTGGGCCTGCCCGCCGAGACGGTGCGCTCCGTCGAACCGCTGCCGCAGGCCGACGCGGTACGGCTGTTCACGGTCCGCGCGGCCGCCGCCGCCCCCGGCTTCGTCCTGGACGACCGCACCAGGGACGCCGTCGACGTCATCTGCCGCCGCCTGGACGGGCTCCCGCTCGCCCTGGAACTCGCCGCCACCCGGGTCAGGGCGCTGGGCGTGCGCGAGCTCGCCGCACGACTGGACGACCGCTTCCGCCTCCTGACGGGCCGTCGGCGCGGCGCGCCGCACCGGCAGCAGACGCTGCGGGCCGTCATCGACTGGAGCTGGGAGCTGCTGACCGTCCCCGAACGGACCGTGCTGCGCCGGCTGGCCGCGCACACCGACGGTTGCACCCTGGCGGCGGCGGAGGCCGTCTGCGCGGGCGAGGGCGTCGCCCGCGAGGACGTGCTGGGCCTGCTGGCCCGGCTCGTCGACCGTTCCCTGGTCGTGATGAGCGACTGCGCGCAGGGCCCCCGCTACCGGCTGCTGGAATCCGTCGCCGCCTACGCCACCGAGCGGCTGCGCGAGGTGGCGGACGAGACGTACGTGCGCCGGCGGCACCTGCGCCACTACGCCGACCTCGCCGAGCGCGCCCGCCCGTATCTGCACGGCCCCGAACAGCGCGAGTGGCTGAGCCTGCTGGACTCCGAGAGCGGCAACATGCGCGCGGCCCTCGACACGGCCGTGCGCGAGGGCGCGGCGGACGAGGCGCGCCGGCTGGTGGGCTCCCTGGCCTGGTACTGGCTGCTGCGCGGCCGGCTGGGCGAGGCGCGCCGCTGGGCGGAGGCGGCCCTGTCGACCGGCGAGTCCGGCGAGATCCGGGCCGTGCACAGCGGCTTCGCCCTGCTCTCGGGCCACCGGGCCGAACCGCCGCCGTACGAGGGGCTGGGCGGGCCGGGCGTCCGGGCCAGGGCCCGCTGGTTCCTGGCGTACGCCCTGTTCAACACCGGCGACCTGGCCGCCAGCGAGCGGCAGACGGAACTGGCGCTGGCGGGCTTCCGGGAGCGCGACGACCGCTGGGGCATCGCCGCCGCCCTCGCCCTGCGCGCCACGCACGCGATGATCCGCGGCGAGCTGGCCGCCGTCCGGCGCGACGGCGAGGCCAGCGTGGCCCTCTTCCGCGAGCTGGGCGACCGCTGGGGCCAGCTCCAGAGCGTGGCCCCGCTGGCGACCCTGGCCGAGATCGGCGGTGACTACGCGCGGGCCGAGCGGCTGCTGAACGACGCGCTGATCATCGCGGAGGACCTGGACCTGGCCACCGAGGTCTCCTGCCTGCTCTCCCACCTCGGCCGGATCGCCCTGCTCACCGGCGCCCGGGCCGCGGCCCGGGAACTCCACGAGCGGGCCCGGCGGACGGCCGTGGCCCAGGGCTTCAAGTTCGGCGAGATCCACGCCGAGCTGGGCCAGGCGCTCTCGGCCCGGCGGGAGGGGGACCTCGCCACCGCAGAAACGATTCTGCTGAAGATCCGGGACTGGTACGACGCGGTGTCGGCGGAGCCGGGCAATCCGCTGGTCCTCGACGAACTGGGCTTCGTCGCCGAACTGCGCGGCGACGCGGTCGCGGCGTGGCTGCTCCACCGCGAGGCGCTGGAGATCGCCCGGCACATCGGCGACCCGCGCGCGATGGCCCTGCCCCTGGAGGGCCTCTCCGGCGCTGCCGCGCTCGGCGGCGACCCCGGGCTGGCCGCGCTGCTCCTCGGCGCCGCCGCGAGTACCCGCGCCTCGGTGGGCGCCCCCCTGCCGCCCGCCGAGCGCGGCGACGTCGACCGCGTCACGGCGGGCGCGCGGGCGGCCCTGGGCGAGGATGCCTTCGCGGTCTCCTTCGACCGGGGCACGCGCCTGGGACTCGCGGTGCTGGGGGCGCGGTCGGAGCCGGCGTCGTTCAGGGCGTGGGCGTCAGGGGCGCCGGTGTCCAGGCGGCGACCAGGTCGAGCAGGCCGGGGAAGCGGGCGTTGAGGTCGTCGACGCGGACGTGGCTGCGGCGCTCCAGCCCGTACTGCCGCTGACGGGTCACGCCCGCCTCGCGCAGGGCCTTGAAGTGGTGGGTGAGCGAGGACTTGGGGCGGTCCAGCCCGAACCAGCCGCACGGGTGGTCGAACCGCTCCGACTCCAGGAGGAGTTTACGGACGATCCCCATGCGCAGGGGGTCGCTGAGCGCGCCCATGACCGCCTCCAGCCGGATCTCGCAGGCCGCCGGCTCCGGGAGGGGCTCGGGCAGGTCGTCGGGGGTGGGCAGGACCTTGATGACCGTGCCGGTACCGGCTGTTGACGTCATGACCGCTCCCTCGCAGCGCCGCTTCCTTGTACGAGTTCAATCGTACTGCATGCTAAGTTCGACTCGACTCGTACTGGAGCTCGCCAAGGGGGACCCCTGTGACCATCACTCGTCCTGCGCCCGTGGAGACGACGGCAGTTGCCGCCGGGGCGACGCCGGCCCGGTGGATCTGGGTGGCGGCCTGGCCCGTCACAGCGGTTTTCGTCCTCTCCAACGCGGCGACACCGCTGTACGGGCTGTGGCAACGCGACATCGGCTTCTCCAAGGGCACGATGACCGTCGTCTTCGCCTGCTACATCGTGGGTCTCGTCGGCTCGTTGCCGGTGTCGGGCGTGGTCTCCGACCGGGTCGGCCGGAAGCCGGTCCTGCTCCCGGCGCTGGGGCTGGCGGTGCTGGCCTGCGGGATCTTCGCCACGGCCACGTCGGTGGCCGCGCTGATGACGGCCCGTCTGTTCACGGGCGTCGCGGTCGGGGCGGTGGTCTCCGCGGGCATGGCGGCGGTGACGGACGTGGCCGGCCCCGGCCGCAAGCGCCTCGGCGCGCTGGTGGCCTCCTGCGCGATGGTGCTCGGCGCGGGCCTGGGGCCGCTGCTGGCCGGTGTGCTCTCCGAGACGCTGCCCGGCCCGACCGTGACCGTCTTCCTGGTCGAGATCGCGCTGCTCGCGGTGGCGTTCGTGACCGTGCTGCGGATGCCGGTGTCCCGGCCGTCCGCGTCCGCGGCTGCGGCTACGGGTGGGGGCGCGTGGATCCGGCTGCCCAAGGTGCCGCGGGGCAACGGGCGTCAGCTGCTGCTCGGGGTCGCGGTGTTCGCCCCCGGCATCACCTCGACGTCCTTCGTGCTCTCGCTCGGGCCGTCGCTGCTGTCGGGACTGCTGGGCACGACCAGCCGGGTGGTCGCGGGGGCGATGGCGTTCGTGATGTTCCTCGCCGCCACGGGGGTGCAGTTCGCGGTGAAGGGGCTGCGGGTGCGGGCGATTCTGCTGGGCGGCGCGGTGAGCGTCGTGGCGGGGATGGCGGCTCTCACGGCCGCCGTGTGGACCTCGTCGGTCGTCCTCCTGGCCGCCGCCGCGATCCTCGCCGGGGCGGGCCAGGGCATGGGCCAGCTCGGCGGGCTGTCCCTGCTGAACGCGGCCGTCCCCGGCGACCGCCTCGCCGAGGCCAACGCCGCCCTCAACGTGGGCGGCTACCTC
>NZ_JAILXP010000090.1 GCF_020740895.1 Streptomyces sp. UNOB3_S3 | reverse complement strand
GGCCCTGCCCGCCCCGGCCCCGCCCTCCCGCCGTCGGCGTCTGCGGCCAGCGGCCACGGAGGGTCAGGAGGACCGCTGTCGCTATGGCCAGGAGGAGCAGTGATACCGCCGTCGCTCCTTCCGGGTCGTCCTGGAGGAGCAGGTAGACCTGGAGGGGGAGGGTCTGTGTGATGCCCGGCAGGTTGCCCGCGAACGTGATCGTCGCCCCGAACTCGCCCAGGGCGCGGGCCCAGCAGAGGGCCGCCCCCGCGAAGAGACCCGGCGCGATCATGGGGAGGGTGATCGTGCGGAAAGCGCGCAGGGGGGAGGCGCCCAGGGAGGTCGCCGTCTCCTCGTAGCGGGGGTGGAGGGTGTTGAGCGCTCCTTCCAGGCTGATGACGAGGAAGGGCATGGCCACGAAGGTCGAGGCCACGACCGCTGCTGTCGTGGTGAAGGGGATCGTGATGCCGAACCACTCGTCCAGCCAGGGGCCCAGGACGCCCCGGCGACCGTAGCCCTGGAGGAGGGCCACGCCCGCGACGGTGGGCGGGAGGACCATCGGGAGCATCACCAGGGAGCGGACGAGCGCCTTGCCCGGGAAGTCCACCCGGGCCAGGAGCCAGGCGAGGGGGACCCCGAGGGCGAGGGAGAGCGCCAGGGCGTACGCCGAGACCGTGAGGCTCAGGGTGAGGGCCTGGGTGACCTCGGGGGAGGTGAGGCGGGACGGAAGGGTGGTCCATGGTGTGCGGGTGAGAACGCCCGTCAGGGGGAGGAGCAGGAAGGCGATGGCGAGGACCGAGGGGATCGCCAGCGGCAGGGGCGTACGGGCCCTCATGGCTGCTGGAAGCCCGCCTCGCGGAGGAGCTTCTGGGCCTCGGAGGAGCTGAGCCACTTGACGAAGTCGGCCGACTCCTTGGTGTGCTTCGAGCCCTTGAGGGTCGCGGCGGGGTAGGCGGCCACGGCGTTCTGCGTGTCGGGGATGGCGACGGTCGCGACCTTGCCCTTGGCCGAGGTGGCGTCCGTGACGTACACGATGCCCGCGTCCGCCTCGCCGAGGGTGACCTTGCTCAGCACGGCGCGGACGCTGGGCTCCTGGGAGACCGGCTTGACGTCGACGTGCTGCTGGTCGAGGACCTTCTTGCTGTAGCGGCCCGCGGGCACCTCGGGGGCGGCCAGGACCACCTTGAGGCCGGACCGGGAGAGGTCGGAGAGGCCCTGGATCTTCTGCGGGTTGCCGGGGGCCGTGGCGATCGTCAGGCGGTTCTTCGCGATGGTGGTGGGGGCGTTCGTCTGCTGGACGAGACCGTCCATCGTCCTGGTGTCGGCCGTCACCAGCGCGTCGGCGGGCGCGCCCTGGCGCACCTGGGCGGCCAGCTCCTGGGAGCCTGCGAAGGAGAACGTGACCTTGGTGTCGGGGTGCTCCTTCTCGTAGACGGCCTTGGCCTCCTTGAAGACGTCCGTGAGGGAGGCGGCGGCCAGGACCGTGAGGGTGGTCGGCTGCTTGGCCTCGGCGCTCTTCCCGCCGCCGCAGGCCGTGGCCAGGGGGAGGAGGAGCGCTGCCGCAAGGGCCGTGCGTGCGAGGGTGCGGGGCATCGTTTCTCCTGGTCAGGCGCGGTCGATGTGCACGTTGGTGGCCTTCACCCGCGCCACGGCCTCCATGCCCACGGCCAGGCCCAGCTCCTCCACGGCCTCGCGGGTGAGGAGGGAGACCAGCCGGTGCGGTCCGGCCTGGATCTCCACCTGCGCGGCCACGTCGCCGAGCTTCACGGCGGTGATGATCCCCGGGAAGGCGTTGCGGGCGCTGGTGCGCGGCTCGTCGTCGGTCTCGTGCGCCTCGGCGGCGAGGCGCACGGAGAAGGCCGCCAGGTCGGGCCCCTCGATGAGCCGCTTGCCGGCCTCGTCACGTCGGGTGGGGATCCTGCCCGCGTCGGCCCAACGGCGGACGGTGTCGGGACTGACGCTCAGCAGCCGGGCTGCCTGCCCGATGGTGTACGACCGCATGTGCGGCACGGTATGTCGATCCGGCTCGCATCTGCAAGGCTGAATGCCTGACCTGCCTCCTAGATCGCACCCTTCCGCGTCAGGTGCGTGAACGACGCCCAGCCGGGCAGCACCGGCAGCCAAAGCGTCATCAGCCGGAACAGCAGCACCGCAGGCGCCGCCTGCTCGGCGGGAAGCCCCGCGAATGTCAGCGCACCCGTGAGCGCGAACTCCACCGCACCCACACCGCCCGGCGTCGGCGCCGCCGACCCCAGCGCGTTCGCGGTCAGGAACACGACCGCGATGCTCGCGTAGCTGAGGTCCCCTCCGAACGCCCGGATCGACGCGTCCAGGCACATGACGTTCGCCGCCGTCAGCAGCAGCATCCCGCCGATGCCGAAGCAGAGCTTCTGCGGCCGCTGGAGCACGTCCAGCATGCGCGGTACGACGCCCGCGAACAGCGACCGCACCCGGGTCGAGACGAACTTCCGGAGCACCGGGATCGCGGCGACCACCAGCACCAGGACCGCGGCCGTCAGCAGGCCGCCGATCACGGTCCGGGAGGGGCCGAGGGAGGAACTGCGTTCGGTGCCGGTGACGTAGCCGAAGGACAGCAGCAGCATGATGTGGCAGCCCAGGCTGAAGAGCTGGGACGCGCCGACGCTCGCCACGGCCAGGCCGGGGCGGATGCCCGCCCGCTGGAGGAAGCGGGTGTTCAGGGCCACGCCGCCGACCGCCGCCGGGGCGACGATCTTCACGAACGAGCCCGCGACCTGTGCCAGGACCGTCCGGCCGAAGGTGACCTTCTCCGGTACGAAGCCGAGCAGGCTCATCGCGGCGGCCACGTAGGTCAGCGCCTGGAAGGCGACGGCCATGGCGACCCACGCCCAGTTGGCCTTGTCGACGAGATCGCCGAACTTGATATGGGTGAGCTGGGACAGCAGGAAGTACGCGGCGATCGCGCCCGCGACGAAGCTGATCAGCGTGCGGGGCTTGATGCGCTCCAGGCGTACCGGCTCTATCGGCGCCTGCGGCCGGATGAGCAGGACCTGGCGGCGGATCTGGGCGAGGAGGTCCTCCTCGCGGGCCTCCTCGATCGCCTCGTCGATGGCCTTCTTCTCCGCCTGACGCTCGGCCTTGAGCGCCTTGCGGCTGGCGTCGGCGGGTTCGGCGTCGGCGGCGCGGGCCGCGTCCCGGGCCTCCTTGGCGAGGCGGGCGTTCTCCAGCACCCGGTCCCGTTCGCGCTGTGCCCGTTCGCGGGCGAGCTGGCGCAGGGTCGCGCGGCTGACGCGGGTGAGGGCGAGGGGCTGGAGGAGGGGGAGGCTGTCGGCCACGGCGTCGGGGCCGAGGACCTCGACGGCGGTGGCCACGGCCCGCTCGGCGCCGACCCGCAGGCCGAGGGTGACGAGGAGCTGGGCGACGTCCATGCGGAGGACCAGGTCGCCGGCCGCGATCTCGCCGCCGCGCAGGTCGGTGAGGACGACATTGCCGGAACGATCCACCAGCAGGGCGTCGCCGTCGAGCCTGCGGTGGGCGATGCGGCGCGACTGGAGGGCCTTGAGCTGGTGCCAGGCGCCCCGCATCAGCTCGTCGGTGATCTCCTCGGTGGGGACGGAGACCAGGGGGCGGCCGCCGATGTGCTCGTAGACGAGCATCACGGCGTCCGGGCCCAGCTCGGAGGTGGCGATCAGCTTGGGGGCGTTGGCGCCGGCGGCGATGGCCGCGTAGGCGAGCAGCGCCTCCTGTTCGAGGGCCTGGCGCAGCGACTGGAGGCTGCGGCGCTGGGTGATCCCGCGCAGGGCGAGGCGCTGCCAGACGCGGTAGAAGAAGCCCTGGGCCTGTTGCTCGCGGTCGACGACGGTGACGTCGAGGGGCGGGCCGTCCTCCAGGGTGACGATGTAGCGGCGGCCCCGGTCGGGGTGCTGCTCGGCGGTCTCGTGGTCCTCGGCGCGCAGCGCGGTCTCCGGCCGGAAGCCGACGCGCCGCAGCCCGGCGAGGAGGTGCTGGCCGGTGGGGCGGACGTTGGGGGAGCCGACGGCGTAGAGGGTCGCGTAGGCGACGGTCCAGCCGATCAGGACGGTGATGGCGATGGAGAACGGCGTGGTGTAGCCGTTGACCAGCACCGCGAAGGCGTCCAGGAGGAGCACGGCCCACATGGCCACGCGCCAGCGCGGTCGCCGGGACATGCCGACGGCCGTCATATAGGCGATCACGGGCGCCAGATAGCCGTGCACCGGGTCGGTGAAGCCGCCGGCGGGCGAGGGCTGGGAGAGCGCGGCGCGGATGGAGTGGGGTGCCGAGTCGGCCACCCACAGGTCGGTGGCCAGGGACACGCCGTGGGCCAGCACGGCGGCCAGGACACCGTCGGCGATGCGCAGCCCGTCGCGTTTGATCAGCCGTTCGATGGCGAAGGCCACCGGGACGATGAAGACCGCGATGTTCGCCGTGAGACCGGCGAAGCTGGCCAGCAGCTGGGGCGCCTTCCCGGTGCTCTCGCTGATGTCGTTCGCCAGGCCCGAGGTGGTGCCGTGGGCGAAGGCCGCGAGCGCGAGCACGAGGGCGATGCCCACGATGCCCAGGAAGAGCCGGACCAGATCGGCCGGGCGGTGGACACGGGCGGGGAGCAGCGGCTCGTCGCCGGAGACCTTCTCGATGTGGCCCTCACCGTCCTCGCACGGGTACCCGCCGGGGCGCCCGTCGCAGGGCAGCACTCCGCGGGCGCGGGCCTCGTCCGGAGGCTGCGCGCCCTGCTGCTCGTCGGTCTCTTCTCGGTCTCGTATCACCAGTCACCGCCCGGAAGATGGTGGCATGACCCGGCCGGGCAAGGGGGTATCAGGGTGCATTTCGGGGGGCGCGGACTCCGGATCGTACGCCCTGTAGTGCGATGACGCACTCTGGGTGATCTTGTGGAGCGTGTGCTTCCGGCGGCCGGGGCGGCCCGTCCGGCGTGCGATGCGGCAGTATGCACCGGATGGACGAGCTTCCCGAGTACGCGGAACGGGTGCTGGCCGTCGCCGAGCTGATTCCGGCGGGCCGGGTGATGACCTACGGGGACGTCGCCGAATGGCTCGACGAGGG
Organism: Streptomyces sp. UNOB3_S3; assembly: GCF_020740895.1. GTDB lineage: Bacteria > Actinomycetota > Actinomycetes > Streptomycetales > Streptomycetaceae > Streptomyces. The sequence goes on along the minus strand of NZ_JAILXP010000090.1, from coordinate 15,914 downwards.
CGGACCCCGGCAGGTCGGCCGCGTCATGGCCCTCTACGGCGGGGCCGTGCCCTGGTGGCGCGTCGTCCGGGCGGACGGCGCGCTGCTGCCCGGCCACGAACGCGACGCCCTGGCCCACTACCGCGCCGAGGGCACCCCGCTGCGGGAGCCCGGCCGCGCGGCCGGGGACCGGATGCCCCGCATCGCCATGGCCCGCGCCCGCTGGGACGGCGGCACGGATGTGAATCCGCACACCTGAGCGCCAAACCGCTGCCGCCACCGGGCCGCGCCCCGGCCCGTGGCCGCAAGGCGTTACCCGAACGGATGAGGCCATGGAAGAGGGAGGGAGGCACCCGGGACGCACTGCGCCACACGGGTCTCCTGGCGTAGCGTCGGGGGTCGCCCTTCGCGCCGTGCCGCACCCCGGCCGACCGACCACCCGCACTCCTCCCCCCAGGACCGGCAACACACGTGAGCTCCTCCTCGTCCCTCCAGCGGCCCGCCACGGGCGCGTACCGCCTCGTGCGCACGCCGCCGGGCCCGGTGGTCCCTCCTGAGCTGGACGCGTGCCAGCGCGCGGTGGTTGACCACGGGCGGGGGCCGCTGCTGGTGCTCGCCGGTCCGGGCACGGGCAAGACGACCACGCTCGTCGAGGCGGTGGCCGAACGGGTGCGACGCGGCGCCGACCCCGCGCGGATCCTCGTGCTGACCTTCAGCCGCAAGGCGGCCGTCGAACTGCGCGACCGGATGTCGGCCCGGCTGGGCGGCGCCCAGGGCCCGCAGGCCACCACCTTCCACTCCTACTGCTACGCGCTGGTGCGCGCCCACCAGGACGTCGAACTGTTCGCCGAGCCCACCCGGCTGCTGTCCGGCCCGGAGCAGGACGTCATGGTCCGCGAGCTGCTGGAGGGCGAGCTGGAGCTGGGCAAGGAGGGCCGCGGCCGGGTGCGCTGGCCCGACGAACTGCGCGCCTGCCTGACCACACGCGGCTTCGCCGACGAGATGCGCGCCGTCCTCGCCCGCAGCCGGGAGCTGGGCCTGGGCCCCGGCGAGCTCGACGCCTTCGCCCACCGCGCCGGCCGCCCCGACTGGCGCGCGGCCGCCTCCTTCCTCGCCGAGTACCTGGACGTCCTCGACGCGCGCGGCGTCCTCGACTACGCCGAGCTCGTCCACCGCGCCGTCCTCCTCGCCGGGCGCCCCGAGGTCGCGGCCGAACTGGGCCGCAGCTACGACGCGGTCTTCGTCGACGAGTACCAGGACACCGACGTCTCCCAGGCCCGGCTGCTGCGCGCGCTGGCGGGCGGCGGCCGGACCCTGATCGCCTTCGGCGACCCCGACCAGTCCATCTACGCCTTCCGGGGCGCCGACGTCGGCGGCATCCTCGACTTCCCGCACGCCTTCCCGCGCACCGACGGCTCGCCCGCCCCGGTCGCGGTCCTCACCACCTCGCGCCGCTCCGGCGCCGCCCTGCTCGCCGCGACCCGGCTGCTCACCCACCGGATGCCGCTGACCCGGCTGCCGGCCGACGCCGTACGGGCCCACCGCGAGCTCACGGCCGTACGGGGCGGGGGTCGGGTGGAGGCGTACACCTACCCGACGGCGGGCGCCGAGCTCGACAACATCGCCGACGTCCTCCGCCGCGCCCACCTGGAGGACGGCGTCCCCTGGCAGGACATGGCCGTCCTCGTCCGCGCGGGCTCCCGGTCGATACCGTCCCTGCGCCGCGCCCTGACGTCGGCGGGCGTCCCGGTCGAGGTCGACGGCGACGACGTCCCCCTGCGCCATGAACCGGCGGTGGCTCCACTGCTGACCGCACTGCGGGCGGTGGCGGAGCCTGTTCCGGACGCCACCGCGCCGGAGGCGCGGAACTGGCTCACGCCGGAGACGGCGCTGCACCTCCTCTCATCGCCCCTGGGCGGCATGGACGCCGCGGATCTCCGCCGCCTGGGCCGAGCCCTCCGCGAGGAGGAGCGCGCGGCGGGCGAGGGAATGCCGAGACCCTCGGACACCCTCATCGCCGAGGCGCTAGCCGAACCCGCACGCCTGGTCGCGCACGACCCCGCGTACGCGCGCCCCGCCCAGCGCCTGGGCGCGCTCCTCGCCGGGGCGCGCGAGCTCCTGGCGCGCGGCGGCACGGCGGAGGAGGCCCTCTGGCACCTCTGGGACGGCACCCCCTGGCCCACCCGGCTGCGCCGCGCCGCCCACCGAGGCGGCCCGGCCGGCCGCAACGCCGACCGCGACCTCGACGCCGTCTGCGCCCTCTTCGAGACCGCCGCCCGCGCCGAGGAACGCACCGGCGGCCGCGGCGCCCTGAACTTCCTCGACGAGCTGGACGCCCAGGACATCGCCGCCGACACCCTCACCCGCAGGGCCGTGCGCCCCGACGCCGTACGGCTGATGACCGCGCACCGCTCCAAGGGCCTGGAGTGGCGGCTCGTCGTCGTCGCGGGCGTCCAGGAGGGCCTCTGGCCCGACCTGCGCCGCCGCGGCTCGCTCCTGGAGGCCGACCGCATCGGGCGCGACGGCATCGCCGAGCCCCTCGGCGCGGGCGCCCTCCTCGCCGAGGAGCGCCGGCTGTTCTACGTGGCCGCCACCCGGGCCCGCGACCGGCTCGTGGTCACGGCGGTCAAGGCGGCCGCCGAGGACGGCGACCAGCCCTCCCGCTTCCTGACGGAGCTGGGCACCGAACCCGTCGACGTCACCCAGCGCCCGCGCCGCCCCCTGGCCGTCGCCGCGCTCGTCGCCGAGCTGCGCGCCACCACCGTCGACCCCGCCGCCTCCGGCACGCTGCGGGCCGCCGCCGCCGAACGGCTCGCCCGGCTCGCCGCCCTGCGCGACGAGGAGGGCCAGCCGCTCGTCCCCGCCGCGCACCCCTACCGCTGGTGGGGCCTGGACGAGCCCACCCACAACGAGGTGCCGCTGCGCGACCCGGAACGGCCCGTCACACTGTCCGGCTCCGCCCTCGGCCAGCTCACCGAGGACGGCTGCTCCCTCCAGTGGTTCCTGGGCCGCGAGGTGAAGGCGGACGCCCCCGCCACCGCCGCCCAGGGCTTCGGCAACGTCGTCCACGTCCTCGCCGACGAGGTCGCCTCCGGCCGCACCCCCGCCGACCTCGCCGTGCTCATGGAGCGCCTGGAGACCGTCTGGGAGTCCCTGGCCTTCGACGCCCCCTGGAAGTCGCGGCAGGAGATGGAGCAGGCCCGCGCCGCCCTGGAGCGCTTCCTGCGCTGGCACGTGATGGAGCGCGCCCGCGACGCCGTCGCCACCGAGCACCCCTTCGACGTCACCCTCAAGGCCCAGCAGTACCAGGTGCGCATCCGCGGCTCCATGGACCGCGTCGAGCGGGACGCCCACGGCCGCGCGTACGTCGTCGACTTCAAGACCGGCAAGAGCGCGCCCTCCGCCAAGGACGTCGAACACCACCCCCAGCTCGCCGTCTACCAGCTCGCCGTCGCCGAGGGCGCCGTGGACGACGCCTTCGGCGGCGCCCGGCCCCGGCCCGGCGGCGCCGAACTCGTCCACCTGCGCCAGGGCGCGGCCAAGAAGGACGGCGGGGAGATGCTCCCCAAGGTCCAGGCACAGGAGCCCCTCGACGGCGAATGGGTCGGCGAACTCCTCGCCGAGGCCGCGGGCCGGGTCCTCGAGGAACGTTTCACCCCCCGCCCCGGTCAGCAGTGCGCCCACTGCTCGTTCCGCGCCTCGTGCAGTGCCCGGCCCGAGGGCCGGCAGATCGTGGAGTGAGATGTCAGTGCCTCCCGCTAACGTCCCCGGCATGCCCCCGCGCCTGACCGACCCCGAGCAGCTCAAGGAGCTCCTCGGCATCCCCTTCACCCCGGAGCAGATGGCCTGCGTCACCGCGCCGCTCGCCCCGCAGGTCATCGTGGCCGGAGCCGGATCCGGCAAGACGACTGTCATGGCCGCGCGCGTCGTCTGGCTGGTCGGCACCGGGCAGGTCGCGCCCGAGGAGGTCCTCGGCCTGACGTTCACCAACAAGGCGGCGGGCGAGCTCGCCGAGCGCGTCCGCAAGGCCCTCGGCCGGGCCGGCATCGACCCGGAGCCCGCCGGGAAGGAGACCGACGGCGAGCCCCGGATCTCCACCTACCACGCCTTCGCCGGCCAGCTCCTCAAGGAGCACGGCCTGCGCATCGGCCTGGAGCCCACCTCCCGCCTCCTCGCCGACGCCACCCGCTTCCAGCTCGCCGCCCGCGTCCTGCGCTCCTCGCCGGGCCCGTACCCGGCCCTCACCCGCCCCCTCGCCGACCTGGTCACCGACCTGCTGGCCCTGGACGGCGAACTGGCGGAGCACCTGGTGGCTCCGAAAGACCTCCGCGCCCACGACCACGCCCTCCTGGAGGCCCTCGCAGCCGCCAAATTGACCAACGCGGACCTGCGCAAGGTCCCGGAGGCGGTGCGCGCCCGCCTGGAGCTCCTGGAGCTCGTCGAGGGGTACCGCAAGGAGAAGCGCTCCCGGGACCTCCTCGACTTCGGCGACCAGATCGCCCGCTCCGCCGAGCTGGCACGCACCCGGCCCGAGGTGGGCCGCATCCTCCGCGAGCAGTTCAAGGTCGTCCTCCTCGACGAGTACCAGGACACGTCCGTCGCCCAGCGCCTGCTGCTGGCCGGCCTCTTCGGCGACGGCACGGGCCACGCGGTGACGGCCGTGGGCGACCCCTGCCAGGCCATCTACGGCTGGCGAGGCGCGTCGGTGGCCAACCTGGACGACTTCCCGCACCACTTCCCGCAGGAGGACGGGCGCCCCGCCGACCGGTACTCCCTCAGCGAGAACCGCCGCAGTGGAGGCCGCCTGCTGGACCTGGCCAACACCCTGGCCGCCCCCCTCCGCGAACGCCACGAGGGTGTCGAGGCCCTGCGCCCGGCCCCGGGAGCCGAGCGCGACGGCGTGGTCCGCTGCGCCCTGCTGCCCACCCACGCCGAGGAGCTCGACTGGCTCGCGGACTCCCTGGCCCACCTCGTCCGCACCGGCACCCGCCCGGGCGACATCGCCGTACTGTGCCGCACCGCCACCGACTTCGCGGAGATCCAGGGCGCCCTCGTCCGGCGGGACATCCCCGTGGAGGTCGTTGGCCTCTCCGGGCTGCTCCACCTGCCGGAGATCGCCGACCTCGTCGCCGTCTGCGAGGTCCTCCACGACCCCACCGCCAACGCCTCCCTGGTCCGCCTGCTGACCGGCCCCCGCTGGCGCATCGGCCCCCGGGACCTGGCCCTGCTGGGCCGTCGCGCCCGGACGCTCGTGCCCTACGGCCCCACCGGCGCCGACCCGGACCGCCGCCTCGCCGAGGCCGTGGAGGGCGTGGACCCCACGGAGACGACGTCCCTGGCCGACGCCCTGGACACCTTCCTGGCGGCCGCCCCCGAGGACGACCTGCCCTTCTCCGCCGAGGCCCGGATCCGCTTCGCCCGCCTCGCGGCCGAGCTCCGCGATCTGCGCCGCGGCCTCGGCGACCCCCTCATGGACGTACTCCACCGGGTCCTGGCCACCACAGGCCTCGAAGTGGAACTCTCGGCCTCCCCGCACGCCCTGGCGGCCCGCCGCCGGGAGACCCTCACCCAGTTCCTGGACATCGCCGCGGGCTTCGCCGCCCTGGACGGCGAGGTCACCCTGGCCGCGTTCCTCGGCTTCCTGCGCACGGCCGCGCAGTACGAGAAGGGCCTCGACAACTCCCTGCCGGGCGGCGAGGACACGGTCAAGATCCTCACCGCGCACAAGTCCAAGGGCCTGGAGTGGGACGTGGTGGCCGTCCCGGGCCTGGTGGCGAAGACCTTCCCCAGCGAGCAGTCCCGCGACTCCTGGACGTCCCAGCCCAAGGTCCTCCCGCACAGCCTGCGCGGCGACGCCGACACCCTCCCCGACGTCACCGACTGGACGGCCAAGGGCCTGACGACCTTCAAAACGGCGATGAAGGCGCACCAGCACACCGAGGAGCTGCGCCTGGGCTACGTCACCTTCACCCGCCCCCGCAACCTCCTCCTGGGCTCCGGCCACTGGTGGGGCCCGAACCAGAAGCGCACGCGCGGCCCGTCGGAGTTCCTGGAGGCCCTCCGCGCGCACTGCGAGGCGGGCCACGGCGAAATCGAGGCCTGGGCGGACGCCCCGGCGGAGGACGCGGAGAACCCGGCACTCCACCAGGAGACGACCCACGCCTGGCCGCTACCGCTGGACGGAGAGTCCCTGGCCCGCCGCAGGCAGGCGGCCGGAGCGGTCCTGGCACACCTGGACCGCCTGGAAACGGACCCGCAACCGCGGACGACGCACCCGGTGCTCCCCGAAGAGGCCCGCACCGTGGAGTCCTGGGACCGCGACCTGAACGCCCTGGCCGGGGAGCTCCAGCGCACCCGCGCCAAGGTCCACGACGTGCTGCTGCCGTCCAGCCTGACCGCCACCCAGCTGATGCACCTGGCCGCCGACCCCGACGCCTTCGCGAGCGACCTCGCGCGCCCCATGCCGCGCCGCCCCCAGCCCGCCGCCCGCCGGGGCACCCGCTTCCACGCCTGGCTGGAGTCCCGCTTCGAAGCGCTCCCGCTCCCCTTCCTGGGCCCGGAGGAACTCCCGGGTGGCGCCGACCCGGGCGAGATCGCCGACGAGCAGGACCTGGCCGAACTGAAGGAGGCCTTCCAGCGCACCCCGTACGCGCACCGCACCCCGTACCGGGTGGAGGCCCCCTTCCAGCTCACTCTCGCGGGCCGCACGATCAGGGGCCGCATTGACGCGGTGTACCGCGTAGAGGATCACGACGCCGCCGCCTACGAGATCGTCGACTGGAAAACCACCCGCACCCAGACCGCCGACCCCCTCCAGCTGGCGATCTACCGCCTGGCCTGGGCGGAGCAGCACGGACTGCCGCTCTCCTCCGTGACGGCCTCGTTCGTGTACATCCGCGACGGGGAGAAGGCGGTCCCGGCGGACCTGCCGGACCGGGCCGGGCTGGAACGGATCCTCCTGGGGGAGGACGTGTGAGGAAACCCGGTCCTGGTCGCCCCGCGTGTCCGGATAGGCTCGATGGCATGAGCAATGCCCCGGACAACGCCGTCCGCGCGTACATCGACGAGCACCGCGCCGCCTTCCTCGCCGACCTGGCCGAGTGGCTGCGCATCCCCTCCGTGTCGGCCGACCCGGCCAACGCGGCCGATGTGCGCCGCAGCGCCGAGTGGCTGGTGGCGAAGCTCAAGGAGACGGGTTTCCCGACGGCGGAGCTCTGGGAGACGGGCGACAGGGACGACACCGGCACAGGCGCAGGCACCGGCACCGGCGCCCCCGCCGTATTCGCGGAGTGGCCCTCCGGCGAGGAGAACGCCCCCACGGTCCTGGTCTACGGCCACCACGACGTCCAGCCCGCCGCCCGCGAGGACGGCTGGCACACGGACCCGTTCGAGCCGACGACGATCGACGGCCGGCTGTACGCGCGCGGCGCGGCCGACGACAAGGGCCAGGTGTTCTTCCACACCCTGGGCGTCCGCGCCCACCTGGCGGCCACCGGCCGTACCGCCCCGGCCGTCAACCTCAAGCTGATCGTCGAGGGCGAGGAGGAGTCGGGCTCGCCGAACTTCCCCGCGCTGATCGCCGCGCACGCGGACCGCCTCGCCTGCGACGCGGTGATCGTCTCGGACACGGGCATGTGGTCGGAGGACACCCCGACGGTGTGCACGGGCATGCGCGGCCTGGCCGAGTGCCAGATCGACCTGTACGGCCCGGACCAGGACATTCACTCCGGTTCCTTCGGCGGCGCCGTGCCCAACCCGGCCACGGAGGCCGCCCGCCTGGCGGCCGCCCTGCACGACGAGGACCGCAGGGTGACGATCCCGGGGTTCTACGACGGGGTCGTGGCGCTGACCGACCGGGAGCGCGAGCTGATCGCCGAGCTGCCGTTCGACGAGAAGCGCTGGTTGCGCGCGGCGCACTCGCACGGCACCCTCGGTGAGGCGGGATTCAGCACGCTGGAGCGCGTCTGGGCCCGCCCGACCGCCGAGGTCAACGGCATCGGCGGTGGCTACCAGGGCCCCGGCGGCAAGACGATCGTCCCGTCGTCGGCCCAGCTGAAGCTGTCGTTCCGGCTGGTGGCGGGGCAGGACGCCGACCGCGTCCAGGAGTCCGTGCGCGACTGGGTGGCGGCCCGCCTCCCGGAGGGCGGCGGCATCCGGCACGAGATCACGTTCACCGGCTCGACCCGCCCCTGTCTGACCCCGCTGGACCACCCGGCGCTCCAGTCGGTCGTACGGGCCATGACCAAGGCCTTCGGCCAGAAGATCCGCTTCACGCGCGAGGGCGGCTCGGGCCCGGCGGCGGACCTCCAGGACGTCCTGGGCGCCCCGGTGCTGTTCCTCGGCATCTCGGTGCCGTCGGACGGCTGGCACGCGCCGAACGAGAAGGTCGAGCTGGACCTGCTCATGAAGGGCGTGGAGACCGCCGCCCACCTGTGGGGAGACCTGGCCGGAACGGGCGAGGGCGAGGCCACCGGCACGGGCCTCAGCAACGCCTGACACCGGTCGCCAAAGACGCAAAACACTGTCAAGAGGGGGAGTTGGAAGCAGCCGTGACCACCTGGACCGAATTCACCGCCACCGGGCCCGACAGGCTCGACGTCGCACTGAGCGGCGCGAGCGGCATCGACCGTGCCGCGCACCACCGTCTGGACGAGGCGTGGCTCGCCGCGGCGTGGAGTCACCCCACGACGCGGGTCTTCGTGGTCTCCGGCGGTCAGGCGCTGATCGACGACACCCCCGACGGCCGCACCGAGCTGGTGATGACGCCCGCCTTCGAGGCGCCGGTCACCGAGACGCACCGCTACTTCCTCGGCAAGGACGAGGACGGCGTGGCCTACTTCGCGCTCCAGAAGGACGCGCTGCCCGGCCGTATCGACCAGTCCGCGCGCCCGGCGGGCCTGCGGGAGGCCGGTCTGCTGCTGTCCCCGCGCGACGCGGGCCTGCTCGTGCACGCCGTGGCCCTGGAGAACTGGCAGCGGCTGCACCGCTTCTGCTCGCGCTGCGGCGAGCGCACGGTGATCGCGGCCGCGGGCCACATCCGCCGCTGCCAGGCCTGTGGCGCCGAGCACTACCCCCGGACCGACCCGGCCGTGATCATGCTGGTCACGGACGAGAAGGACCGGGCGCTGCTGGGCCGCCAGATGCACTGGCCGGAGGGCCGCTTCTCGACGCTCGCGGGCTTCGTGGAGCCGGGGGAGTCCATCGAGCAGGCGGTGCGCCGGGAGGTCGCCGAGGAGGCGGGCGTCGTCGTCGGCGACGTGGAGTACATCGCGAGCCAGCCGTGGCCGTTCCCGTCCAGCCTGATGCTGGGCTTCATGGCCCGGGCGACGTCCTCGGACATCCAGGTGGACGGCGAGGAGATCCACGAGGCGCGCTGGTTCTCCCGGGACGAGCTGCGGGCCGCGTTCGAGAGCGGGGAGGTCCTGCCTCCGACCGGCATCTCCATCGCGGCCCGCCTGATCGAGCTCTGGTACGGCGAGCCGCTCCCGTAGGGAGCGGCGCCGGCCGGCGCCGGGCGTCGGCCGGGCCGGCGTCAGGCGCCGATCTTCGCCTTCACCTGCGCCAGCGAGGGGTTGGTGAGCGTGGAGCCGTCGGCGAAGAGCACGGTGGGGACCGTCTGGTTCCCGCCGTTGGCCTTCTCCACGAAGGCGGCCGACTCGGGGTCGAGCTCGATGTTGATCTCGTTGTAGGCGATGCCCTCGCGGTCCAGCATGGTCTTCAGGCGGCGGCAGTAGCCGCACCAGGTGGTGCTGTACATCGTCACGGTGCTCGACATGCGACCCGCGCTCCTTCTTCCTCGGGGGAGATTCCGGAGGAAGAACGCACACCCGCTGCCCAGCATTCCCGACCGTTTCCGACGCATCCCCGACACGCTCCCGACGCATTCGCGACGCTTCCCGTGTCCAGGACGCTATTAGTACGACCGCCCGGCCCCTCCTGTGGACGACATTCCCGGTCGCCCCGCAGGACCTGGCAGCATGGCGGGGTGACACCAGCAACGCACTCCACTCTCTTCCCCCAGGTGCCGGACTCGGCCGACGCGGTGCTCGACGGGCTCGACCCCGAGCAGCGCGAGGTCGCCACGGCCCTGAGCGGGCCGGTGTGCGTGCTGGCCGGCGCCGGTACGGGCAAGACCCGGGCGATCACCCACCGCATCGCCTACGGCGTCCGGTCCGGTCTGCTCCAGCCCTCGAGTGTGCTCGCCGTCACGTTCACCAACCGGGCGGCGGGCGAGATGCGCGGCCGGCTGCGCCAGCTGGGCGCGGGCGGGGTCCAGGCCCGTACGTTCCACTCGGCCGCCCTGCGCCAGCTCCAGTACTTCTGGCCCAAGGCGGTGGGCGGCGAGCTGCCCCGGCTGCTGGACCGCAAGGTCCAGGTGGTGGCGGAGGCGGCGGCGCGCTGCCGGATCCGTCTCGACCGCAATGAGCTGCGCGATGTGACGGCAGAGATCGAGTGGGCGAAGGTCACCCAGACCGTCCCCGAGGACTATCCGGCCGCGGCCGCCAAGACCGGCCGGGAGGCCCCCCGGGACCCCGCCGAGATCGCCCTGGTCTACGGGACGTACGAGCAGCTCAAGCGCGAGCGCGGCGTGATCGACTTCGAGGACGTGCTGCTGCTGACCGTGGGCGTGCTCCAGGACCGGCACGACATCGCCGAGACCGTCCGCCGCCAGTACCAGCACTTCGTGGTCGACGAGTACCAGGACGTCAGCCCGCTCCAGCAGCGGCTGCTGGAGCTGTGGCTGGGCGACCGCGACACCCTGTGCGTGGTCGGTGACGCCAGCCAGACGATCTATTCGTTCACCGGCGCCACCCCCGACCACCTGCTGAACTTCCGGGTCCGGCACCCGCACGCCACCGTCGTCAAGCTCGTCCGGGACTACCGCTCCACCCCCCAGGTGGTTCACCTGGCCAACGGGCTGCTCGCCCAGGCCCGCGGCCGGGCCGCCGAGCACCGGCTGGAGCTGGTCTCCCAGCGCGACCGTGGCCCCGAGCCGGTCTACGGGGAGTACGCGGACGAGCCCGCCGAGGCCGAGGGCACCGCCCGCCGGGTCCGGGAGCTGCTGGACTCCGGGGTGCCCGCGAGCGAGATCGCGATCCTCTACCGCATCAACGCCCAGTCCGAGGTCTACGAGCAGGCTCTCGCCGACGCCGGGGTGCCCTACCAGCTGCGCGGCGCCGAGCGCTTCTTCGAGCGCCCCGAGGTGCGCGAGGCCGGGCTGCTGCTGCGGGGCGCGGCCCGCGCCGGCGGCCACTCGGACCCCCAGCTGGCCGGCGTCGACGACGTGCCCTCCCAGGTGCGCGCCGTGCTCGGCACCCGGGGCTGGAAGCCCGAGCCCCCGGCGGGCTCGGGGGCGGTCCGCGACCGCTGGGAGTCACTGGCGGCCCTGGTGCGCCTCGCCGAGGACTTCGTCCGGGCCCGCCCGGCGGCCACCCTCGCCGACCTGGTCGCCGAGCTGGACGAGCGGGCGAACGCCCAGCACGCGCCCACGGTGGAGGGTGTGACGCTCGCCTCGTTGCACGCGGCCAAGGGCCTGGAGTGGGACGCCGTCTTCCTGGTCGGGCTCGCCGAGGGCATGATGCCGATCACCTACGCCAAGACCGACGAGCAGGTGGAGGAGGAGCGCCGGCTGCTCTATGTCGGTGTCACCCGGGCCCGGGTCCATCTGTCGCTGTCCTGGGCACTGTCCCGGACCCCGGGCGGCCGGCCCTCCCGGCGTCCCACCCGCTTCCTCAACGGCCTGCGGCCGGGCTCCGCGGCCGTGCGCCCGGTCTTCTCCGGCGCGGCGGCGCAGGGGGGCGTCGAGCGCGGCGCCGGGGTGCGCAAGCGGCGCGGCTCCGCCCGCTGCCGGGTCTGCGGCCGGACGCTGACCGACGCGGGCGAGATCAAACTGATGCGCTGCGAGGACTGCCCCTGCGAGCTCGACGAGGCGCTGCACGAACGGCTGCGCGACTGGCGGGCCGAGCAGGCCCGGCTGCTGGGCCAGCCCGCCTTCTGCGTCTTCACCGACAAGACGCTTCTCGCGATCGCCGAGGCTGTTCCGGGAACCGAAGCGGAGCTTGCGTGCATCTCAGGTGTCGGAGGACGGAAGCTCGGGAAGTTCGGGGCCGACGTTCTCGCCCTGTGCGCGGGCGATGATCCGGGCTCGGCGGATGTGTCCCAGGACACCTCCCAAGAAACTCCGGAAAAATAGTTTGCGCGTGTGGAGGCAGTGCCCATAGCCTTCCGAGCAGGGAAGCGACGGGCCTTTCGGGTTCCGTTGGGTCCGTGCTGTACTGAAACCGAAGACTTGGACCGTGTCACACGGTCCCCCGAGACGCCGAGAGGAGGCGGAGACAATGATCAGCTTTATCGCCAGCGACAAAATGACCGATCGCCAGATCGGCTCCGCCGCCATGCTCGGCTTCCTCGGCTCCTTCCAGGGCACCGGTCTGTCCGGCGCCACCCCGGTCCGGCCGGAACAGCGACCGACCAAGGGATCCGCAGTAATGGCAGCAGCGGAGGAGCAGGCCCGTCAGGGCTATGCCCTCGCGGCGGTGGCCAATGGCGCCGGATCCCTGAACGCAGCGCACCACCCCATGACGTGGGCCTTCCGTGGGCTCAAACCCTGGAGAGATCCAGCCTGATCGGCATGATCAGGTCGGCACCTTCCAGGGCCGCGGAACCCACACCGGGATCCGCGGCCCTTTTGTTTGCCCCCCAGCCGGGGGAAACCAGCCCGGCCACCAGCCGGAACAACAGACGAGGAAACACCCACCGTGCAACTCAAGGCGCACACCCCGTCCGTAGCGACCGACCTGATCCCCCCGCCCGTCCCCACGGAGGACACCTTGACCCCGCTGACCGCCCTGACCGACCTCGACGAGGCCATCGAGAACCTCGGCGTCCCGGTGCCCTGCCGCAGCTATGACCCGGAGGTCTTCTTCGCCGAGTCCCCGGCCGACGTCGAGTACGCCAAGTCCCTCTGCCAGACCTGCCCGCTGCGCGCCGCCTGCCTCGCCGGGGCCAAGGACCGCCGCGAGCCCTGGGGCGTCTGGGGTGGCGAGCTGTTCGTCCAGGGTGTGGTCGTCGCCCGCAAGCGGCCCCGTGGCCGCCCGCGCAAGAACCCGGTCAGCGCATGACCGCCAACGGCACCATCGACCGCCCCTCGACGCACGACCCCAAGAAGCAGGACCCGACGATGCACCCCACCTCCGAGCCATTCGCCCCCGGCACCACCCATGAACGCACCGGCGCGACCGCCTCGCGCCAGAACAGGAACCACGCCATGCAACTCATCCCAGAAGCCCTGGCCAGGGCTCATATGCACGACCGGCTGAGGGAGGCCGAGTCCCAACGGATGGCCGTGCGGCTGGCCGCCGCCCGCCGGATGCAGCGCCGCGCCGAGCGCGCCTCGCTGCGGGCCCGCCGGGCCCTGGCCATGGCCGTGATGCAGTGAGCCTCCGCGGGGCCGGTCCTTTCTGACCGGCCCCGCACCACGTTCGGGTGTGCCACCCGCGCCGGGCCCGCTCACGGGGATATCGTCTGGGAGTGGACCGCAAGACGCATGAATCCGCGCAGCTGGACCCCGATGCCGACCAGCCCGTCGAGTGCGCCCGCTGTGGCGCCCCGGCTCCGGGCGGGACACCGCCGCCGACCTGGATCTGTTCCGTCGAGAACGGCAGCCGTCACTACTTCTGTGACGACTGCGCCCGCGCCAACCTCAGAGCGATCGAAGGGCGCCTCGACTCGTCCTGGTGGTGAGCCGGGACGAGCCGGGTCGCCCCGGCCCGTCCTCTGCCCTCAGGCGGAGGTGTCCTGACTACGGTCGCCCGTGGTGAAACCGGGCACCCATGCCTCCATCTCGTCACGCAGCCGCACCGTGGCACCCAGCTGGCACAACACCCCTATGGTGCTCATCGTCACCCGGTGTATCAGCAGATAGGCCGGAGGCAGATTGAGCTGCCGGGCCAGCTGGTACGCGGGGGAGCGGGGATCGGCGATCCGGGTCGCCTGCGCCCGTAGCCAGTCCCTGGTGAAGGTGAACTCGTCCACCTGCGCCGGCTCGATGATGGGCAGGAGATAGTCGAGCACCGCTCCCGGGTCCAGCTCGATCTCCGGCTTGACGAAGCCCTCGTCACGCAGCAGCTCATGGACCGCGTCCGCCTTGCCGTCGAGGGTCAGCCGCAGCGCCGTGCCGATCTCCACGGGCAGCCCTCTCGGCAGCCGGTCGACCGTGCCGAAGTCCAGCACCCCCAGCCGCCACTTCTCCGGCGGCCCGTCGGGCGCGTCCCCGGTCAGCAGCCGGAAGTTGCCCGGATGCGGGTCGGCGTGGAGCAGCCCGGTGCGGGCCGCGCCCGAGAAGAGGAAGCGCGCCAGCAACTGCCCGGCCCGGTCCCGCATCTCCTGGCTGCCGTCCGCTATCACCTCGGACAGCGGCACCCCGTCCAGCCACTCCGTCACCAGCACCTGATCCCCGTGGTGGACGACGTCCGGCACCGTCACATCGGGATCCCCGGCGAACTCCCGGGCGTGGGCGCTCTGGGCCCGGGCCTCCAGCTTGTAGTCCAGCTCCTCCGACACCCGGTCGCGCAGCTCGGAGATGAGGGGCTTGATGTCCATCCCGGGCACCAGCGGCCCCAGCAGCTTGGCGAACCGGCCCAGTTGCGTCAGATCGGAGAGCAGCGCGTCACCCGCTCCCGGATACTGCACCTTGACGGCCACCTCGCGCCCGTCGTGCCAGACCGCCCGGTGCACCTGCCCGATGGACGCGGCCGCCGCCGGCTTGTCCTCGAACTCCTCGAACAGCTCGCGCCAGTCCTCGCCCAGCCGCTCCGCCAGCGCCGCGTGCACCGAGGCCACCGGCATCGGGGGAGCCGCCTCCTGAAGCTTGGTGAGCGCCGCCCGGTAGGGCCCGGCGATCTGCTCGGGAAGCGCCGACTCGAAGACGGACAGCGCCTGACCGAGCTTCATGGCACCTCCCTTGAGCTGCCCCAGGGTCGAGAAGAGCTGCTCCGCCGTGCGCTGCTGCAGCTCGGCGGCGATCATCTCCGCCGGGCGGCCGCCGATGCGCTTTCCCAGGCCGAGTGCCGTGCGCCCCGCGAACCCCAGTGGCAACGCGGCCAACTTGACGGTACGGGTGACCGCCTTGCGGGGTAGATCAGACATGCGCCCCTCCAACTAGCCGAACAGCCACGCCTCGGACGGCGGTTACCGGGTCATTCTCCCGTGCGCCGCCTCCGCGATCCCTGGACATCCCGTCGCCCCGGACCGCGGCACCGCACGGACACCGCGGATGCGGTGCGACGGGCCCGGGACGCCAGACCGGACCCGGCAGGGCCAGCTCCAGCCGGACCCCGGCGCCCGGCGCGGACCCACCGTCGAGAAGGGCGAGCGCCCACGCCACGGTCAGCCCCGCCACGACCGTGGCCAGTGCCATGTCGCAAGACGGTACCCCCGAGGCGCGCCCGGACCTCCACTGGGCGAGCATCCGGGGCCATGCGGCGTCCCGTTCGGCCCGTTCCCGCTCGATACAGCCCGCGCACGCCGATTTGCCCGGCAGCACCAGCGGCCCCACCAGCCCGGTGGCCTCCAGCACCCCCGCGTACAGATGCGGGGTCCCGGCCGCGATCAGCTCCTCGGCCGCCGCCGGGTCCGGCGCGAAGGCCGCCAGACCGTCGCGCGGTGCGAACACCACCAGCCCCAGCGGCTTCTCCCCGTCCTCCTCCGCGCGTTCCCCGTGCTCGCCCCGGGAGCCGCCCGCCCGGCCCCGGGCCGGGGGCACGGGCGCGGCCCGGCGCACGGCGTGCCGCGCGGCGACGTCCCGCCGCTCCCCGGTCCGCTCGGCGCCCACACCCCCGGGCGCCACGTCCCAGGGCTCCACACAGCCGCCGTCCCGTACGTCGACCCGGCCGACTCCCGACGCGGACAGCAGCGCCGCGACCGTCGCCCCCACC
>NZ_JAILXP010000009.1 GCF_020740895.1 Streptomyces sp. UNOB3_S3 | reverse complement strand
GGTGCTGCTGGCGGAGCTGAACGCGGCGGCGAGGCTGGACTGGTCCCGATGCGTGGTCGACTCCAGCCAGGTCAGGGCCCTAAAAGGGGGCTCGCGACGGGCCCGTCGCCGGTCGACCGTGGCCGGGCCGGCTCCAAGCACCACCTGATCACCGACGGGTACGGCACCCCGCTCGCGGTCATCCTCACCGGTGCCAACCGCAACGACGTCACCCAGCTGCTGCCCTTGCTCGACGCGATCCCTCCCGTGCGCGGACGCGTCGGTCATCCCCGCCGGAAGCCGGACTCGCTCTTCGCCGACCGTGGCTACGACCACGACATCTACCGTGACCATGTCCGCAAGCGCGGCATCGTGCCCGCCATCGCCCGACGCGGCACACGCCACGGCACAGGGCTGGGCACCTACAGATGGGTAGTCGAGCGCAGTTTCGCCTGGCTGCATGGCTTCAAACGCCTCCGCATCCGCTGGGAACGACGAGCCGACATCCATGAAGCCTTCCTCCGCCTCGCCTGCTGCCTCATCACCCTCAGACAGATCAACTCATTCTGTTAGCTGTTGTTAGTCCTATGCGACGAGGTTCACCATTGGATTGAAAACAACCAGGGTGTATACGTCTGGGAAACTTTGGACAGAAATGTCCAAAAAACTGCTGGTGCTGGTAGCCGGCTGATCGAGACGACCAACGCGTTCTCTCCTACCGAGGGTTCCATCGCGCAGCGGACCTACGAGGCCGCGATGGAGTTCGGGGCCGCGGGCATTCTCTACGACTGCCGTGAAGCGGTCCGGGACGTCGACCTCAAAGACGAGGACGCTGTCCGCGCGGCGGTCATCGACGCGTACGGCGACTCACACTGGGTCGACGTTGACGGCATCGTCGCGGCGGTTATGGACCCGCGTACAAGCGCGGCCGTGGCCTACCGCTTCTACCTGAACAACATCCAGGAGAACGCAGACGGTTGGCTCAAGAAGGCCGAGTGGGATTCCTGCTTCGATGAGGACGACCCGATCCTCCCCGGGGATCAGATATCCCTCGGGTTCGATGGCAGTCTCCGCGGCGACGCGACCGGTCTCGTCGGGTGCCGGCTGAGGGACGGCAAGCTCTTTGTCCTCCACCTCCAGGAGAACCCGCGCAATCCCAAAAACCCGGACTGGGAAGTCGACGTCCTTGCCGTCGAGGCTGCCGTCAAGAAGGCCTTCGACACGTACCGGGTTGAATGGTTCTACGGTGACCCGCCGTACTGGCAAGAGGCCTTGGGCCGGTGGGCCATCGAGTACGGCGATGACCGCGTCTACGAGTACTGGACCAACAAACCCATGCGGATGTGCGAGGCCACCGAGCGGCTGCATTCTGCTGTTGCGGTCGGTGACGTGAAGCATGACGGGAACGTCGACCTGACACGCCACGTGCTCAACGCGGTCACGCGCGAGGTCCCCCAAGGAATCTTGATTACCAAGGAGTCGCCCCGCTCCAAGAAGGTCATCGACTTGGGCGTGTGCGCGATTCTCGCCTTCGAGGCGCGCGCCGACGCGATTGCGGACGGCCGGATGCAGATCAAACGACGCCGCGTAGTCGGCTTTTGATCCTCCACTCCCCACAGACCGGGCCGGCCGGGTGAGACTGCTCCCCGGTCGGCCTGCGCACGCTGACCCGTGCTGCCGTGCACCTGGCGGTTACAGGTGATCGTCGGACCGACGTGAGGTCAGTGATACCGGAGGGGGCTGCACCGCCCATAAGCAACCGACGCCCGCAAGGGCGTGAGCCGAACAGGGTTGGAAGCCCGTACGGCCCCCTCCTGCCTGCCCAAAGCGTGTCTCGTCACTGGCAGTCGGCTGCCGCGTCTAGCTGGCCGTGCAGGCTGTCACGTAAAGCCGCCGCCCCCGACGCCCGACGTGAACGGGTGAACTAGGCCCAGGCAGAGCGTGGAGGCGATCACGGCGTCGACAGAATTACTGTGGATCTGAAGCGCCCTGAGGCCGATCTCGGAACACTGAGATTCATCAGCGCTGACAGGTACCGCGAGGATGCCAACGAGCGCGACAGCTATGAGAAAAACGGCAGTGATGCGACGCACACGATTTCCTTTCGATGAAAGCGGCTGGTGCCTACGCGGCACTTAGTTTGAGCGGTTGTACGACTTCCCATGTCCACGCGTGATCGCACGCGTATCACCCGAACGGGGCATACAGAAACGATCCCTCGTCCACACTTTTGAATCCATCCATGCTTGTCACTCCCGCCTCCCTGTGGCTATGGAGCGTGATCAAGAGTAGGTGTCACGAAACCCAAGGTCGCGAGACATTCTTTAGTCCAACCGGTAGAGGCAGCGTGCCCAGGTCGCGCAGGTTCCCGGTTCGAGTCCGGGGGCGGGCAGCAAGTCAAGGAACTACCCCGGGGAGGCGCCTCTGATTGTCCCGCCGAATGGTTACACAGCAGTCGGCCCGCCGGAGACACCGGCCGACTGGCTTGCCTATCTTCACGGGAAGCTGACGAACCAGCTCCCGGCCATGTGGCGCTACGCCAAGTACTACGAGGGCGAACATCAGCAACTCGCCTTCTCTCAGGCCCGTTATAAGGACGCGTTCCGAGAGGTCTTCGAGAACTGGCGTGACAACTTCTGCGGCCTGATCGTCGACTCCGCCACCGAGCGCATGGTAGTCGAGGGGTTCCGAATACCCGAGGCTCCCGGTTTTGACCAGGAGGCCCGGGAGTTCTGGCAGCGCAGCAGCATGGACGTCCTGTCGACGGCGGTGCACCTGGACGCGATGGTCCAGGGGCGTGCGTATGTGCTGGTGTGGCCGGGCGACGACGGCGAGCCGGCCATTCAGCCGGTGTCCGCAGAGAACCTCGTCGTCCAGTACAAGCCGGGCAGCCGGACCGAGCTGGAGGCCGCAGCCCGGTTTTACACGGATGACTGGGGTCGCCAGTGGGTCACGCTGTGGACCGAGGATTACGTCTACGAGGTCAAGCGCGGACAGGCCGAGTGGGAGAACGGGATCCGGTCCCGGAATCCGCTCGGGATCGTGCCGGTCGTCCCCTTTCACAACCGCTCGCGGCTTTCCGGTGACCCGTATTCCGACCTTGCCAACGTCATCCCGATCCAGGACGCGATCAACAAGACGGTGTCGGACGCTCTGACCGCCTCCGAGTTCGCCGCGTTTCCCCAGAGGTACGTGACTGGGCTTGAGATCGTGGAGGACGATCAGGGAAATCCGGTTGAGCCCTTCAAGGTGGCCGTCGACAAGCTTCTCCAGGCCGAAGACCCGCAGGCCCGTTTCGGGCAGTTCGAGGCAGCCAGCCTCAATAACTACTGCGATCTGGTCGGACTCCTGCTTCAGCACATGAGTTCCATCTCCCGCACCCCGAGCCATTACTTCCTTGTGAACGGCGGAACTCCACCGTCGGGCGAGGCCATTATCAGTTCCGAGGCCGGGCTGGTCGCCCGGGTCCGGGAACGCATGCTGTACTTCGGAGAATCATGGGAGAAGGTCATCCGCCTCTGCTTCGCCATCAAGGGTGACAAGAGAGCCAAGGCCTACTCCATGGAAACCGTATGGCGCGACCCCGAGTACCGCACCGAATCCCAGCACATCGACGCCTTGCTGAAGCTGAAGCAGCTCAACGTTCCTGAAGAGCAGTTGTGGTCTGACGCCGGGTACACGCCGTCGCAGATCAGCGTCTTCCGTGCGATGCGGAAGGAGGACGCGAAGGCCGCGGCGGAGGTTCAGAAGCTGGGCCCGCAGCCCGAACAGCAGGCAGGGCCGGGCGCCGTGAGCGCCCCGAGCGAGGCGCGGGCGGCCCGCATGGCTGCGAAGGCGCCGCAGGGGAATTCCGGGAACGCGAACCGCAAGATCCACGAACAGAAGCGATGACCGCCGAAATGGAGACCACGATGGACGAGACGAAGAGCCCCGACGCTCCAGAGGCCAGTGGGGTAGCTGCGGAGACGCCCCCGCCTACCGGACCGGAGGCGGAACTGGAGAAGTGGAAGGCGCTGAGCCGGCAGAACGAGCAGCGCTGGGAGGCGGCTTCGAGGGAGCTGGAGGAGCTGCGTACTGAGCGGATGACGGATCAGGAGAAGGCCCTTGTCCAGGCTCGTGACGATGCCCGCCGGGAGGCGCTTTCCGAGCTCGCGTCGTCCCTGGCCGAGGCGGAGATCCGGGCCCAGGCCGCCACTGCTGGTGTGACTGTGCAGACCGATTACCTGGACCTGGCCCGGTTCCTTGGCGAAGACGGCCGGCCCGACTCTGAGACCGTCGCCGCTTATATCGCCCGCCAGGCCCCGGCAAAGCCGGAGTTCCCCAAGCTGAGGGGCGCCGGGTACTACCGAGGTGGTAGCGGTCCGGCCGTTACGAGCATGGACCCCAACGAGCTCGCGGATCTGATCGCGGGCAAGTCCTTCATCTAAACAATTCTTGAGAGCCCTTCGGTGCCGCCGGAGGGCCTTTTTTATGCCCTTTTGGAGTTACGCCTTTGGCTCTCACAACCCACCATTTCAATCTTGACCCTCAGCAGGTCACCATTGCCGCGCTGGGCCTGCTTGACCGTCAGCTCACGCTTGGCGGCCTGCCGGCCCGTTACTCGGAGCTGAATTTCACCGGCGGTCTCGGCGACGTGATCAACGTGAACCGGGAGTCCCGAGGTATTCCTGTGACGGCCGCCGGGATCACGGCCCCGATCCAGAACCCGATCAAGGGTGACAAGGACCGCCTTGCGGCATCCTCGGACCGTCCTCTTCCCACCGATCCGCGTCTGGCCCCGCAGGGCTTCATCCGCGAGTCCAGGTTCCCGGTGGCGTTGTCGACACTGGCCCAGAACGCCACCACCCTGAGCATGGAGCAGGTTGCTTTCGATCTGCGGCAGTTCGGCGCCCAGGTGCTGAGCAAGCTCACCCGCGGCTTCGCGGAGTACTTCGACGACACCACGGCCGATTTCATCAAGACCAACATCACCCGGTCCGGCCTCAGCGCGGCGGCGAAGAAGGCCGTGGGCGGCGACGTGGCTGTCACCATCCCGGCAGCGGACGGCACCGCCGAGAACATGAAGACCCGTGCCCTGGGGCTTCGTACCGCGCTCGTCGATGCCCGCATGGCCATGAACCTCGCCAACGTTCCCGCCTCGGAGCGGTACCTGATCGCCGGCCCCGAGGTCGAGGCGATCCTCCTCAAGGACCCAGAATTCGTCGCCGTCGACTACTCCGGCGACACCAACGCCCTCCGCCGGGCGATCGTCGGCCGCATCTACGGCTTCGACATCGTGATCCACAACTCATTCGGTCTTGAGGCGTACCTGTTCCACAAGTCCGCGATGATCCTGGTCTCGGCCTGCCCCGCCATTCCGATGGGCGCGGTGAACGGCAGCATCCAGAACATCGGCGGCATCGCCACCCGCATGCTCATTGATTACGACTACGCGAAGAAGGCGGACACCATCGGCCTGGACACCATGTATGGCCTGTCCACCGTCAAGGAAGACCCGGACTACTCGGTCCGTGGCGTCGGCATCGGTGAGAGCTTCGTGCGTGGTCTGAAGATCGCGATCACGGAGAAGCCGGCCGGGGCGGGTTCCTGAGCCGGAGGAACATGCTGAGGCGGCCCGCAATGGGCCGCCTCATTTGACTAATCGTTCAGTCGCTTGATGTAGGAGAGAGCCTTCATGCCAACGTTGAAGGCGCCTGCAAAGGCCGCGGCTCCACCGCCGACCGCCTCGACAGGGCTCGCCTCGAAGAGAACCAAGCCGATACCTGAGATGATTCCCACGCTCATGGAACCCAGGATGAGGAAAGTAACCTCGACAACCCGCTTTGCAGCCCGAGTCGGGCTAGACACCACTTGACGTACCTCCGTCGCAACACCTCTGCTCCCTACCGGTCTAGGCGTCACTCACCGAGGTGACTAACCGGCAGGAACGAGCAGCCAGGCCCTCCCTGGGCCTGGCAACTCATTGAGCAAGACGGCATGCATGGAAGCCTCCGATGCGTCAAACGTGGCTTTCCTACTTTATCGCGTTCTCAAGCCCATTACTAGCCCTAGGAGTTGATATAATGCTTGTGACTGCTGACGAGGTGATTACGCGTCTCGGGCGTCCCATCCCTCCTGAAGACAGATTCCGCATCGAAGCGTTCATCCACGACGTCACCGCGCTCGTGCAGGACTATTGCGGCTCCAGATATCAGGAGAACGCTCCTGGTGTCCGGGCAGTCATCTGCGGCGAGGTGATCCGGTGGCTGGCCGTACAGCCCGGGGTCATCTCGGAACGTGTCGGCGACATGGAAGTGCAGTGGGGCGCCGCCGGCACGCAGACGCTTTCCGCAGCTGCTCGCGAAGGCCTCCGCCCCTACCGCCGACGCTTCGGCTCCATCGGCCTGTACAGGGTCTGAGGCGGTGGACGACGCTCTTCAACGACTTCGTCGAGGTACATCGGGCGCCTCTGGCCGCGACCGCGTACACCAATCACCGTGACTGGCAGCGGTCGGTGGTGGTGTGGTCCGGGCGGGCGAGTGTCCAGCCGGACCGGGCCTTCGAGGTCCGCTCTCCGGCCCGGGAGACCGCGCAGGAGCGGCTGATCATTTTCTTGCCCGTGGAGGCGGACGTCGATTCCGCCGACCGCGTCATCTGGCGGGGCCTGATCTATGAAGTCGACGGGGAGCCCGCCCGCTGGGCGCAGGGGTCCCTTCGTCATGTCCGGATCCGTGTGTGGAGGGTGGTGCGATGAGCAAGTTCACGTTGCGGCTGACTCCCGAGTGGGAGCGGGCGTTCTTCCTCTCCGTACAGATGCGGGATCTGGTCGAGCTGCACACGGTCAAGCTGACAGAGGCGGCCGTGTCGGCGGCCCCGAGGCCGCGGCGTCCGACCAAGGAGCACTGGAACGCGATCGGCCGTCACATCAAGCCGACTCTGGCTCTGGACCGGTATGGCTGGTACGGCGTCGTCGTCGCCGAGGTGGACGCCCGGATGCGTCACTCGATGCTTCAGGAACGCGGCTGGACGGACCGCAAGGGCCGTGAGCACGAGGGGCGTTGGTTCCTCAAGCGGGCTCTGGAGAAGGAGCGGATCGAGTGAGACAAGACCCGGTGGAGGTCGTCATCGCATACCTGTGGTCCGTCCCAGGGCTGCCCGCGCAGTACATCACCGGCGATCACGTCGGCCATCAGGCCGGTGAGCCCATGATCTACGTGGAGCACTCGGGCGGCTTCCGCATGATCCGTGACCGCCTGGACCGCGCGGACATCACCTTCGACGTCTATCACGATGACCGCAAGCACGCGGTCGACCTCGCATACCGCTGTCGCGAAGCCCTCCTTGAGGAGCTGCCCGGCCTGGTGGTCGGCGGTGCGGAGGTTCTGGAGGTCGAGGAGATTTCTTCCCCTCGGTACGACCCCGACGTCACCAGCCGTGAGCACTGCTACCGCGGCGAAGTGGCGGTCTTCTTCGTCGCCTGACCCTTCCCCCTTTCCCAGCCGAGCGCCGGTGAGTGCTCGGCTTCCGTCTTTCTCTCAGGAGCTTCCTTGGCCAACGATTCTTCCAAGATCCGCTTCGCCCCCAACGGGGCCATCTATCTCGCGCCCGCGCCGCGTACTGGTTCTGGTACGACCGTGCTCCCCACCGACGCCGGCGACGGCAAGACCACGCCTGCGGGCTACCGCAGTTGCGGATGGGTGGACCAGTCGGGCGTCACCATCACCCCCTCCATCGAGACAGACCCTGTCAATGTATGGCAATCCGCCGTACCGGTGATGTATACGGTCAAGTCGGCCAGTTTCAAGATCAAGGCCACGCTGATGGAGACCAACGACCTCACCACCGGCCTCTTCTTCGGCGCGGAGTGGAAGTCGCTGAAGGACGCCGAGGGCAAGCACAGCGGCACCTACCGGCTGGACCTGTCCTCCACGCCGGAGCTGAACGAAATTTCCATCGTGGTCGACTGGTCCCAGAAGGGCGTGCCGTACCGGTGCGTCATCCCCCGGGCGATGATCTCCGACCGGGGTGCCATCCAGCTCCAGCGCACCGAAAACCAGAAGTACGAGCTGACCATCGACGCCCTCGATCACGAGGGTGGTCTCGGCTACGTGCTCACTACGGACGACATCCTCGGCCTGGGCCGTCCGTCCGTCCCGGTGGAGCCGGAGGCCTTCAAGGCAACGGTGACGGTGCCGGGCTCCGCCACCAACGACGCCACGAAGTCCTCGTGGACCGCGAAGGTCGCTGTCACGGGTACGACCGGGCCGGCCGTCGTCTCCCTGCTCCGCGCGGATAAGACCGCCTTCGAGGACCAGGTCACGGCCACGAAGGACGGCACCGTCGATGTCACCGTCCCGCAGGGCATGAAGACCGCGGAGCTCAAGGTGACCCACCGCGGCGTCGCGTCCTGCTTCCAGGTCACCGACACCACCTCAGCGGGCACGTCGAAGGCCTGCTTCGTCCTGGCCTCCTGACGTATCAACCAGCCTACTCAAGCGATTACCTAGCTTTTCGCTTCTTTGCGATAAATGGAATGAAGCCGAGAATGGGTTGAATTAGGCCGAGTCGGTATCGAAAAATCCACGAATATTCGCATGGATCATAGACGCCCCGCTGGTTGACCAGACTCACCAAGTGAGGGAATCGCTTTTTCTCGACGCGCTCCCAGATTTTGCTTATCGGCCAACGGCGAATTTGGTTATTCATAGCCGCAGAGCGTATGCGCCACGTGAGGTCCGATATGTCTCCACGCTCACGCACCTCACACGCATCCTCGCTTACCCGCAAGTACAAGAGGCTGACGCTCTCCAGATGGGGAGTGAGGTCTTTGGGGCCCGATATTCCTTCTGCCAATGCCTCCGCCGGCAGGTCATCGAGCAGCATCCAGTATCGCTGGAGATAGAACTCTTCAGACTGCCGTACATGGACCCTGCGGCCATCAAGGGTATTGTGCACCAGAGCGCCAAACGATAGGGTCCCGGCCACTATTACGCCGATAAGCGTGCTATCCACGGGCTCGCCTCCTGCGAGTTCAGAACTGCGACCTACTTCCTAGCGTTGCGCGTCAGAGTCGGGAACGCTACTCAGATCGTGATGTGGCCACACGGCACCCTCAGCCTCATGACAATGCCCTCCGTCTGTTTTTCTCACCTTCATTGGAGTTCCTTTTGACTGCTGCAAGCACGAAGACCGCGTCCCCGTCGAAGTCCCCTGCTATGGAGGCCGAGGCCGCCGAGACCCCGGTCATCATCGAGCACCGTGGCATCGAGTTCACCATCCCGCATCCCCTGGATATGCCGATCGGCCTGCTGGAGGCCAAGGACGAGGTGGAGGCGGTCAAGCTGATCCTTGGCGCGCCTCAGTGGGAGGCGTACAAGGACAGTGGCGCCACGATCCGTGACTTTCAGGTTCTGGCGGACAAGGTGGCCGCGGCCCAGGGGTATGACGACGCGGGAAACTAATCCGCACCGTCCACGTGGTCCGTGAGTTCTCTGATGAGCTCGAAGCCGATCTTCTGGAGCACTTCGGGATTGATCTGCTGGACCTGTGGCGTGGGCGGCTGTCCCTGCGGCGCGTCAGCGTCCTCACCAAAGCGCTGACGCACAAGACAGGCCGCTCACAGCTCCTGGCCGCCTTGGACGAGACCACGGTGTGGTCTACGCAGGATCACCTCATGGCACGTATCTCCGATGCCATGGAGCTAAGCAACTACCTCTTCCTGAAGGCGCATTCTGACAATGCCAGCACCCTGGCTCCTCCCGATCCGCTGCCCCGGCCCGGTGCTGCTTCTGTGGCTCCTGAAGAGCCGGTGGAGGACTTTGCCACAGGTGCTGAACTGTCGCAGTTCTTCCAGGAGATGAGCACTATGTAGGAGGCACCACATCGCCAGCGGCGGCCGTATTCCCATCAAAGTAGGCTCCGGCTACATCGACATCGCCCCCACGCTTTCCCGAGAGGGCGTGGCGAAGATGCGGACCGAGCTGACCCGCCAGATGGAGACGGCCGGCGCGGCTGCGGGCAAGGCTTTCACCACCGCTGCGACGAACGGTTTCTCGGCCCTGCCGAAGAGCGCGGCGGCTGCCGCGAAGGCCGCCAAGGTTCACACGGAAAAAGCCGCGGTCGATACGGCGGCGAAGCTGGAGGCCATCGAGGCCCAGCTGACGCGTGAGTACGGGCAGCAGGCCGGGCGGCGGTTTCGCGTCTTCCGGGAGCTGGAGGAGCGCAAGCGCCAGGCCTTGGCTGGTACCTCTCAGGCGACCCGTCGTGCGGTGCAGGAGACGGTGCGGCTGGAGACGCAGGCCGCCCGGGATGCCGCCCAGCGTTGGCAGACCGCCGAGCGGGACCGTATCCGTCTGCTGGAGGAGCGCCGTCGTGCCGAGGCACGTGCGGTGGCCGAGCGGGAGCGCGAGGAGCGCGCGGCGGCAGCGACCCGGCAGCGGGCACTCGAAGACGAGGCCCGGATGGATCGCGAGATCCACCAGACCCAAGTCCGCCTTGCCCGGGAGTCCGCCCGGGAACAGTCTCGGATTCTTGCGGAGCGGCAGGGGCAGGAGAAGGCCGCCACGTCAGAGCGGAAGCGTGCTCTTGAAGACGAGGCGCGCATGGATCGCGAGATCCACCAGACGCAGACCCGTCTCGCTCGCGAAGCCGCACGTGAACAGGCACAGATTCTTGCCAAGCGGCAGCGCCAGGAGGCTGAAGCGGCGGCAGTGCGCCGGCGGGCCTTGGAGGACGAGGCCCGGATGGACCGGGAGATCCACCAGGCGCAGATCCGTATGGCGCGGGAGGCGGCGAAGGCTGCCGAGCAAGCTGAGCGGGAGAAGCGTGAGGCGATCCGCCGGACCATGGCGGAGCGGCAGGCCGAGCAGTCCCACGCGATCGGCTCGCAGCTGGCCATCACCCAGGCGGTTCGGCAGAACCTGCGGGAGCAGCTGGCCGAGCACGAGCGCACCATGGCGGCCGTCCAGTCGACGCAGGCCACGGCGTGGGCGGCGATGCGGTCGGGGTGGAAGCGCAGTACGCAGCACATCGAGGCGACTGGCACGACGGCGACGGAGACCGGTCATCTGATCACGCGGGGCCTGGTGGCCCCACTGGGGCTGGCAAGTACCGCCGCTGCCGCGTTCGGCATCAAGAGTGCCGACGCCATGCTTCAGGCCCAGACCGGTTTGAAGGGCATGGGCGTCGAGCTGCGAGACGTGAACTCGCTGCTGGAGCAGATGACGAAGTACGGCATCGAAACGCCTTACTCCGTCAATGACATGCTCAAATATGGCACCCGCTATGTGCGGGCCAATTCCTCGCACAACGCCGACTTCCTGTCGAAGGACCCTGTCCGGCATGCGAAGGGTTCCAGTGACGCCGCCCAGAAGGCGGTGGACATGGTCAAGATGGTGGGTGACTCCGCCGCCTACGGCGGTGTGATGGACCCTGCCATGGTGTCTCGCGGCATGTACGCCATCGAGGTCATGCAGGACATGGGCCGCACCAACCTGCGCAATGTCAAGCAGCTCGAAGCCGCAACCGGCCTTCCCTCGAATACCCTTGCCCAGATCCTGGGGTTCAAGACCCGTAAGTACACCGCCCAGGAAATGGCGGACATGAAATCCCGGGACAAGAAGAACGGCATGGACCGTAAACTCCCGGAAACCTACGAGGCGTCAGGCCAGATGCTGGCCTTCATGCAGAACGCCAAGGAAACCGGCGGCATTTCCGGTGAGCAGCTTATTGACGGTCTGCTGGAGCGGTGGCGTAAAGACCCCGGCATGAATGGTGCGGCGCACCGCATGGGTAGCGCCACTATCAGTGGCCGTATTGAGCAGATGAAGGAACAGGCCCAGTTCAACCTCGGCAAGCTCTTCTATTCCAAGAATGACCGCGGCGAGTACGCGTACACGGGTCTTGGCGCTGCCGTCATGGGCAAAAAGGTCTCGGACGAGGACGGCACCCGTTTCGAGGGCGGCCTGCTGAAGGACGCTGGTGAGATCGGCACGAAGCTGCTGCCGATGGCCAAGGAGATGCTGACCGAGTTCTTCGACACCATCGGGACATTCACCGACTGGGGCAAGGACACCGTCGACTTCCTCGAAGCGCATCCGGGGCTGCGGAAGCTGGTACTTGAGGCCGCCAAAATGGCCGCGGTTGCCGCACCGTTCCTCCTCGCGTTCGGTGTCCTGACGAAGACGGCGGGCAAGCTCGGCAAGCTGCTCGCCTTCGCAGCAACGCCGGCGAAGATGCTGGCCGGCACGGTGTCCGGGACCAGCCGGGGCGTGCGGGGCGCTACGCGCTACGGCCGCCAGGTCGCCGGCGGTGTCCGCTCCCGGCGCGACGGCGGAACGTTCCTTGAGGGCTATGACGCCCAGCGCGACCGGTTCCGGGAGCGGGACCAGACTCGTCGCCGGAACCGGTCGCGTGTGGCGGCGGCGGGCCGGGAGAACGGGCGCTTCCGCACTGCGGCCGGGTACGCCCGGTACGGGACGGCGCGGCTGACCGGCTACGACGGCCCTGGCGACTGGGTGCGTCGGCGCAGGAACCGCCGTGAGGATATGCGGGATCTCGACCAGCGCAGCCGTGACGCTATTTCCGGTGGCCGGCTGCGTGAGGGGATCCGTCTCAACCGTCGCCGCGATGACGTGCGGCAGGAGTACCGGGAGAACCGGCGTGCTTCCCGTCGTAGTGCGGCGGAGCGTCTGCGCCCGCAGGACAGCACCGACCGCCGGGATACCGCGCAGCGCGGTATGCGGGAGACCGAGCAGCAGCTCCGCCAGGTCGACGAGCGCATCGAGGCCCTGAAGAGGGCCCTTCGTGCGGTCGACCAGGCCCCCTTGGGCAGCCTGATCGATCACCTGGGTGGCTCGGTCGGGCAGAGCGTCCGGTCCTCGGCCGACCAAGCGCAGACGGCAGTGCGGCGCATCGTCACCGAGGGCACCACGCACGTCAACGGCGCCAGCCTCGCGGAGATCCATCGCAAGCTGTCCGACCTTCAGCAGAAGGCCGACTCCCTCAAAGCGGCGATCCGGCAGGCGGGCCAGGAGGTCACCGATCTCGACGGCCGTCGTCTGGGGTCGCTGCGGGTGCAGCAGCTGGAGACGACGGAGAAGCGAGCCGACAGTCTCAAGCAGACGATCAGCGACGCCGCCGAGCGTGTCGAGCGCCTCAACGGCAAATCGCTCAAGGACGTGCGGGGCCAGTTCACCCTGACCGTGCCGGAGGCGGGCGCAGTCGAGGGCAAGATCAAGGACGTCATCGCCTCCGTCAACCTCCTCAACCGCAAGTCGCTCAAGCCGCTGCGGGATGAGTTCAAGGGTGGCAAGGCCAGCCTGTATTCGGCGGTCGACGCCGTGTACGGGCTGATCGGCGCGGTGAAGACCCCGGGCTCGGTCAACGGCCGCATCGCCAACCTCAACACCCGGACGCTGGCCTCGGTGACGGGCCAGGTCGAGAAGCTGGGTGACGCCCTGCACGATGCGGCCAAGAAGGCCGGTGCCCTCGACGATGGAATCAGCAAGGTCAACCGGGACACGGACGGCGGCGGGTCCGGTGGCGGAGGCGGAAAGAAGGGAGGGAAGAAGAAGCGGGAGTTCGCTCGTGGTGGCGTCCTTCCCGGCTATGCGCCGTGGCAGGACTCCATACCGGCGATCCTCAGCCCCGGTGAAGCCGTGCTTCGCCCCGAGGTCGTACAGCACCTGGGCCCCGCCCGGATCCACACCTGGAATCAGCTGGCGGTCCGCGGCCGGCTGTCGCGTTTCGCGCGCGGCGGGATCGCCGCCCGGGGCGGCCCCCTGGGCTTCCTCCTCGACGATCTCGACAAGATCGACATGGGACCGGTCGTCAGCCTCTTCGGCAAGACCGTTGCCTTCGACGCCAAGGCCGCCCGCATCGGCGGCCGGACCAGCCGGAACCTGATCACCTGGGGCTCCGAGCGTGGTGGTGGCGCCAGCGGCGAGGGAGCGGCCCGCCGTTTCCGCGGCACGCTGGACTTCGCCACGAAGAACATGCCGAAACTGCTGAGGAAGGTACCGACCGGTGCCGGTCAGCTCGTCGGCCTGGCAGCCGGTGCCATCGCCCCCACGGCGGGCGAGTATTTCTGGGATGACGTCTGGAAGGGCTCGGGCAACATCCTCCAGCGCGGCGAGCGCTTCGCCTCCGACCTGCTCAAGCCCGAGTCCATCTGGGCGTACATCAAGGGAGCCTGGGGCGGTCTCGAAGAAGCGGTAAAGGCCATCGGCTCCACGGCCGTCGACCTCTTCAAGGACCCCATGGGGGCACTGAAGGCGCCGATCGGCCAGCTGAAGCAGCTGGTCATGGGCCTCGTCGGCAGCGTCGAGGACTCCGTCCACGGCGTGCAGGAGATCATCTCCAACCCCTCCGAGTACGCGAAGGAAGTACTAGGCGAATGGTGGGCTCAGGCGAAGGAGGCGATGCCCAACACCGAGGGGTTGCTGAAGTTCCGCGACGGCGGCATCGTCCCGGGATTCGCTCCCGGACATGACTCGGTACGGGCCCTGCTCTCCCCGGGTGAGGCCGTGCTCCGGCCGGAGGCTGTTCGAGCTCTCGGGTACCGGACGGTCCTCGGGCTGAACTCGGACGCCAAGCGCGGACGGCTCACCGAGGCCAGTACGGACAGCGGTCCGGGTACACCGGTGCCGGACGCTCAGGCCGTCGAAGACGCGGTCAAGCGCATCGAGGCGGCCCTGGCCTCCATGACGGACGCCGTCCGGGCACACCAGGCTGCGGCCACGATGTCCTGGGATAGCGTCGGGGCGTCGGTGCGAGCAGCGGTGGACGGGCAGATCCGCCCCGCCGAGGAGCGCTGGATCAGCCACCTGACCGGGCCCCTCACCAGTGCGGAACGTGCCTTCCAGGCCTCCAGCGAGGGTGTCTGGGCCAGCGTGCAGGCCCAGGTGTCGACGTCCACGTCCAGCACGCTCGGGCACTTCGGCCGTCTCCGGGCGGGCCTGGCCGGCCTTGAGGACTTTTTCGAGTCCAGCGGGGGCCGGATCCGCGAGGTGTGGCGGACATCGATGTCCTTCGTGGACAGCTCCACCCGCAGCGTCTTGAGCGGCCCGTACAACGCGGGCGCCGTTCCGATGCTCGCGGAGATGGCGAAGCTGGCCGGTACGTCGGCCCCGCTCGCGGCGGTGCACTACTCGACCGGCGGTGTGGTCCCCGGCTACCAGCCGGGCATCGACACCGTGCCCGCCATGCTCAGCGAAGGCGAGGGCATCCTCCGCCCCGAGGTCGTTCGCAGCCTCGGAACAGAAACGATTCACCGCTGGAACGACCAGGCCCGGCGAGGCGGCCACATCTATGCCCGGGGCGGCATAGTCGGTGACGGCGCGGCATGGGTGAAGCGGCACCAGGACGACCCGTTCGCGGGCTACGAGGAAGCAGTCCGTAAGGGCTGGGCCGACGTGATCGCCCCGGCAGTGAGGGAGGTGGAAGGCGGCTTCGGCCTATCCGGGCACCTAGAGGCCACGGCCTTCCGCAAGGCGGAACCGTGGCTGAGTGTCTGGGGCAAGTGGGCCGACGAACACGCCACCGGCGGTGGCGGCCAGGTCGTCAAGCTGGCCCTCCAGGAGGCGAAGAACGGCGATCTGTCCGGCCGGAAGTACATCGGCTCGGACGCCTACGAATCCTGGTGCGCCGACTTCGTCAGCTGGATCGTCGACCACGCACAGGCAACCGCGGCCTACGGCGGTTCCCCGACGGGGACACCGGGCGACCGGTGGCCAGCGGTGGCCCCCTGGGTCGAGCACATGCCCATGGTGCCGACCGCATCGGCCCGGCCCGGTGACCTCATGGTCTACCGGGGCTTCGGCCCCGGCGACTGGGGCCACATCAACGTCGTCACCGGCAAACAAAGTGGCCAGCTCGAAACGGTCGGCGGCAACGAGTCGCGCAGCCTTCGACGTCAGCTCGGGTACGGCAACCGCGCCGACGGTGCACTTCGCCCGCGTGGCGGTGCTCCTGGTGCGGGTGAGGGCCCGTTCCTCAACCCGTGGCCGGGCTCCCTGGCACGGTTCTCGGAGGGCACTGGTGAGTTCGCCGGACTGGCCGGCGATGCCGTGGGTCGCTGGCGGCCCCTGGTCGAACGGGTCATTCAGGAGCTGGGCGGCCGGGGTGGAATCTCGCTCGCGGACGTCCCGCTCGTGCTCCACCGCATCGACGTGGAGTCCGGCGGCGACCCCAACGCCGTCAACAACTGGGACTCCAACGCCGTAGCCGGTGACCCGTCGAAGGGCCTCATGCAGGTCATCAAGTCGACCTTCGACGCCTATGCGGGCCCGTACCGGTCTCTGGGGCAGTACCACCCGGCCGCGAGCCTCTACGCCGGTCTGTCGTACGCGATCGACCGATATGGCTCCGGCTGGCGCCGGGCTCTGAGCGGCACCTCCGGCTACTGGATGGGAACCACGTCCGCCTCACCGGGCCTTCGCCTGGTGGGCGAGCAGGGACCCGAGCTCGTCGACTTCCGCGGCGGCGAGCGCGTTCACACTGCGCGCCAGACTCAGGAACTCCTGGGCGGCCGGACCTACGAGATCCACATCCACGAAGCCAAGAGCGAGTCGACAACTCAGGCAGTGCTGCGGGCCATGCAGTACGCGGAGGTGATGCACGGCGTGTAATCGACAAGGAGGGTGCTTATTCCGATACCGGCAACCCGAGACCGGGTTCTCGAAGACCGGCCTCACCCGGTACCGATCCCGCCCCACCCAATGGCGTGGGGGCACACCTACGTGTCGATCACCGGAAGCGATGGTGAGGGGGAGGAAATCCCCCTCACCTCCTTCACCGACCGGCGATGGCCCGGAATTCTGCTCCAGGCCGGCGCCAGTGGCCTGGACACGCCCCCGTTCGAGCTGCACGCCGACA
This sequence comes from Streptomyces sp. UNOB3_S3, assembly GCF_020740895.1. Classification (GTDB taxonomy): domain Bacteria; phylum Actinomycetota; class Actinomycetes; order Streptomycetales; family Streptomycetaceae; genus Streptomyces. The sequence goes on along the minus strand of NZ_JAILXP010000009.1, from coordinate 26,826 downwards.
GCTCGCCGAACCTGCCCGGCTCCATGTTCCGGTCGGCCCGCGTGGCCGCCCGTGAGGTGATGCTGCCGGTCTACCTCTACGGCGTCGACCGGCGTTCCCTCAAGGAACTCAAGCGCAAGCTGATTTCCGCACTGAACCCCACACGCGGATACTGCGTGCTGAAATTCGTCGAAGCGGACTCACAGGTCCGCAAGCTCTACTGCTACTACAAGGCCGGAATGGAGGGCAACGAGGCCGCCGACAACGCCGGATTCCGGTGGATCAAATACGGCATCCAACTAACCGCCTTCGACCCCTATTTCTACGCGGACGACCTCCTCGTCGCCGAGTGGGATCTCAGCAAGGGAAAGGGACTCCTACGAAAGGACGCAGGGCTCTTCCCCATCCGTCTGAGTCGCGGAGTCCTGGCGGAGCAGGCAATCCCGGTCATCAACCCCGGCGAGGTCGAAGCCTGGCCCGTGTGGGAAATCCGCGGCCCGGTACGCAGCTTCAACTTCACCAGCCCCGAGGGCGCGTCCTTCGGGATCAGCGTGCCGGCCGGGGAGACCGACGTCGTACCGGCGGGGCGTGTGCTGACGGTGGACACCCGCCCTGGCCGTAAGACCCTGGTCGACGACCAGGGAAAGAACTACTGGCCGCTTCTGGACGCCTCGCCGTCCCTGTGGCCTATTCAGCCCGGGAAGAGCAGCGTCGGTGTGCGGCTCACGGCGGGCAACGGGCCCGCCTCGCTCCGGCTCACTCTCCGCCCACGATTCGAAAGCTACTGACATGGGGTGTGTGTGGGATATCGCGTGGAGGTCCGGGACAAGGACCTGAACCGGATTGGGGAAATCGACACATGGATCAAAATGGATCTCGTCATCCGGTTCTGTCAGCAAGGTACTTGGCAGATCCTCGTGAAGGACCGCACGCCCCAAGCGCAGCTCTTGCAGCGTGGTGGTGGAATCATCGTCTGGCAAGACGACGTCGACTTCCCGATCTTCACCGGTCAGATCGAGTTCTTCCAGCGGTATTGGACGGTTGAGCAGCACACCGGGTCGGGATCCGTCTTTGTTGGCGGCAAGTGTGACAACAAACTTACCTACGGCCGGCTGGCCTTTCCTGATCCGTCCAAGCCCATCAGTCAGCAGTACCAGGCGAAGGACTCCCGTGGGGCGAGCGGCCCGGCCGGTCAGGCCTTGTGGTGGGAGCTCGACCACGCCATCGGCCCCAAGGCCCTACCGGACCGGCAGGTTGCTGGTGTCGATATCGGCGCCAACCCCCTGGTCGGTGACACGGTCGCTGACAGTCTCCGCTTCGACGTCCTCGGCGCCAAGCTCGAAGAGTGGTGCAAGGCGAAGAATGTGGGTTACCGGTTCGTTTACGACCCGGACCGCAAGCGGATCGTGCTGGATGTCTTCAAGCCGCGCGATAAGAGCAAGACCGTGCGCTTCGCTCCTGAGCTGGGAAACCTGCGCGAGTACACCTGGACGCTGACAGCCCCGCGCGTCACCCGGGCCATCGTCGCCTGTCAGGGCGAAGGCGCCGATCGGTACATCTTTCAGAAGGTCGACGAGGAGGCCGAGAAGGAGTGGGGTGTCCAGGTCGAACAGTTCGTTGACCGCCGGGACCTCCCCCTGAAAACGGACCCTGCGACGGGCAAGCCGGTCAAGGCGAAAGCCGAGGTGTCGGACGCCGACTTCGAGGCCGCGAAGAAGGCTGTCGTTGATGCGGCTGACAGCGTGCTGCGGGAAGGGGCCCGCAACGGAAATTTTCAGATTTACCCCATCGATACGCAGCAGTTGAAGTTTGGCCGTGACTACTTCGTGGGTGACAAGGTCACCGTGGCCGTGGACGGCGAGGAGTACACAGACATCGTCCGAGAGGTGAACATCACCGTCGAGGACGGCGGCCGTGTCTCCGCGGTCACACCGAAGATCGGTGACCAGGGCACCGGATCGCCCCTGAATCTGTACAACACCGTGTTCCAGATGCGGGAGCGCCTGCGGAAACTCGAAGCGAGGATGTGAGCACTTGGCAGAGACCAGCTATCCGTTTTCCCAGTCGAGCAAGACCGGCGGCACCGAGATGGTGTCCGAAGTCCAGTGGCAGGCGATGGCCGCCATGTGGGGCGGTGACCGGGTGGACTTCCGGCTCACGAGCGAGTCGTACGCCTCCGGCGCCCTGCCTTTCTCCGCCGCCGTCATCAACGGCCGCACGATCGAAATCCAGCCCGGCCGCGCATGGGTCGGGGGCTTCTACTACCAACTGACCGCCTCCGCGTCCCTGACGGTGGAAGCCAACCCCACCGACAAGGCCCGTAAGGACACTGTGGTCCTGCGGGCCGACCTGGCACAAGGCTCGGTGAATCTGTCGGTCGTCAAGGGGCAGCCCAGTGCCTCCCCGATCGCTCCGCTGCCCAAGCGCATCCCGGGCCAGCAGTGGGAAATGGTGCTCTACGAGGTCGACGTCCCGGCCAAGGACGGCTCCCCACAGCTTTCCCTGCGTGCTCCGTTCGACATGCCGCCGGCCGTGGGATCCCCCTGGAATACCCGCTCCTACGCCGACTTCCTTCCCGTCGGCACGTTCCTCTACGACATGGACAACAACGGCGGCGACACCCCCTACGAGGCGTTCAAGGGCCGCGACGGGTACATGGTCACCCGGCACCTGGGCAAGTCCCGGATGTACAGTCCCGGCCTGGCCAACGCCGTCAACGTCCCAGCCAACGGCATGGTCTATAAGGGCCGTTGGCGGTGGATCGCCCCGAACGTCGTCTATTACTCGATCAGTATCTCCAACACGACGACCACGAATATCAGGAACCGGCAGGACGACCCCATCGGCTTCGCTCTGCCGCAACAGGCCAACGGCGATACCGGTCAGGTCCTCACCGGCCACATGCGCAATATGGAATACCGGGGCGGCCTCGCCAACTTCGTGCAGCTCCAGGCACTTTGCTGGCCGGGAGGCGGTTCCACCCACGCCAGCATCTTTCACCAGAACAGCGAAAGGGTATCTGAGGGAATGGACGCGCTCCGGGTTCTTCCCGGACGGTCGACCATCTTCTTCTCCGGCACCTACGAAACCAACATCTACAGCGAATAGGAGGCCCCATGGCGCGGAACCTTTTCGGCGGTACGGCCTCCGATGTCGCCGAGGACATCGATGGCCGGCGCGTGCCCGGCGCGGTGGGAACGGTCTGGGACGGCCCCTCCGACGGGGCCCGGCAGATCACCGACCTGACCGACGCCGACGGCGCACCCATCCTCCAGCTCCAGGCCGACATCCGCGGCTTCATCCCGGCCTTCTACGGCCCGGCCAACGACACCGAGCGCCTGTGGGTCGACTTCGGTGTGGGCCGGATCGCTCTGGTGTCGGTAACCGTGGGAGACCGGCTCCGCAAGCACCTGCTCGACGTCGACCCCCACCAGTCACGGGCCTACACCGATGAACGCCTGGCCTCCTACCTCCCGGCCCGGGGCGCAGAAGTCCAGGTCCCCACAGGTGATGCCTGGCTCTCAACCGTGGTCACCGACGACCCGGCAGGGCACGTGATCCGTCTGCGCACCGCCGACGGGGCGGAGCGCACCCGGTTGCGCAGCACCGGGGCCCTCTACCTCGACACGATCGGCAAGAAGGCACCCCTGTGCATCGGCGCCCCCGGTTTCGGCGCCGGGCAGACCGTGATCAACGTGAGTTCCACCGCTGCGAGCCCGTCGACCGATGGCGCGGTCTTCCAGGTCAAGGGGGACGGCTCCGTCATCAGCAGCGGCACCATCACCGCCGCGAACCTCGGCAACGCACGCGTGTTCTCCGGCCCGCTTGCGCCGTCCGCCCCGCGAGCGGGGGACGTGTGGGTGAAGTATGGCTAATCAACTGCTCGTCTACGACGGCAAGGCATGGGTCGACCAGACACCCCAGGTCTTCGACGGCACGACGTGGCGCACAGTGGCACCCCTGTACTTCGATGGTGCCGAATGGCGCAGCGAGGCGCTGGCGCCGCGCGAGTTCCCGTCCTACTCCAGCAGTGTTTCCGCAGTCGTCTCCGGTGACCTGGTCGAGCTGCCCGTCCCGGCGGACGTGCGGACCAACGACATCGTGGTGTCGATCTGCGCCCAGCAGGGCGGCCCGGCCCGGTTTCCCCGGCTGCTATCGCCGTCCGGTGTCCTGCCGACCCTCTACACCTTGCGCTCAGGCATCCGTTTACACGTCGCGGTGTGGCCGTGGGAGCCCTCACGTGGCACATCCACCGTGTGGGATGTCACCGGCAGCCCGAGTACAGCACTGATGAACTTGTCCTACCGGGGTGGGGACGCAGCTGGCCTCTCCCTGACCCCGGTGGCGAGTATCAGCGAGCATCAGCGCGTGAACACCGTTCCGCTGGGCGCCTCGCAGGACTTCACGACCTTGTACGCGGTCCTGGCGGTCTCCGACTCACTGACCGGGGCGGCCTGGCCCAACGGCGTCATCCCGCGCGCGCAGCGCCTCGGCCAGTTCGGTGCCCAGCAGATCAATCTTCTGACCGCCGACACCCCTGGTGCTGGCGCCTCTCCTGGCGCCCTTCGTCTGGACACGACCGTCGACACGGCCGCCGTGGCGGTGATCACGGTTCCGGGGCGGAGCGATGGCAAGCCCACCTGGATCCTGGGCGACGACCGCGCCTCGGTCCTCGGCTCCACCACATTCTTGGAGTGATATGGCAGCACCCCCCATCGAATCGTGGGCCCAGCGCGAGACCATCACGGCCCGCAAACTGAACGCCCAGGTCCGTGATCCGCTGCGGTACCTCGCCGACCCGCCGCGGATGTCGTGCCGGGGAGCGGCACCCGGCCAGAGCATCACCCGGGGCTCCTCCACCGTCATCCGGTGGTCCACCGCCGACACCAACACCTTCTCGTCCGACGCCGAGCGCCGTTGGTTCACCGTCCCCGACACGGGCGTCTATGTCGTGTCGGGCAGTGTGAGCGTGAAATCCGGCGCCACCCAGGCGGCCGGCGACGGGGTCATCGTCTACCTCTACCGGCGCACCTCGACCGGAACGGTCAGCGTGGTCACGGTCCGGGAGATCATCCAGCAGTCCAACGACGTCCAGACCGTCTCGGCCGCCACCGTCGTTCACCTGGCGGCCGGCGACGCCCTCGCGGTCGCGGTCTATCTCGAATCAGGCTCGCCCAGCCCGGCCTACGCCGTGCAAACCGGGGAAGGGGAAGGCGCTTTCACCGCGTGGATGGCCGCCCCGACCACCTCGTTCTCGGCGGCGGCGACGCCGTTCGCCCCTGCCGGGGAGTGGCGGGACGGCGAACAGGTCACCCCGGCGACAATGACGGCCCGCATCAGCGACCCGATCCGGGCGCTGTACAACCCGCCGCGAGTGTCTGTGGCCCGGCCGCTGCCTTACAGCACGCCGCCGAACCAGGCTCTTCGGGTCGGCTGGTCGATGGCCGGGTTCGAGGAGTCCGGCGGGTGGGTGCTCAGCAGAGATGGCACCGCAGTCACCGCCCCGGCCACGGGCGTCTACCTGGTGGCCCTCACTCTGGCCACGCAGCGCGATGGCCCCGAGGGGGCTTTCGGCTCCTACCAGGTGAACCTTCTGCGCAATGGGTCGCTGTTGTTCCTGCGCCAGCGGCAGAACACCCGCTCGACCTACCCGACCAGCATCAGCAGCACGGGGCTCGTCTTCCTGAGCAAGGGCGACTTCCTCGGCGTCGACTTCCTCGGCACGGGCACCGATGTCACCTGGCAAGACTACGGCACCGACCTCCGTACCGAGCGGTGGAACGGCCTGTCCGCGGTGATGCTCGCCCCCGGTGCCACCTCCATGAAGGGGTGAGGTGTGGATTTCTCTTCCTGGACCCCCCGGGGCCTGGCCGACGCCACCGCGATGAACGCCCGCGTGCGCGACGTCCACCGGCAGCTGGCCAGCCCGCCCCGGTTCTTCGCAGCGGGCGTCAGCACGATCACCAGTGTCCCGGACACCGGCGTTTTTAAAACCTTGAAGTGGGACGTCATCGACGCGGCCGGCGGCTGGACCACCACCGCGGACACCTTCACCGTGCCGACGAGCGGCACCTACTTCATCACCGCCGACTTCACCGCCCTGTCCCCCAAGGACACGTCCAAGCGGCCCGCCCTCCGCCTCGCCGTCGTCGCCCAGACCGGCCAGGTCGAGAAGGACTGGCTCCGTTCCACCCACCCCATCGTCGTGGGCGGCACGTACCTCACGTGCTCCGTGCGCGGACCGGTGGTCGCCGCCAAGGGCGACCGGCTCAGCCTCCGGGCCCTGGCCGCACCGGGCACGGGTGCGTGGGAGGTGTCGGCCGGCTCCCGGGCCAGCGGCCAACTGAACCGTTTTTCCGCGGTGCTCATCGCACCCGGCACCAGCAGATAGTCAGGTACCCGTATCGCTACATCGACCCTGATCCTGGATCTCTTCGGAATCGTCGGGATCCTGGCGACCGTGATCGGCGGCTACGTCGTCGTGAAGGCCTCCAAGGAGGCCAAGACCGCCGAGGTGTGGAAGGACGAGGCGGAGGCCCAGAAGGCCCGAGCCGACCGGCTTCAAGAGGATCTGGCGGAGATCAAGGAGCGGCTGAAGAGGATCGAGCAGGAGAACGGGCGGCTGATCGCTCTCCTGACCGCCTTGGACCCGGCCCGGATCCTTCATCCCACCACTGCGTGAACTAACTAACCCCCCATTTGATGCCCGCTGGTGCGGGCTTTTTCATTCCCAGTTAAAGGAGTTCGTATGTCTGTTGCACAGAAGGTGCTCGACACTGCCCGGGGAGAGGTGGGCTATCAGGAGGGATTCTCTGGCGGCCACTGGGACAACTCCCAGAAGTACAGCCCGGCCGTCCCCGGCCTGGAATGGAGCGACGAACAGCCGTGGTGCTCCACCTTCGTCAGCTGGGTCTTCCAGGAAGCCGGAGCGAGCGACATCGCGCCGGTCACCGCCTCTTGCTACGAGGGCGTTTCCTGGTTTGAGGACCGGGGCCGATTCTCGGAGTACCCGGCTGTCGGAGCCGTCGTGTACTTCGGATCCGGCGGCGGCACGCATGTCGGCATCGTCACCAGCTACACGGACGACACCATTTACACGGTCGAGGGCAACACCAACGACAGCGGTAGCGCGGAGGGTGACGGCGTCTACCGAAAGGCCCGCCCCCGAAAGTCGAGCTACGTCTACGGCTACGGATACCCGGCCTACCCGGAGGGCATCGTCACAGCTGATCCGGAATGGAAGGGCCGCGATGGTGTTGTTTTCTTCGGCCGTGAGGCCTCGGAGGATGACATCCCGGCCGGCGGTTCCCGCCCGAGCACTCCGTCCGGCACCAACCGCCAGGTCGTCATCGACGGCCTCTCTTACGGTCCGGGAGCGAAGGGCGACCACATCACGGCTCTTGGCCGGATGCTCGTCGCCGCAGGCTGCTCTACTTATAAGGAGGGCCCTGGCCCGGTGTGGACTTCTGCGGACACCGAGTCCATGCGGAAGTACCAGACCAAGATCGGCGACGGTGGCACAGATGCGGACGGTATTCCGGGCACGCTCCAGCTGGCCCGACTGAAGCGCGACTTCGGGCGGGCGGCCTAATGGCGTCGATACCGAAGCAGGGCCGCCATCGAGGCCCGGCCGCCGCTTCCCCGCTCATAGAAATCGCCCGCGAGCACCCGGCAAGGCTGTACAGCATCGCGGCTGCGGCCGTGGCCCTTGTCGCTCAGTACGTCGCCATTCCGCAAGAGGCTGTTCTGACCCTGATTGCTGCGCTCCTGGGTGCTGGTGAGGTCACACAGCGGGTGGAGAACGCCAAGACAATGGAGGCTTTCGAGGAATTGGCCCGGGTGGCCTCGAATAGCGCTCTCCGAGTACCAGCAAAGCCAACTAACTAACCAGAGACAGAATTAGTACCGAATAGCCTTTGCCCCTTATCTGAGAAAAATGACTGAGCCCCGCCCATCCATTGGATGGGCGGGGCCGTTTTTTCGTTTCAGGCCTCTTACAGCACGGCGAGGAATGGGTTTTCCGGTCGGGCAGGCTGCGGCCTCGCCGGCCGGGCCCTCGGGGTTTTCGGCACCGGGGTGACGAGGCGAAGCGCAGGCTGGGGCGCGCGGGTTGCCTGCGGGGCAGGTCCCGGTGCGGCCGGTCGTGCGGGCGTGGGCTCGGCCGGTGGACGCTGGTCTTGTGTGTCGGTGAAGGAGAAGAAGACGGCCGGGCGTCCCCCGTTCCCTAGCCGCTCCGTGGTGACCACGATGCCGGGCAGGGATTTGACCTGTTCGGCCGTGGCACCGACATACGGGAGGACCTGGGAACTCGTTGCCCGGCCGCCATGCATTTCGATCCGAGCCCGAACCTTGTCCATAAGGGTGCGCGGCTGGCGTCCCACCTTCCGGGCAGCGGCCTTCCGCACGATACGGACAGCGTCCTGGACGGAGCGGCGGACGAGGGTGAAGGCGGCGTTCAGCATGTCCTTGGTGATGGTCTCGGAGCATTCGGAGGCAGCCAGGCAAGCCGCCGTACGGAGCGTGTGTTCGGCGGTCCGTTCGATGAAGACGGCTTCGTCCTCGGGCAGGGTCTCGCTGAGGATGCGTGCGTAGCGTCGTACGGTCCGCCACAGCGGCCGGGCCTCGGGTGCCAGGGTGATCTGGCGGGGGCGCGCGGTTGCCCACGCGTAGGCGTCGCTCAGGGCGTCGCCGTCGACCGGCGGCAGGGGCGCGTCATCGTCATCGAGCATGGGCACAGCGCCCAGCAGGAAGGGGAGGACTCGGTTGTACGAGCCTCCGGCCGCGTCGGACAGTGCCACGTAGGTGGCCCAGTCGGACGGCGTGATGTGGGCGTGCAGTACGAGCGCGGGGTTCTTAACCTCCTGTGCCTCGTCCTTGGTCGTATTGCGGAGGGTGGCTCCGTCCCAGGCGAGCCGGAGTTTGGTGGTGTACGACGCATCGCGCTTCGCCCGCTTCAGCACCTCCGACCATTCCTCTTCCAGCACCAGGGCCCGCACGTCCCTGCCGCGCTCGGTCTCCTCGGTGGCTTCCTGCTGCTTCCACAGGTGATTGACCAGGCTCGCCCCCGAGCTGAGGGCCGAGGTGGTGTGTGTTTCCAGGAAGCGACCCAGGGCCTCGCCGACGACGTGTTCAGCAGCCCATCGCGCGGTGCCCTTGCCCCGGCTGGACTTGCCGACGAGGGCGGACCACAGGAGGACGGGGCGAGCGTTGCCTCGGGAGCCCACGGTGACCGTGCCGCCGATGGCGGCCGACCACATCGCCAGGGCGGCCACGTAGATGCCGAGCGGGTCGGTCTCGGCGAAGGGGGCGACGGCGCGGACGGCGCGGCCGATCGGCCCGTAGAAGATCGGGGTTGTCATCTCGTTCCTTCGAAAAATCTTCGGCTGACGGCGGCCGGCCGCCCCTGCGACCGGCCGCACGGTGGGCTAGGCGGCCTGGAGCTCGTGGGCTTGGTCGTAGGCGACCCTCACGTTCTGCGGGAGGCGCCCCCGGTCCTTCAGCTCGTAGCCCTGGCTCCTGCCCCACTCGCGGATACGGTCGTTCTTCTCCCGCTCGCTCATACCGGAGCCGATGGCCTTCACCGGCTCGGGCAGCCGGTCACCACCGGTGAACTCCCCAGAGAGAACAGCGTTCTTGAACCGTCCGGGGCGGGTGGCATCCATGCAGGGGATCCCGCGTTCGCGGGCGTCGCGGAGCTTGGTGGCGTTGTTCTCCGCGTTCCGTCCGCAGATGATCAGGACGGTGGTCTCGTCGGCCCGTCCTGCCACCCGGTAGCCCGCGTTGCGCACGGCGTCGCGTGCGTCGTCCCAGGAGTAGCCGGGCACCTCTCCGCAGATCATCACCGACGCCTGCTCGTGGACGTCCAGGTCGTCACCGTCGCCCTCTACACCGTGCTCCTGGTCGTCGGCAACCTCGTCCGTCGCCGGAGCGAGTTGGTCGTCCTGGACGTCCGCCGACGGCGGGGTGTTGTCGTGGCCGGGCTCGCCGAGGGCTTCCACCAGGAGCCCGGCGAACTTCTCGGCGTGTTCGTCGCACAGGTCCCAGTCCCGCTCGCCGAGCGACAGCATCGTGGTGGCCTCGACCTGCGACCCGTCCCGCGCCACGTGCGCGTCACAGAACGTCGGCTCCACCGGCTCCACCGAAGCGGGGACTGTGGCGCCCGTCGCGGACGCGGGGGGCTGCTGGACATTCAGGCCGACCGGGGCACGGTAGGAGGTGGGGACGACGGTGGGCTTGTCGAGGCGGGCCCGAACGGTCTGAGCGATCCGCTGCCCGGCCTCACGTGCCCGTGCAGCAGCCGGAGGCAGCACCTCCCGAACACGCCGGACCGCCGTCTGACGAACGGCCGCGAGCTTCTGCCGGGCCGGGCGCACCTGACGCAGACGCCCGCCAACCGTCTCCTTCATCGGAACCTTCACCGTGTTCTCCTGATCTTGTGTCGTGTCGGCAAGCAGAAAATCCTGTGGGGCCTCGCCGGCTTCGGGCTCGGGCTCCCGGTCAGGCCGCGACTTACCGGCCGCGAGTCGCCACGCAGCCGCACGCGCCGCCGAGGAAACCTGGGCTATGCCGCGCACAGCCACCTGCGGCTCCTCCTCGTCCGCGTCCCCGAACTCCCGCCCCTCCGTCCCGGCGTAGCCCGTGTCCAAGGGGCGCCAGTCGGGCCCGTAATGCTTGGTCAGCAAGGCGGCCATGCGCCCCGGCTTCGGCTGCGCTTCGATCTCGGCACGCAGGCGCTCCGCGAGCGACCCCTCCGGCTGTTCCCCCGACCTCACGGTCTGCTCCTTGGCCTTCTGCTGCTTCGCCGCGTGCTTGCGGATCGCGGGCATGATGTCCGCCGGATACGGCACAGCCTTGAACGGCTTGACGTCGTCCGTGCCGATCCGGCCGCCGTCGGTATAGCAGCGCAGGGAGTAACGCCAACCGTTGTTCGCAGTGCCTCGCTTGGATGCGCCCAGATCCCTCAAGGCGTACGTGTAGGTCCCACCCGGCACCTTCACCTCGTACTCACCGTGCCAGCCGCCCCGATACCCCACGATTTCCTCACCGGGCAGGAGATCCATCTTGGCGCGCGGGTCCTCGGATTCCTCCGTGTCGGCAAGCGAGGAATCCTTGCCCCCGTCGCCGGCTGGGGCCTGGGCCGGAATTTCTCCGGTGTCAGCAGCCGGGGCAGCACCGGCCGCCACCGCGCGCAGCACATCGGCCACCTCGGCCGCAGTACGCCCCTCGGCCATGCCCCACTTATCGACCGGGCGCCAGTAACACGCCCGTACCGCAGCCGAGTCGGTGAGCAGCTCCATCGGCTGTCCGGTGACGTGCTCGGCAAGCAGGCGCAGCGCCTCGCGCTCCGCTGCCCAGATCGCATCGTGATCGTAAGTGCGGCCCGCCGCAAACCGGCCCCTGCCCGCAGCGACAGACACAGCGCCGCGAGGGTGACACGCCAACGTCACCGTGCGCCCTGGCCCGTTGAACAGGCCGCGCCCCTGGTGCAGGCCGACGTTTTCGATGTGGCAGGCGGCCCACCTGAGAATTTCTGGCGCAGTGTCCGGCACCATCACGCTGTTGGGGGTGTAGCGGACCGTCGGGCCGTCGTCCTGGTGCTCTTCCTCGCCCGTGTCGACGGGCTCGGCGGCGGGGGTGCCGTGGACGTCCGGGTAGAGCTCGCCCAAGTACCGTTCCAGGGATGGCAGCCACGGCACCCCGAGCAGTGTGCCCATGACGGCCGCGCTCACGACTGGGGCCACGATGTCCGCCGCCTGCTGACAGGCGCTCGTGCGGCTCCCCGTGAACGGGTAGTCGGCGGGCAGCGTGACAAGCTTGGCGACCTGCCCGAGGGTGAACCGGAACTCCGGGTCGTCCTGCTTGTACCAACCCCGGATCTTCGATGTGATGCCCGGCACCGTGCGGCCCATGGAGAAGCCATTGCCGCCGGAGGTCTTGCGGTTGCCCCGGGTAATCACGACCGCTTCCGGGTCGAGTCCGGTCGCCGTGTCGCCCGTGGTCGTCAGGCCAGGCAACTCGGGCATACGACGGTTGTAGTAACGAGAGGCGAGCATCAGTCTGCGCCGCCGGTGACTCGGGGAACCGAGGTCCGCCGCGTCCACCTCCGCCCAGTCCACGCACTCCCACCCGGCCGAGTACAGCTCAGTTGACAGGGCCTCCTGAACGTCTTCCGGCAGGGCTCCGGACTGCTCCAGGGCGATCGTGTGCAGGGGCGCCCCTTGGCGCCACAGAGCCAACGCCCAGATCACCGGTTCAAGCATCAGCTTGGCCGTGGGCGCGGTCATGGCGTCGGTGATCGCGCGGACCTCGTCCCACGTCTCCCCGGACGGCGGGCCGTAGTGGGGCGGGAACTCCGGGTCCCAGTCGGGGTGGTCCTCGTCCTCCTCCCCGGTCTCCCCCCACTCGTAATTCCCTGCGGCCCAGGCAGCGCGGTTAATGGCCTCCTCCAGGACAGCCAGGTTCTCCGGGAGGTGCCCCAGCCTCTTACCTGCGGGCGTCCAGTCGGTACACGGCGGGGAGGAGATCAGGAACTCTGTCCAGCGCAGGGCGGGGTGTTCCGGGTCCAGCGTGGTCACGTCCGCCTGAATCGCGTTGCATCCCGCTGCCTCCGACGTCGCCACCGCGTCCGCGCTGAGGTCGATGCACACCATGTCGAGATCAGCGCCGAGAATTTCACGGATGCCGACGCACCACCCCCCACAGCCTCCGAACTGGTTCACCGCCCGCCGCTTACCCTCGAACAGCCACCGCACCGGCCACACCCCGGCCAGCCGCTCCAGGTCCGCCAAATCCTCGGGCGCGGCGAAGTCGCCCAGCGCCTTGCCCTCCAAGTCCGCGTACGACAGCGGCACCCGTTGCGGCTGCTCCTCGACGATTTCCGCGTCCACCACATCCGTCAGGTCCGCTGTCGGTGCGGGGGCGTTCGTGAGGGCCTGCGGGCCCTCGGCCCGCTCCACCACCGTCACCGGCACAGACACCAGCGTTCCCGACCACTGCTCGTAGGAGACCGCTCTCCCGTCCCAGCGCACGCCCGCGATCTGCTCGCCGTCGCCGCGCTCCCGCACGGAGACCACAACGCCCGTGTCCCCCTCCGCACGCGGGTGCCCCGAGCACACCACGTCACCGACGGCAAACCGCTGCCCGTACTGCTCCCACCCGTACTCAGAGACCGACTCTTCCCGTGTCGTCTCCACCACCACGGACGGGGCCGCGACCTTGACGACCACACCGTCGGTCTGCCGCTGGCCACGCTCCACCGCGTCCGCGAGGATCGCCCGCTTCATGACCGGGCGGGACTTCTCATACCTGCACACCCGCTCACCCGAAGCGACGTGCACGGCGTCGTACGTGCCCGCCAACATGGTTACTCGATAGGTGTGGCCCAGGAGTTCGGCCAGCTCACGGCCCTTATCGCCGTCGAACGTGATGTCGCTGACCTTCGGCGCCTTCACGTGCTTGTTCCCCGTCTCCATCGCCTGTGCGCCCGCCTGACCCACTGTGTTCTTCCGCTTGGCGGCACGCGCCGCCTTCCGCCTCGGCTGGGCGCCTCGCTCCGCGACCGTCAACGGACGCTCGCCTTGGCCACCGACCCAGGCCGTGTACTGCGCCAACGCCGCTCGCTCGGCGTCGGGGGAAAGCCCGTCCGTGTACTCGTCGGGCACGAGCCCGAGAATCCCCAGGTGGAACGGGCCATCGCACACGAACACCTCACCGGCGCCCGCGATCTCCACCACGGCCTTCGCTGACTTGTCCCGGCCCCAGGCGAACCCGGGCTCACACATCACGCAGTGAACGCGCGTCTCCTCATTCAGCCGCACCAGCCGCAGGGCCTCACGCGGTACGCCCGCGAAAGCGAAGGACTCGATGTTGGACAGGGCCGTCTCACGAGGCGCCCACGCCAACGGCCCGCACAGCCGTTGCCCCGCCGCCGTGAAGAACTGATAGCGCCCAACTCCATCGGAGAGGAGACGGAACTCCTGCCCCAGGAAGACCACCCGCTCATAGCCGGGCTCCAGCTCCTCCACCTGCCACACCAGCGACATGCGCAGAGGGCCGACCAACGGCGGGTGACGCAACTCTGCGGAACCGGCCGCCGTCGCACTGGGCAGGGCGGCAAGGATCACATCCGCCGACACCAAGAGCATGCCTGCCATGCACTCCGGGCAGGCCTCCCACGCGTACGGCTGGCTCTCCCCGTCGCACAGCATCACCGGGCGCGGAGGGCACGAGCACGCGTCGTCGTCGCACCCGCAGTGCTCCCAACGGCACTCGCGGTCGTATCCCGCGTAGCGCACCTGCACCGTGCCCTCGGACGTCTCGACGTCGACCGGCTCACCCGGCACCGCGTCACGCCAGGGAGCAACCGGCGCAGGCTCCATCTGCTTCTGCGGCTCCTCCGGGGTCTCCTCGATCACCTCGAACGTCACCGCGTCACCCCACTCGGCCACAACCTTCTCCGGCCGCATGCGCCGAGGCGCCTTGAACGGCCCCTTGTCCAGCGTCGACACCCACACGGGGGCGTTCCGCTTCTCCGCCTCCGCGATCTCCCGCAGGTACTCAGCCTCGGCAGTCTGGCGCTTGCGGATGTGCGCGATCATCGCGGCTTCCGCGTCCTGCCGCGTACGCATGTCACCGTGCCCCTTCACGCGACGTGACCACTCAGAGGGCCGGTCGTGCCGCTCCCTGGTACGGCTCACGTAGAACCGCCCCTTCTTCTGGAGCACCCAAAAGAACATGTCACACCAAGACGCCGTGACGCCCCAACCACCGGGCTGCTTCGACCACTTAAGCGTGACCGACCCTGAAAGCTCCTCCGGGGCAGGGGTCGGCTCCTGGTCCTCGGTCGCCGTGGGCTCGCTCTCCTCCGGCTCCGAATCCGGCTCAGCCATCGTCTCCTGCGGGCTCTCGTACGCGGCCAGCGCAGCACGACCAGAGTCCGTCAGCCGCACGTGGAACCCGGTGCCCTCACGGGTGAGCAGACCCTCCCGAATCAGCTTCTCCACCGAGTCCTTGCGGACCGCGCCCCGCCGCTCGCCCTTGATCCCGGTGATTCGGTGGTCCACCTCACGGGAGTACGAGCGGACGACGCTTGACCCCATCTCGTACTGCACGCGCAGCAGGCCCCAGCTGGCACGCTGCACGATCTTGTACTGCGCCTCACTCAGCACCGTCCCACTCCTCTCTCTGGTCCCCACAAGGCCTTGCAGTCACTTGGGCTCGTACTCGCCGCACACGTTCCCTGCGCCGTCCACGATCCAGCCGCCGCCATCCGTGCGGTCGTTGCCCCGGATCGGCCTGCACAGGGCCTCGTCGAACCCCTCGTTGAACGCATCCACCGACACGCGCTCAACCGCCGCCCGCTTGCCCGACTCACCCGCCACGGACCCCGCCGTCCCCGTCCCCACCATCAGCACCACAGCGGCCAGCACACCGGCCACAACACGACGCTTCGACATATCCACCCCACAGGTATCCAGGAGCGGCCCCAGGCCGCACCACACGCGTTTCTCGGAGGCGCTGCGACCCACACCGTGGGGAGCGCCATAAGTCTTAGTTCGTTAGCGGCACGTTCTCTCCAGCCGCCCGGTTGAGCCCACCCGATCAGGTGAGCAATAAAACCGTGATCCCTTTCTACATCACCAACAATTCCCCGCACCAGAAATTGAGGGTGATCCACGCCACAATCTTTGAATTGGAGCCTAATCCCAAACCCCCCTCCAAACCCCTCTAAAAGCTGTGTTTCCGCAGGTCAGAGGCCCTTTTGGGACCCGGGGGTAATGCTTGGAAAGAAAAGAAAAGGACCCACCGGGGGTGCCTCTTTCCGACCGTGTACGGGTATGAAGATTCCCCATTCCGGCAATTCCTGAGGGCTTTTCATGTCGGCATGGGCGTGAATACCGCTTGAGGCGGGGAAGTTTGCGGCGGTTTCGCCGGGGGTCCTGGGCCGGCGAGTCGACTGAGGGCTGCAAAACGGCCACTGGTTGGTGACCTCGGCCACAGATCGGCCCGTGGGTGTCACCAAGCCACCCGGGTCACACCTACGTTATTTGTGGGGCGGTCCTATATAACTAATCAAGACAATGAGAAACCCCCTCTTCAAAGAGGGGGCTGCCTATCAGGGCTGTCCACTATCTGACCTTGCCGTGGGTCCCTTGGGTCTCGGCCGACCTAGCCCGCGGGAAGCCAGCCGGCTCACGCAGGGCGGAAGCGCACGCTTCTTACGGAGTGATTGCGGCCCCGGCTTCGGCCGCAGGACCTGAAGGTAAACGGGTACCGTTCAAGAACAGACATGTCCCAGAACGGAGTTGCCGAGCATGCAGTGGAGCGACTACACCACCGGCCAAAGGATCAAGATCCTCCGGGGCAAGGATGTCACTCAGTCCGCCCTTGCCGAGATGACAGGACTCTCCGTCGTCACTGTCCAGAAGGCCGAGCAGGACAAGGCCTTGACGCTCAACACGCTCATGTTGATCGCGGACGCGCTAGGCGTCGACACGTCAGTGGTCCTCGGGCAGCAGGCACCGCGTCGGGCCATGGAGCAAGCTGACCGAACGATGGTGCGAACCTTGTCGCAGGTCGTGCACGACACGGCCGCGGGCCTCCTGCCCGATCACCTTGAGGAAGCCGACGGAGCTGCGGGCATCCGAGCGGCCATCAACAGGTGCTGGGCGCTGTACTGGAAGGGGCACTATGTCGACGCTGGCGCCCTGGCCGCCCCGCTCCTTCAGCAGGCCGCCATGCATCGGCACAACCAGCCCGCCGGTAGCGTGGACGAGGCTTGGGGGCTCCTGGCCGATGCCTACCGCCTGTCTGCGTACGTGTCCAACCTCATGGGGGCCCGTGATCTCGCCTATGCGGCCATCGGGCACGCCCAGTTCGCGGCCGAGCGCTGCGCCGATGAGCTCCAGCCGGCCATCGTGACCTCGGGGCGCTCGTGGATCTACCTTCGGGACGCCCGACTCCCGGCAGCGCTCCAGCTCGCCGAAAAGGCCGCGACCGACACCGAGCCCAGGTTCTCCAAAGCCACCCCTGAACAGCTCACCGTGTACGGGAGTCACATCAACTTCGCTGCGGTTGTTGCCAGCCGCCTCAAGGACAAGGAACGCACCGCGGACTACCTGTCGCAGTCGCACGCCACGGGGGCTCGGATGGTCTCCGAGCACAAGGCGTACGGCACCCTTTTCGGACCTGTCACAGCCTCTACTCAGGCAGTCGGGATCAACGTGGCGTTGGGGCAGACTGGGAAGGCCCTGAAGTTGATCAAGGGGATCAGGGACGTATCACAGCTAACCGAAGCAGCCCAGAACCGGTACGCGATGGACAAGGCGATGGCTCAGGCCGACGCGAACCTCTGGGATGCCTCCCTCGATACGCTGGAGGCAACGCTCACGGGCGCGCCCCAGTGGGCTCGCCACCAGGCTCTCCCGAGTGTGATCGTCGCCAAGGTCGGACAGGCCTCTACTGCCCGCCTGCGGCGAGTCACGGAACTCATCGGAATGCGCTCCAGCGTGACGCACGGATTCCCGCCGGCGACCGCAAGGTCAGCCCTCTGAACTCACCACCCGAGTCTCCAAACGGCTCCACTGGTATGTGACGGACGACCGCTTGGCGTTCGTGCTTCAACTGTCGTCCGTCGCATACGAGTTCATGAGAGACAAGTTCCCAGAGTCGTCCGCTGCGTTTCTGTACCACTGGGCTCGGTAGCGGGACGGTTACGCGTATGACCCGTACGCCGAGCGACATCAACCGCCGCCGAGCCTTGGCCACAGCCTCCACGGGCTGGGGCGAGCGGGTGACGGTGGTTCTCTACACCTGCGCCCCCTCCGACCTCCACCTCGACGCCACGATGAAGGCCCTGCACGAGCAGGCTGAAGCTCGTGACTGGGTTGTGCACGCCGAGCTCCACGACACCGTCAGCGTCACCACCACGCGTACGGACCGGAAGTCGTGGCCGAAGGTCAAACGGCTCATCACGAACTATCAGGTCGCAGGTCTTATCGCGCCCGACGAGTCCGAGATCGCTTACCGCCCCGCCGCGAAGATCGTCCTGCGCGACTGGCTGAAAAAACGCGACGCCTTCGCCCATTACCTGGTCCCCGCCGGTGGCTCGATCGAAGAGTCCTTGTTCAAGGTCGATGAGGTTGTTCGAGACTCCCGTCGTAACTGCATCGGCGTCGTAGTGGACTGGGACGGGTTCCAGTACGAACTGAGGACGCCTGCGGCTGGCACGCAGTGGAAGGTGAAGGCTGCGGATGTCGGTCCGGTATCCCTGGACATCGAGATTCAGGCCAGCGTGGCGGACAGGAGCTGGCGTACGCGCCACCGGGGGCTCCGGTGATTACGAAGCCCAGTAGTCCCGGACGTTCCAGTATCCCGAGGCTCGAATACCGGTTCTGGTGCGAGCTGATCGCCGCTATCGGCAGCGAGAGCATCACCAGCCTCGCTGGGGAGCCGACCACCACACCGCGCCTCGCCGTCCGCTGGCTTCGATGGCACGCGATCCTCCTCGCTGACCGGCTGGACCCTGCTCCCGGGGATCCCTTGCGCCTGGGGGTGTTGCGCCTTGGCCTTCCTGTCGGTACCCCGGACCCAGCTCAGGCCCTGCGGTCGTGGGCGGCCGACGATCGCCAGTACGAACACGCGATGGAGCGTTTGCGCGATAAAAAGAGACTGGAGATCACCGTCGGCCTCCCGCTCGTGAAGCTGACCGCGTACTCGCTCGACCAGCCCGCCCCCAGTAGTCGCCCACGCCCGCCGGACATCCCGGCCGTGTCCCCCTGCGTCGAATGGCGCCCGGCGGGCGCGGGGCACCGCCTCCTCCACAGGCCGATCCCCTGTTCTCACCCGTCGACGGCATGGCTGACCGATCGCGGCGTCGCCACCTGCCGCTGCGGAGTACAGCGATACGCCACCTATCAGGCCCTCGGTAGCAAGTCCTTGAACGTGGCGGCCCGGCCCCCGCCGGCCGCTCGCCCCGTGAAAGGCGAGTACTCCGAGCTCACCCGGGCCGGAGCCAACACGAATAAAAGGAGACGTCGCATGCCCGCGGCCGACGAGACCGAACCCGAAGAGACCGCCACGGAGACCGTCACCGAGACGGACGCCCCGTCCACCGACCAGAACGAGAACGAGGCCACCGACCTGATCGGGGCGGTCTCCACCGACTAGCACGACTCACTGCATGCCCCCATCCGTCCGCCTCTCTGCCGATGCCATCCGACCCGTGCCGCACTCCCACGGGGGCCGCAGTCGCAGAGGAGCGGACACCACCCCGCCCCCTCTGTCGATGCCATCCCCCGAGTGCCGACGGGGATCACAGAGAGGCGGGTATCGCCCCGACCGAGTCGCGAGCGGCCGAGGCAGCACCACCGCTCCCGCTCCGGTCACGGCTGCCACAAGCGGCCCCCGCACGGGTGATCGGAGCGGGGCACCCCGCCCGCCCGGCCATTGGCCACGCCACGAGATGGCCGGACGAGTGCACCACAGTTCGGAAGAAGCACCGTCAACACAATCCGATGCGTGGGACTCTGATTCCGCGCCTGCCTCCAAGGAGACCGAAGGATGACATGGATAGGGAACGTCTCCGCAACACCCAGCCCGGTGCGCACGGACCCCAACTGCAAGGACTGCGGCGGGTCGGGGTGGATCGGGGACCTCAACTGCCCGACGTGCAACGGGCCCGGCAGCTGAGGGCGCCCGTCCTCGTTCCGGCCGAGACGTCACGGTGGGCCGATCTGGGGCTCCCCATTGCGGAATGCAATGAATGGTTCTTCGTGAGCGCCCGTTCGGACGTGATCTGTCACAGGCCGTTGCCGACGATCGATCCGGCCACCGTCCCGTGCGGTGCGTGCAAGGGCTCCAGGTGGTTCCGGATGACGACGTCAGACGGGTTGCAAAACCCGATCTGGTGCTACGCCTGCGGGGGCTACGGGACTGCTGCCCTGCCCCCCGAGGCACCTCGCTTCACCTGGTTCTAAGCCACCGGGACTGAACAATGCCCCGCCCGCGCATCCCTCACCAGGGCGTACGGGCGGGGCTTTACCCGCAGGAGACTGCTACACGTGTGCAGTTAGTGAGCCTCTTGCAATTCCGGCCCAGACGGAGCCCGTTCCGTGGGACGCTGGACTCGCACCAGTGGAACCCGGAATCCAGCAGGTGACAACATTTGAATACAAATCAGATCAATGCCCTGTATAGGGGCATTGAGCAGTACACCGGCGCGCCATGCGCTGAGTGCCAGGGCCGTAAAACATGGCCCAGTGTCATGCGAGGGATCGGGAGAGGGCTTCTCCTGAATATCAACTGCGACGGGTGCGGGAAGGTCTCGACGCTGCCTCTCCCTCACCCGCGCCACATCACAAGGGCCCGAGGGCCCGAACTCAGCTGATTCATCAGCGCCGCAATAGGTTCGGGGCTCGCCCATGTCCGGCCCCACGCTCGCACCAGAGGCCGCCGACCGGGCTCCGTCCCATCCTGGCGCAGCGAGCGGGGGCCGTGCTGACCCTACGGGCTACTCCGGCTTGGCCTGGTCGTCGCCAGCGGTCTTGGACCGGTCGCGGACGTAGGTGCCGCGCTTGGGGACCGTGAAGACGTACCCCTCATCAACCAGGTACTCCACAGCCTTCCGTACAGTACCCATTGCGACCCCGTATGCCCTCTTGAGATCAGGCATGGACGGGATGGGGCGATCGACCTCGTGAACCCCGGCCTCAATATCCCGAATGATGTGCCGTGCGATCTGCTGATAGACGGGCACCGGGCTTCGGTGATCGACCGTTCTGTCTGTCATGTGCAGAGCCTAAACAACTAACCATCACCAGCCATGACCAATAAAGACTGGTCAAGGGTGATGAAGCATGGACAAGGCTAGCTAAGAAGCGTAGCGTCACCACCCGGAAACAGAAACACCCCGACAGACCGGGCCTAATCGGTCTATCGGGGCTTAGCCGACCAGCTTGTTGGGAGCTGAACGACTCATGCGCGATCGTATCGCCCGCGCCCTCTTATGGGCGCTCCGCCTGCTACTGCCCGCCCGCGGAGCCCACAGGTACACCCGACCCCGCATCCCCACCGCGCCGACACCGACCCCGTCAGCCCAGCCGCCCTTCGTGGAGTGCAGCCGACAGCAGGTCATCCCGCCCCACCACCTCACACGCCATCTCACCCCGCACGCCACACGCCCCCTGATCCCCAGGTACCTGGTCGAGTGGGAGCGGGAACGCGCCGAGGAGGAGCGGCAGCGGTGCGAGCGCCGTCGGGCCGTCGAAGCGGCGTGGGAGGGCCGGGACTACCCCTACAGTTACAGGGGGTCGCTTTTCGACGCGGTGGCGGTGACCGCATGAGCATCACACGCTGCTGCCGCTGCGGCAGGCTCACTGAGGCCCCTGTGACGGTCGGCTGGCGTGACACCGGAAGCGGCCCCGGGCACACGATCAGCGCCTGCCCCGACTGCGCCCCCACGGTTCCGGTCGGACCGTCCCCCGAGGACCAACAGAGCCTCCTCAACCCGCGCTGAGTAGCACCGCCCTGCAATTCCTGCCCCGCCTGGTCACCCCAGGCGGGGTTTTGGCGTACCTGCCTCAGTGCAGGGCGCTGGAAAGGTCAGGAGTACCTACTTGTACCAGTAGCGCACCCCACGATGGTGTGAGCAGGTCCCGCGGAAGTGGGCGCTGTAGGAGTAGGTCTTGTCTTTGCACTGCGCGGTAGCCCCCTCCGGGTGGTGACTGCCAGCCTTGCACGTGCCCGTGGTGTGGTGGGCACACCCCGCGATAGCCGCTTGAGCCGTGGTGCCCGCAGCGACCGGCACCAGCAGCGATCCCGCTGCCACCAGCGCGGCCATACCGACACGCATCCTCATGAGCATCAAATCCCCCCATCCCGTAGTGATCGCTGCCAGCCTGCCGAAGCGATTGCACCGAAGGGGCCCATACAGGGTGTGATTCACCGGTCAGAGCTTGATTCGGGACCACCTGTGACGGCGCGTTCGAATCCGAGCTCCCCAGAGCTTGCCCGCCCGGCTTAGGCAGGGCGGGGCTTTTCTACACCTCGCCTCGGTACCCGAAGCGCAGGTTCCTCACGGCCTGGAGGGCCATAGGGGATAGCGCGAGGACCGTGTCGCCGCGGACGCCGATCCAGCCCTTTTGGCTCAGTGAGGCGACCTCCACGCGGACGTCACGGCCAACGGCGGCGGACAGCTCCTCGACGGTCGGAGTGTCCCCTGCGTCCAAACGGCTGGCGATCAGGAGGAGGACGGCCTCCTCCCCCGCCGTGATGCGGAACTCCACACTTCGACAGTAAACCGCTGAGGCCAGCCCTGCTCGGTGTGCGCACCGGCCCTGACCTGCGGAGACGCTACGGCAGCGCCGACGGCGCCGTTTGTGAAAGTGCCGAGGTCTAGGTGCGCACCTCGTATGTCTTCGCACTCATCTCAATCGACCAGGGTACGTGGTCGCTCGGACACCGCGCCCACGCGATTCCCCCACGCCGCGCTCCGCCCGGTGATCACCGCCCCGCGCCACTCGTCGCCGGGGCCTGGTCGGCACGGCGGCGGACTGGCAGGATCCGAGCGTGCTTCCCCGATTCGCGCGCCCGGGCGGGCGCCGCGCCGTGCGGGCGGGCGCGGTGGCGGCCGCCGTGCTCGCCCTGCTGCTGTGGTCGTTGTGGCCGCCCGACCGGGGTCCGGAGCCGGCCGGGGAGATCACGGTCGCGACGGGGGTGCCGACCGGGGTGTACGAGAAGTACGGCGACGTCCTCAAGGAGGACCTGGCCAGGGACCTGCCGACCCTGAAGGTGCGGCTGCGGCACAGCCAGGGCTCCCTCGACAATCTGCGGCAGCTCACCAGCGGCAAGGCCGACTTCACCTTCGCCACGGCCGACGCGGTGGCCACCTACCGGGACCGCAAGCAGCCGGGTGCCGGACGGCTGCGGGCGTGCGCGCGGCTCTACGACGACTACATGCAGCTGGTGGTGCGCAAGGACTCCCCCGTGAAGTCCACCCGGGACCTCGCGCGGCTGCGGGTGGGGGTGGGCGCGGACGGCTCGGGGGTGCAGCTGATCACCCGGCGGCTGCTCCAGGCCGCCCGCCTCGACTTCGAGAAGGACATCACACCGGTGCGGGTGGGCATCGACCGGATGCCGGGGCTGCTGGAGAAGGGCGAGCTCGACGCGTTCTTCTGGTCCGGCGGGCTCTCCACCGGCGCGGTCAAGGCCCTGGGAGAGCGGCTGCCGATACGGCTCGTCCAGCTCGGGGACCTCATCGAGCCCCTCCACCGGATGGGACGGCAGACGCGCTACTACCGGTCGGCGATGATGCCGACGGACGCCTACCCCGAGCTGAACGCCCCCGGCGTCGTCCAGACGATCGCCATCGCGAACCTCCTCGTCACCATGGACAACACCGACGCGGATCTCACCGAGAGCGTCACCCGCACGGTGATAAAGAGCCGCGACCACATCGGCAGCAAGGTGAACGCCGCGCAGAAAGTGGACCTCCGCACGGCCATCTTCACCGACCCCCTGGAGCTCCACTCCGGAGCGCGCCGCTATTACCTGTCGGCCAAGCCGTAAACATCTTTCCGGTCGCGAAGCCGTCCGCTCCGCACGCCGTCCACTCCGCACGCTGTCCGCTCAGCCGCCGTGGCGCGGGACGGCGATCGTCGCGCGCAGTCCGGTCGGCCTGTTCGGCTCGTACGAGAGGGTGGCCCCGCCGGTGGCGAGCAGGGCGCGGGAGATGGACAGCCCGAGGCCGGAACCGGAGACGTTCTGGTGGCGGCCGCTGCGCCAGAAGCGGTCGCCGATGCGGGTGAGCTCCTCCTCGGTGAGGCCGGGGCCGCCGTCGGCCACCGTGATGTCGACCCGGTCGCCGGACACGGCGACGGTGACCTCGACCCGGGCGTTCTCGGGCGTGAACTTGAGCGCGTTGTCCACGATCGCGTCGAGCGCGCTGGAGAGGGCGACCGGGTCGGCCCAGCCGGTCGCCGCGGCGGGCCCCCGGTAGGTGAGGGCGATCTTCTCGCGATCGGCGACCGGGGACCAGGCGCCCACCCGGTCGGTGACGAGCTCGGCTATGTCGGTGAGCTGGGTGTCGCCGGGGGCGTGCTCGGCCAGGGCGAGGTCCAGCAGATCGTCCAGGACCCGGGCCAGCCGTTTGCCCTCGGCGCGCACCGAGGAGACCTCCTCGTGCCCCTCGGGCAGGTCGAGCGCCAGCAGGTCGATGCGCAGCAGCAGGGCGGAGAGCGGGTTGCGCAGCTGGTGCGAGGCGTCGGCGACGAAGGCGCGCTGTTGTTCCAGGACGTCCTCGACGTTGTCGGCCATCTCGTTGAAGGAGCGCGCCAGTCTGCGCAGTTCCGGGGGGCCGCTGTCGGCGACGACGCGGGACTTCATCCGGCCGGTGGCGATGTCGTGGGCGGCGACGTCGAGGGTGCGTACGGGCTTGAGCACCCATCCGGTGAGCCGGAACGCCGCCGCGACCGCCACGAGCATCGCCGCCGTCTCGCCGGCCGCGATCAGCAGCCAGTCGCGCAGGATGAGGGAGCGCAGCCGGCCGGTGGGCGAGTCCGTGACGACGACGGCGACGACGTCGCTGTCGCGGATGACGGGCGAGGCGACGGTGAGCCGGTCCTCGCGCCAGGGCCAGATCTGTCCGGGGTCACGGCTGCGGCGCCCGGCCAGCGCGTCCTGGAAGGCCGCCCAGCTCTTGCCGCTCCGGGGCAGGACCCAGCCCGCGGGGGCGACCGTCAGGGGCTTTCCCTCACGGGAGAAGACGCCGGCGCGGATGCCGTACAGCTTCTCGTAGCGGGCGAGTTCGTGCTGGAGGCTGAGCTGCCGGTCGCCGCTGTCGCCGCCCTCGGGCGGCCCGGGGGTGCGGTAGCCGACGAACTGGGCGAGGGCGGCGAAGCGGGCGGTGTCGTCGATGCGGTCGACGACGACCCGCTGCTGGCGCACGGCGGCCGTGCCGGCGGCCAGCGGAAGGCCGAGGGTCATCAGGATGCCCGCCATCAGCACGATGAGCAGGGGGAGGAGTCGGGCACGCACGGGATGCCGCGACTACCGGACCGGGACGACGATCTTGTAGCCGACGCCCCGTACGGTCTCGATGAGGGCGGGCATCCGCAACTTGGCGCGCAGCGAGGCGATGTGCACCTCCAGGGTGCGTCCGGTCCCTTCCCAGCTGGTGCGCCACACCTCGCTGATGATCTGTTCCCTGCGGAAGACCACCCCCGGGCGCTGGGCGAGCAGCGCCAGCAGGTCGAACTCCTTGCGGGTGAGGGCGACGGCCGAGCCGTCCACGCAGACACGGCGGTTGGGGAGCTCGACGGTCAGGGCGCCCAGGCTGAGGACGCTCGGGTCGCCCTCGGGGGCGCGCGACTGGCCCGGTGCGCTCTCCTGGTGGGGGATGCGCCGGGCGACGGCGTGGATACGGGCGAGCAGTTCGCCGGTGTCGTAGGGCTTGACCACGTAGTCGTCGGCGCCGAGGTTCAGGCCGTGGATCTTCGAGCGGGTGTCGGCGCGGGCGGTCACCATGATGACGGGCGTGGTGGTGCGCTTGCGGATCCCGCCGCAGACCTCGAAGCCGTCCTGGTCGGGCAGTCCGAGGTCGAGCAGGACGACGCCGAAGGGCGACCGTTCGTCCGGGAGCAGGGCCCGGAGGGCCTCCTCGCCGCTCCGGGCGTGGGTGACGTCGAAGCCGTGCCGGGCCAGGACGGCGGACAGGGCCGCGGCGACGTGGTCGTCGTCCTCCACGAGCAGCAGTCTCATCGTCCCCCTCCGCGCGGCTCGGTGCGGTATCACCGCATCCACGCCGATGCGCTCCCGGTACGTCAAGGGGTTCCTGCCCGCGCGAGGGCATCCGTTATCCAGCCGGTACACCGGACCGATGACTTCCGGCTGACTGACGCTGTGTGTCCACTTGAGTCCGGATCGTTATGCTCAATTTCAGCTCAGATGTAATGACGCTGGTCTTCCCCGCTCATTAGGGTCCTCCCCAACCGAGGAGGACGGAGCGAGGAGCGCCGATGAACGAGATATCGGTGACCAAGGACGTGGCGCCCGCCGCGGACGCCCTGGTCGTCCTGGACAAGGTCAACAAGCATTTCGGCGCGCTGCACGTGCTCCAGGACATCGACCTGACCATCGCCCGCGGCGAAGTCGTGGTCGTCATCGGGCCGTCGGGTTCGGGCAAGTCGACCCTGTGCCGCACGATCAACCGGCTGGAGACGACGGACTCCGGCTCCATCACCATCGACGGGAAGCCCCTGCCCCAGGAGGGCAGAGAGCTGGCGCGGCTGCGCGCCGACGTGGGCATGGTCTTCCAGTCGTTCAATCTCTTCGCCCACAAGACCGTGCTGGAGAACGTGACCCTGGGGCAGGTGAAGGTCCGCAGGAAGGACCGGAAGTCGGCCGAGGCCACGGCCCGTTCCCTGCTCGACCGGGTGGGCGTGGGCGCCCAGGCGGAGAAGTACCCCGCCCAGCTCTCCGGTGGCCAGCAGCAGCGTGTGGCGATCGCCCGGGCGCTGGCCATGGACCCGAAGGTGATGCTCTTCGACGAGCCGACCTCGGCCCTGGACCCGGAGATGATCAACGAGGTGCTGGAGGTCATGCAGCAGCTCGCCCGGGACGGCATGACCATGGTCGTCGTCACCCACGAGATGGGCTTCGCCCGCTCCGCCGCGAACCGCGTGGTCTTCATGGCGGACGGCCGCATCGTCGAGGAGGCGCGGCCGGACCAGTTCTTCAGCAACCCGCGCAGCGACCGGGCCAAGGACTTCCTGTCGAAGATCCTCCACCACTGAGCGCGCCACCGCGCTCCTGCCCGCATCCCCCTTCCCAGCCTTCCCCGCCGCTTCACAC
>NZ_JAILXP010000089.1 GCF_020740895.1 Streptomyces sp. UNOB3_S3 | reverse complement strand
CCCGCCCCCGCCCCGGCCACGCCGACCTCGCCGGCATGCAGAAGTACGGCTTCGACGAGGCCCGGCCGGTCCTGGAGCGGGCCTCCGCCCGGGAGACCGCCGCTCGTGTGGCCCTCGGCGCCGTCGCCCGCTCCTTCCTCAAGGAGGCGGCCGGCATCGAGATCGTCTCGCACGTCGTGGAGCTGGCCGCGGCCAAGGCCCCGTACGGCGTCTACCCCACCCCCGCCGATGTCGAGAAGCTCGACGCCGACCCGGTGCGCTGCCTGGACGAGGCCGCGAGCGAGGCGATGGTCGCCGAGATCGACCAGGCCCACAAGGACGGCGACACCCTCGGCGGCGTCGTCGAGGTCCTGGCCTACGGCGTGCCGGTGGGCCTCGGCTCGCACGTCCACTGGGACCGCCGGCTGGACGCCCGCCTCGCCGCCGCCCTGATGGGCATTCAGGCGATCAAGGGCGTCGAGGTCGGCGACGGCTTCGAGCTGGCGCGCGTGCCCGGCTCGCAGGCGCACGACGAGATCGTCTCCACCGAGGACGGCATCCGCCGCGCCTCCGGCCGCTCCGGCGGCACCGAGGGCGGCCTGACCACGGGCGAGCTGCTGCGCGTCCGGGCCGCCATGAAGCCCATCGCCACCGTCCCGCGCGCCCTGCGCACGGTCGACGTGACCACCGGCGAGGCCGCCCAGGCCCACCACCAGCGCTCCGACGTGTGCGCCGTCCCGGCGGCCGGCATCGTCGCCGAGGCGATGGTCGCGCTCGTCCTCGCCGACGCGGTGGTGGAGAAGTTCGGCGGCGACAGCGTCGCCGAGACCCGCCGCAACGTCCAGGGCTACCTCGAGAACCTGGCCATCAAGTGACCACCCCCGTCATCGTCCTGGTGGGCCCGCCCGGCGCGGGCAAGTCCACCATCGGTGCCCTGCTCGCCGAGCGCCTGGGCACCGGCTACCGGGACACCGACGCCGACATCGAGGAGACCGCCGGGAAGCCCATCCCGGAGATCTTCGTCGACGAGGGCGAGCCGCACTTCCGCGAGCTGGAGCGGCAGGCCGTCCGTACCGCCGTGGCCGAGCACCCCGGGGTGCTCGCCCTCGGCGGCGGCGCCGTCATGGACCCGGGCACCCGGGCCCTCCTCAAGGGCCTGCCCGTGGTCTTCCTCGACGTCGAACTCGCCGACGCCGTGCACCGCGTGGGCCTGGACGCCCCACGCCCGCTGCTCGCCGTCAACCCCCGCAAGCGGTGGCGCGAGCTGATGGAAGCGCGCCGGCCGCTCTACACCGAGGTCGCCCGCGCCGTGGTCGCCACCGGCGGCCGCACCCCGGCCGAGGTCGCCGACGCCGTACTCGAGGTGCTGCGGCTCTCCCCGGCGCCCACCACCGACACCACTGACTCCCCGCAGTGAGGAACGCATGACCGACGCCCCCACCCGCATCCAGGTCGCCGGCAGCGCGGGCACCGCGCCGTACGAGGTCCTGGTCGGCCGTCAGCTGCTGGGCGAGCTGCCCGGCCTCATCGGCACCCGGGCCAAGCGGGTCGCCGTGCTCCACCCCGAGGCGCTCGCCTCCACCGGCGAGGCCATCCGCGAGGACCTGGCGTCCCAGGGCTACGAGGCCATAGCGATCCAGCTGCCCAACGCCGAGGAGTCCAAGACCGTCGAGGTCGCCGCCTACTGCTGGAAGGCGCTCGGGCAGACCAACTTCACCCGCACCGACGTGATCGTCGGCGTGGGCGGCGGGGCCACCACCGACCTGGCGGGCTTCGTCGCCGCCACCTGGCTGCGCGGCGTGCGCTGGATCGCCGTGCCCACCACCGTGCTGGGCATGGTCGACGCGGCCGTCGGCGGCAAGACCGGCATCAACACCGCCGAGGGCAAGAACCTCGTCGGCGCCTTCCACCCCCCGGCCGGGGTCCTGTGCGACCTGGCCGCGCTGGAGTCGCTGCCGGTCCACGACTACGTCAGCGGCCTCGCCGAGATCATCAAGGCCGGCTTCATCGCCGACCCGGCGATCCTCGACCTCATCGAGGCCGACCCCGAGGGCGCCCGTTCGCCCGGGGGCCCGCACACCTCCGAGCTGATCGAGCGGGCCATCAAGGTCAAGGCCGAGGTGGTCTCCTCCGACCTGAAGGAGTCGGGCCTGCGCGAGATCCTGAACTACGGTCACACGCTCGCCCACGCCATCGAGAAGAACGAGCGCTACAACTGGCGGCACGGCGCGGCCGTCGCCGTCGGCATGGTCTTCGCCGCCGAGCTCGGCCGGATCGCCGGCCGCCTGGACGACGCCACCGCCGACCGGCACCGCGCGATCCTCACCGCCGTCGGCCTTCCCGTCACCTACCGCGGCGACCAGTGGCCCAAGCTGCTGGAGACGATGAAGGTCGACAAGAAGACCCGCGGCGACCGGCTGCGCTTCATCGTTCTCGACGGCCTGGCCAAGCCCACGGTCCTGGAGGGCCCGGACCCGGCGATGCTGCTGGCCGCACACGCCGAGATCGCGGCGTGAGCGGCGTGAGCGATATCCGGAAGGTCCTCGTCCTCAACGGGCCCAACCTGGGCCGGCTCGGCTCGCGCGAGCCCGATGTCTACGGCTCGACCTCCTACCGCGGCCTGGTCGAGGCGTGCACGGCGCTCGGCGCCGAGCTCGGCTTCGCCGTCGAGGTCCGGGAGACCAACGACGAGGGCGAGCTGGTGCGCTGGCTGCACGAGGCGGCCGACGGCAAGGTGCCGGTCGTCATCAACCCCGGCGCGTTCACGCACTACTCGTACGCGATGCGTGACGCGGCGGCGCAGCGGACGGCGCCGCTCATCGAGGTGCACATCTCCAACCCGTACGCGCGGGAGGAGTTCCGTCACACGTCGGTGATCGCGGCGGTGGCGAGCGGTACGGTTGCGGGGTTCGGGATCGGCTCCTACCGGCTGGCGCTGCGCGCGCTGGCGGAGGAACTCGGTTCCTGACCCGGGGCGTTGGCCCTGCGGGCGGGACCGGGGCACCGGCCCGCCGCGGGCGCACCCCGCCACACACCACACCGCACGAAATCGGAGCGTGCCACAGGATGCAGCACCCCGTGGGACCACCGCTGCCCCCCGCTCATCCGCCGATACCGGCCCTGCCGCCGGCGGACGTGACCGCCGCCGCCGTCGCCGTCCTGCTCATCGGCCCGGCCGGCGCCGGCAAGACCACCGTCGCCCGGTACTGGGCCGACACCCGCCGGGTGCCCACGGCGCACATCAGCCTCGACGACGTCCGCGAATGGGTGCGTTCCGGCTTCGCCGACCCGCAGTCCGGGTGGAACGACCACTCCGAGGCGCAGTACCGCCTCGCCCGCCGCACCTGCGGCTTCGCCGCCCGCAACTTCCTCGCCAACGGCATCTCCTGCATCCTCGACGACGCCGTCTTCCCCGACCGGCCCGTCGTCGGTCTCGGCGGCTGGAAGCGGCACGTCGGCCCGGGGCTGCTGCCCGTGGTGCTGCTGCCGGGCCTCGACGTCGTTCTCGAACGCAATGCCGAGCGCTCCGGCAATCGCCGGCTCGGCGACGAGGAGGTCGCCCGGATCCACGGCCGGATGGCCGGCTGGTACGGCTCGGGCCTGCCCATCATCGACAACTCCCAGCTGGACGTCCCCACCACCGCCCGGCTGCTCGACGAGGCCGTCGCCCGCGCCCTGACCAGCTGGTAGGGCTGCCCCGGTCGGAGGCGCTGGAAAGGCCGGAACCGGCCGCCGAACGTACGCTCGGAAGCATGTCCGAGGTGTACGCGGCGCGCCGGGCCCGGCTGCGCGAGCGGTGCGCGGCGGCCGGTGGCGAGGCCGCCCTGGTCTGCGGCGGCGCCAATGTCCGCTATCTGGCGGGCGGCGCGCCGCCCGGGGCCGTGCTGCTCCTCGGTCCGGACGGCGACGACGGGCTGGTGTGCGCGAGCGACCCCTTCGTGGACGCCACGGGCGCCAGCCGTCCCGGGGACGGGCTGACCGTCCTGGTGCTGCCGACGCCCGAGGGCGATCCGGCCGTGGCGGCCGCCGAGCGGGCCGCGGAGCGCGGGGTGCGGTCGCTCGCCGTCGAGGAGCACCATCTGACCGTGGCCCGGCACCGTGCGGTGCGCTCGGTCGCCCCCCGGCTGCGGCTGGGCGACCTGGGGACGGCCGTGGAGCAGCAGCGGGTGATCAAGGACGACGAGGAGATCTCGACCCTGCGGATCGCCGCCGAGATCGCCGACCAGGCCCTGGGCGAGCTGCTGGAGTCGATACTCGTCGGCCGCACCGAGCGCCATCTGGCGCTGGAGCTGGAGCGCCGGCTGATCGACCACGGCGCGGACGGCGCGGCCTTCCCCACCTCGGTGGGCGCGGGGCCGCACTCGGGGCGGGCCGGGCACGTGCCGACCGACCGCCGGGTGGAGGAGGGCGACTTCCTCAGCGTCTGCCTGGGGGCGGACTACCGTGGATACCGGAGCGAGATCGCCCGTACGTTCGTCATCGGGGCCTCTCCCGCGGAGTGGCAGATCGAGCTGTACGAGCAGGTCTTCGCCGCCCAGCGGGCGGGCCGGGAGGCCCTCGCGCCGGGTGCGGCGTACCGTGACGTGGACCGCGCGGCACGGGTCGTACTGGAGGCCGCGGGCCATGGCGAGAGGGTCGGACCCCGGATCGGTCACGGCGTGGGGCTCGAAAACGACGAGGACCCTCGGCTCGCACCGTCCGCAATGGGTAAACTGGACGCTTGCGTGCCGGTCACCGTAGACCCGGGGGTCCACCTCCCGGGGCGGGGCGGCGTCCGGATCGATGACACGCTCGTCGTCCGCCCCGAGGCGGACGGCGGACCCGAGCTACTCACCATCACGACCAAAGAGCTGCTCGCGCTCTAGCCGGCGCATCGCACTTTCTGGTTCCACCAGCCCAGGAGATACCGCAACCGTGGCATCCACGAACGACCTCAAGAACGGCATGGTGCTCAAGCTCGAAGGCGGCCAGCTCTGGTCCGTCGTCGAGTTCCAGCACGTCAAGCCCGGCAAGGGCCCCGCCTTCGTCCGTACGAAGCTGAAGAACGTGCTCTCCGGCAAGGTCGTCGACAAGACCTTCAACGCGGGCGTGAAGGTCGACACGGCCACCGTCGACCGCCGCGACATGCAGTTCTCGTACATGGACGGCGACTACTTCGTCTTCATGGACATGAAGGACTACGACCAGCTGATGATCGACCGGAAGGCCGTCGGCGACGCCGCGAACTTCCTCATCGAGGGCTTCGAGGCCACGGTCGCCACGCACGAGGGCGAGGTGCTCTACGTCGAGCTCCCGGCCGCCGTCGAGCTGGTCATCGAGCACACCGACCCGGGTGTCCAGGGCGACCGCTCCACCGGTGGCACCAAGCCCGCCAAGCTGGAGACCGGCTACGAGATCCAGGTCCCGCTGTTCGTCACCACCGGCGAGAAGATCAAGGTCGACACGCGCACCGGCGATTACCTCGGCCGGGTGAGCAGCTAACCGTGTCCGCCCGCAGCAAGGCCCGTAAGCGCGCCTTCCAGATCCTCTTCGAGGCCGACCAGCGCGGCACGTCCGTGCACGAGGTCCTCGCGGACTGGATCCGGCATGCCCGGACCGACGACAGGCAGCCGCCGGTCAACCCGTACACGATCCAGCTGGTCGAGGGCTACGCCGAGCGCGCGGCCCGGATCGACGAGCTGATCGCCACCTACGCGATCGACTGGGACCTGGACCGCATGCCGGCCGCGGACCGTGGCATCGTCCGGCTCGGCGCGTACGAGCTGATCTGGGAGGACGAGACCCCGGACGCCGTGGCGATCGACGAGGCGGTGCAGCTCGCCAAGGAGTTCTCCACCGACGAATCGCCCGCGTTCGTCAACGGTCTCCTCGGTCGTTTCAAGGAGCTCAAGCCGAGCCTTCGGCGCGCGTAGCGAGCTCTCAGACGACAAAACCGCTGTGGGGCGGGAAACCATCCGGTTTCCCGCCCCACAGCGGTTTTGTGTCGTCAGGCAACGGTGGACGTTACGCGTCCTCGTGCTGAACGGCGCGACGGGCGTCCGCGTCGAGCACGCCCCAGCTGATCAGCTGCTCGGTGAGCACCGAGGGCGACTGGTCGTAGATCACGGCAAGGGTGCGCAGATCGTCCTGGCGGATCGAGAGGACCTTGCCGTTGTAGTCGCCGCGCTGGCTCTGGATGGTGGCCGCGTAACGCTGGAGCGGGCCCGCCTTCTCGGCCGGGACGTGGGCGAGGCGCTCCAGGTCCAGGACCAGCTTCGGCGGGGGCTCGGCCGCGCCGCCGGGCGTGGTGCCGGGCAGCAGCTCCTGCACGGGCACGCCGTAGAAGTCGGCCAGCTCGGCCAGGCGCTGAACGGTCACGGCACGGTCGCCGCGCTCGTAAGAACCCACGACAACGGCCTTCCAGCGGCCCTGGGACTTCTCCTCGACACCATGGAGGGAGAGGCCCTGCTGGGTGCGGATGGCGCGGAGCTTGGCCCCGAGCTGTTTGGCGTATTCGCTGGACATAAAGCTCCCCGGACACTGTATCGATCGCGCGGCCGCGCCGTGCGACTGGTAACTCACTGTGAGGTTACGCAGCGTAATCTCGGTTCGTCAAGCCGAATGGGCCCCGCCCTGGGCCGTCAGTGGCTGTGGCTGGAGTTCGTCGTGGGTCCTGGTACGGTGAATCCTGTAAATCCGACGTCCTTTAATGTCCGTCCCGTGAGGCGGAGAAGGAGGTCCGTTTCGTATGGACGCAATTCCCAGCGCGCGTCCCGTGCTCGAAGCACCGGACATCGCACGGGTCCTCACCCGTATCGCGCACGAGATCGTCGAACGCGCCAAGGGCGCCGACGACGTCGTACTCCTCGGCATTCCCACCCGCGGTGTCTTCCTCGCCCGCCGGCTGGCCGCCAAGCTCGAGAGCATCACTGGAAGCAGCATTCCGGTCGGCTCCCTCGACATCACCATGTACCGCGACGATCTGCGGCTGCGTCCGGCCCGTGCGCTCGCCCGGACCGAGATCCCCGGTGAGGGCATCGACGGCAGGCTCGTCATCCTCGTCGACGACGTGCTCTTCTCCGGCCGCACCATCCGCGCCGCCCTCGACGCGATGAACGACCTGGGCCGCCCCCGCGCCGTCCAGCTCGCCGTCCTCGTCGACCGCGGCCACCGCGAGCTGCCGATCCGCGCCGACTACGTCGGCAAGAACCTCCCCACGTCGCTGCGGGAGACGGTCAAGGTCCACCTGACCGAGGAGGACGGCCGCGACAGCGTGCTCCTCGGCGCGGGCACGACCACCCCGGCCGACGCGCAGTAGCGACCCCTCACGGACCCGCGGGGCGGGTCCGTGCGCCGCGGCATGCCCGGCCACAGCCCTCGCACACCTCCACCCCCACGGAGCACCCGGATGAAGCGCCACCTCATCTCGGCCGCCGACCTCACCCGCGACGACGCCGTCCTGATCCTCGACACCGCCGAGGAGATGGCCCGGGTCGCGGACCGGCCGATCAAGAAGCTGCCCACCCTGCGCGGCCGTACCGTCGTCAACCTCTTCTTCGAGGACTCGACGCGGACCCGCATCTCCTTCGAGGCCGCCGCCAAGCGCCTCTCCGCCGACGTCATCAACTTCTCGGCCAAGGGCTCCTCGGTCTCCAAGGGCGAGTCCCTGAAGGACACCGCCCTGACCCTGGAGGCCATGGGCGCCGACGCCGTCGTCATCCGCCACCACGCCTCCGGCGCCCCCTACCGGCTGGCCAACTCCGGCTGGATCGACGGGGCCGTCGTCAACGCCGGCGACGGCACCCACGAGCACCCCACCCAGGCCCTGCTGGACGCCTTCACCATGCGCCGCCGCCTGGTCGGCCGGGACGCCGGCCTCGGCAAGGACCTGTCCGGCCGCCGGATCACGATCGTCGGCGACGTGCTGCACAGCCGGGTCGCCCGCTCCAACGTCCACCTGCTGACCACGCTCGGCGCCGAGGTCACCCTGGTCGCCCCGCCCACGCTGGTGCCCGTCGGCGTCGACAGCTGGCCCTGCGAGGTCTCCTACGACCTCGACGCCGTGCTGCCGAAGTCCGACGCCGTGATGATGCTGCGGGTGCAGCGCGAGCGCATGAACGCCGCGTTCTTCCCGACCGAGCGCGAGTACTCGCGCCGCTACGGCCTGGACGCCGACCGCATGGCCAAGATGCCCGAGCACGCCATCGTGATGCACCCCGGCCCGATGAACCGCGGCATGGAGATCACCGCCGAGGTCGCCGACTCCGACCGCTGCACGGCCGTCGAGCAGGTCGCCAACGGCGTCAGCACCCGGATGGCCGTCCTCTACCTGCTGCTGGGCGGCTCCGAGCCCGCCGTCGGCACGAACAACGCCCGCACCGAGGAGAACAAGTAATCATGTCGAAGATCCTGATCCGTGGTGCGAAGGTCCTCGGCGGCGAGCCGCAGGACGTCCTGATCGACGGCGAGACCATCGCCGAGGTCGGGAACGGTCTGTCCGCCGAGGGCGCCACCGTCGTCGAGGCCGACGGCAAGATCCTGCTGCCCGGCCTGGTCGACCTCCACACCCACCTCCGCGAGCCCGGCCGCGAGGACTCCGAGACCGTCCTCACCGGCACCCGCGCCGCCGCGAGCGGCGGCTACACCGCCGTCTTCGCCATGGCGAACACCTTCCCGGTCGCCGACACCGCCGGCGTCGTCGAGCAGGTCTGGCGCCTGGGCAAGGAGTCCGGCTACTGCGACGTCCAGCCCATCGGCGCCGTCACCGTCGGCCTGGAGGGCAAGCAGCTCTCCGAGCTCGGTGCCATGCACGACTCCGCCGCCGGGGTCACCGTCTTCTCCGACGACGGCAAGTGCGTCGACGACGCCGTGATCATGCGCCGCGCGCTGGAGTACGTGAAGGCCTTCGGCGGCGTCATCGCCCAGCACGCGCAGGAGCCCCGGCTCACCGAGGGCGCCCAGATGAACGAGGGCGTCGTCTCCGCCGAGCTGGGCCTGGGCGGCTGGCCGGCCGTCGCCGAGGAGTCGGTCATCGCCCGCGATGTCCTCCTCGCCGAGCACGTGGGCTCCCGGGTGCACATCTGCCACCTGTCCACCGCCGGCTCGGTGGAGATCGTCCGCTGGGCCAAGTCGCGCGGCATCGACGTCACCGCCGAGGTCACCCCGCACCACCTGCTCCTCACCGACGAGCTCGTCCGCTCGTACAACCCCGTCTACAAGGTGAACCCGCCGCTGCGCACCGAGCGCGAC
Source organism: Streptomyces sp. UNOB3_S3 (assembly GCF_020740895.1). Lineage (GTDB taxonomy): Bacteria > Actinomycetota > Actinomycetes > Streptomycetales > Streptomycetaceae > Streptomyces. The sequence continues at coordinate 12,306 of NZ_JAILXP010000089.1, read as the reverse complement.
GTGATGGCGCTCCGTGAGGCCCTGGCCGACGGGACGATCGACATCGTCGCCACCGACCACGCACCGCACCCGCACGAGGACAAGGACTGCGAGTGGGCCGCGGCCGCCATGGGCATGGTGGGCCTGGAGACCGCCCTGTCGGTCGTCCAGCACACGATGGTGGAGACCGGGCTGCTGGACTGGGCCGGGGTCGCCGAGCGGATGTCCTTCAAGCCCGCCCGCATCGGCAGCCTCGCCGGTCACGGCCGTCCCATCGCCCCCGGTGAGCCCGCCAACCTCACGCTGGTCGATTCCGCTTACCGTGGTGTCGTGGACCCCGCGGGCTTCGCCTCCCGCAGCCGCAACACCCCCTACGAGGGCCGCGAGCTGCCGGGTCGCGTCACCCACACCTTCCTGCGGGGCCGGGCGACGGTCGTGGACGGGAATCTCGCGTGACACCTGCACAAATCATCACTCTGGCGGCCGAGCAGAAGTCTGCCGACGTCACCCACTGGGCCGCGCGCGCCGGCTGGGTCGTGGGGCTGCTGCTCTTCATCGCACTGCTCTACTGGCTGATGCGCGAGGGCTGGAAGTGGCGCGGCACGCTCCAGGGCGACCTGCCCGAGCTGCCCACCGCCCCGGCCGAGCCGGGCGAGCCCGTCCTCACGATGAGTGGCCGCTACCACGGCTCCACCACCTCCGGGCAGTGGCTCGACCGGATCGTGGCGCACGGCCTGGGCACGCGCAGCAAGGCCGGGCTCACCCTGACGGAGCAGGGCGTCGACGTCGTACGGCCCGGCGCGCAGGACTTCTTCATCCCCGCCGCCGCCCTGCGCGGCGCCCGCCTGGAGACGGGCATCGCGGGCAAGGTCCTCCCCGAGGGCCTGCTCGTGATCACCTGGCAGCACGGCGACAAGACCATCGACTCGGGCTTCCGCTCCGACCGGGCGGCGGAGCACACCGCCTGGGTCGAGGCGATCAGCACCATGAACAGCACTACGGAAGGCGCACGATGACGACCTCCAGCAGGGGAAGCAAGGTCCCCGCCGTACTCGTCCTGGAGGACGGTCGTACGTTCCGCGGCCGCGCCTACGGGGCGGTCGGGACGACCTTCGGCGAGGCCGTGTTCTCCACCGGCATGACCGGCTACCAGGAGACCCTGACCGACCCCTCGTACCACCGTCAGGTCGTCGTGATGACGGCCCCGCACGTCGGCAACACCGGCGTCAACGACGAGGACCCCGAGTCCGGCCGGATCTGGGTCGCCGGCTACGTCGTCCGCGACCCCGCCCGCGTCCCCTCCAACTGGCGCTCCCGTCGCTCGCTGGACGAGGAGCTGGCCAAGCAGGGCGTCGTCGGCATCAGCGGCATCGACACCCGCGCCCTCACCCGCCACCTGCGCGAGCGCGGCGCGATGCGCGTCGGCATCTTCTCCGGCAACTCGCTGCCCGACGAGGGCGTCATGCTCGCCGAGGTGCGCCAGGCCCCCGAGATGAAGGGCGCCGACCTCTCCGCCGAGGTCGCCACCAAGGAGACCTACGTCGTCCCCGCGATCGGTGAGAAGCGCTTCACCGTCGCGGCGATCGACCTGGGCATCAAGGGCATGACCCCGCACCGGATGGCCGAGCGCGGCATCGAGGTGCACGTGCTGCCGGCCACCGCGAGCGTCGAGGACGTCTACGCGGTGAACCCGGACGGCGTGTTCTTCTCCAACGGCCCGGGCGACCCGTCCACCGCCGACCATCCCGTCTCCGTGATGCGCGAGGTCCTCTCCCGGAAGACCCCGCTGTTCGGCATCTGCTTCGGCAACCAGATCCTCGGCCGCGCGCTCGGCTTCGGCACCTACAAGCTGAAGTACGGCCACCGGGGCATCAACCAGCCCGTCCAGGACCGTACGACCGGCAAGGTCGAGGTCACCGCCCACAACCACGGCTTCGCCGTCGACGCCCCGCTCGAGGGCGCGACCGACACGCCGTACGGCCGCGTCGAGGTCTCCCACGTCTGTCTCAACGACAACGTGGTCGAGGGGCTCCAGCTGCTCGACCAGCCGGCATTCAGCGTCCAGTACCACCCCGAGGCAGCAGCAGGCCCGCACGACGCCGCGTACCTGTTCGACCGCTTCGTGACCCTGATGGAGGGCCAGCGTGCCTAAGCGCACCGACATCCAGTCCGTTCTGGTCATCGGCTCCGGCCCGATCGTCATCGGCCAGGCAGCGGAGTTCGACTACTCCGGCACCCAGGCCTGCCGCGTCCTGAAGGCCGAGGGCCTGCGGGTCATCCTCGTGAACTCCAACCCGGCCACGATCATGACCGACCCGGAGATCGCCGACGCCACCTACGTCGAGCCGATCACCCCGGAGTTCGTCGAGAAGATCATCGCCAAGGAGCGCCCCGACGCCCTCCTGCCCACCCTCGGCGGCCAGACCGCGCTGAACACCGCCATCTCCATGCACGAGAACGGTGTGCTGGAGAAGTACGGCGTGGAGCTGATCGGCGCCAACGTCGAGGCCATCCACAAGGGCGAGGACCGCGACCTGTTCAAGGGCGTCGTCGAGGCCGTCAACGCCAAGATCGGCCACGGCGAGTCCGCCCGCTCGGTCATCTGCCACACCATGGACGAGGTCCTCGCGGGCGTCGACACCCTCGGTGGCTACCCGGTCGTCGTCCGCCCCTCCTTCACCATGGGCGGCGCCGGCTCCGGCTTCGCCCACGACGAGGAGGAGCTGCGCCGCATCGCCGGCCAGGGCCTCACGCTCTCCCCGACCACCGAGGTGCTCCTGGAGGAGTCGATCCTCGGCTGGAAGGAGTACGAGCTGGAGCTGATGCGCGACAAGCACGACAACGTCGTGGTCGTCTGCTCCATCGAGAACTTCGACCCCATGGGCGTCCACACCGGTGACTCCATCACCGTCGCCCCGGCGATGACGCTCACCGACCGCGAGTACCAGATCCTCCGGGACGTCGGCATCGCGATCATCCGCGAGGTCGGCGTCGACACCGGCGGCTGCAACATCCAGTTCGCGGTCAACCCCGACGACGGCCGGGTCATCGTCATCGAGATGAACCCCCGCGTCTCGCGCTCCTCCGCGCTCGCCTCCAAGGCCACCGGCTTCCCGATCGCGAAGATCGCTGCCCGGCTCGCCGTCGGCTATACGCTGGACGAGATCCCCAACGACATCACCGAGAAGACCCCGGCGTCCTTCGAGCCCACGCTCGACTACGTCGTGGTCAAGGCGCCCCGCTTCGCGTTCGAGAAGTTCCCGGCCGCCGACGCCACCCTCACCACGACCATGAAGTCGGTCGGCGAGGCCATGGCCATCGGCCGCAACTTCACCGAGGCCCTCCAGAAGGCCCTGCGCTCGCTGGAGAAGAAGGGCTCGCAGTTCGACTTCGTCTCCGCCCCCGGCGACAAGGCCGAGCTGCTTCAGAAGGCGGTCCGCCCGACCGACGGCCGGATCAACACCGTCATGGCCGCCATCCGCGCCGGCGCCACCCCGGAGGAGGTCTTCGAGGCGACGAAGATCGACCCCTGGTTCGTCGACCAGCTCTTCCTGATCAAGGAGATCGCCGACGAGCTGGCCGCCGCCGAGAAGCTGGAGCCCGGGCTGCTGGCCGAGGCCAAGCGCCACGGCTTCTCCGACGCCCAGATCGGCGCCGTCCGGGGCCTGCGCGAGGACGTCGTCCGCGAGGTCCGCCACGCGCTGGGCGTCCGCCCGGTCTACAAGACCGTCGACACCTGCGCCGCCGAGTTCGCCGCGAAGACCCCGTACTTCTACTCGTCCTACGACGAGGAGTCCGAGGTCGCGCCCCGCGAGAAGCCCGCGGTGATCATCCTGGGCTCCGGCCCGAACCGCATCGGCCAGGGCATCGAGTTCGACTACTCGTGCGTCCACGCCTCCTTCGCGCTCAGCGACGCGGGCTACGAGACCGTGATGGTCAACTGCAACCCCGAGACCGTCTCCACCGACTACGACACCTCCGACCGGCTCTACTTCGAGCCGCTCACCCTGGAGGACGTCCTGGAGATCGTCCACGCCGAGTCCCTCGCGGGCCCGGTCGCGGGCGTCGTCGTCCAGCTCGGCGGCCAGACCCCGCTGGGCCTCGCCCAGGCGCTCAAGGACAACGGCGTGCCGATCGTCGGCACCTCCCCGGAGGCCATCGACCTCGCCGAGGAGCGCGGCGCCTTCGGCCGCGTCCTCACCGAGGCCGGGCTGCCCGCGCCCAAGTACGGCACCGCCTACTCCTTCGCGGAGGCAAAGGGCATCGCCGCCGGCATCGGCTACCCGGTCATGGTCCGCCCGTCCTACGTCCTCGGCGGCCGCGGCATGGAGATCGTCTACGACGAGCCCTCCCTCGCCGGCTACCTGGAGCGGCACGCGGGCCTGATCTCCGAGCACCCGGTGCTCATCGACCGCTTCCTCGACGACGCCATCGAGATCGACGTCGACGCGCTCTACGACGGCCAGGAGCTCTACCTCGGCGGCGTCATGGAGCACATCGAGGAGGCCGGCATCCACTCCGGCGACTCCGCCTGCGCGCTGCCCCCGATCACCCTCGGCGGCTACGACATCAAGCGGCTGCGGGCCTCCACCGAGGCCATCGCCAAGGGCGTCGGCGTCCGCGGCCTGATCAACATCCAGTTCGCCATGGCCGGGGACATCCTCTACGTCCTGGAGGCCAACCCGCGCGCCTCCCGCACCGTCCCCTTCACCTCGAAGGCGACCGCCGTGCCGCTGGCCAAGGCCGCCGCCCGGATCTCCCTGGGCGCGACCATCGCCGAGCTGCGCGCGGAGGGCATGCTGCCGAAGACCGGCGACGGCGGCACCCTGCCGCTGGACGCGCCGATCTCCGTCAAGGAGGCCGTCATGCCGTGGTCGCGCTTCCGCGACATCCACGGCCGCGGCGTCGACACCGTCCTCGGCCCGGAGATGCGCTCCACCGGCGAGGTCATGGGCATCGACAGCGTCTTCGGCACCGCCTACGCCAAGTCGCAGGCCGGCGCCTACGGCGCGCTGCCCACCAAGGGCCGCGCGTTCGTCTCCGTCGCCAACCGCGACAAGCGCTCGATGATCTTCCCGGCCCGGGAGCTGGTCGCCCACGGCTTCGAGCTGCTGGCCACCTCCGGCACCGCCGAGGTCCTCAAGCGCAACGGCATCAACGCCACCGTCGTGCGCAAGCAGAGCGAGGGCGAGGGCCCGAACGGCGAGAAGACGATCGTCCAGCTGATCCACGACGGCGAGGTCGACCTCATCGTCAACACCCCCTACGGCACCGGCGGCCGTCTCGACGGCTACGAGATCCGCACCGCCGCCGTCGCCCGCGCGGTGCCGTGCCTGACGACGGTCCAGGCGCTCGCCGCCGCCGTCCAGGGCATCGAGGCGTTCAGCCGCGGCGACGTGGGCGTGCGCTCCCTCCAGGAGCACGCGCGGCAGCTGACCGACGCCCGGTCCTGACCCCTCCCGCCCGTCCGCCCCGGCTTTCGCCGGGGCGGACGGGCGGCTCCATGGAACCTCCCCTTCGGCTGCGGAAGGCCCGGCACCGCATGTACTCCCTCTTCTTCCGACTGTTCTTCCAGCGGATGGACCCCGAACGCGCCCATCACCTGGCGTTCTCGTGGATCCGCCGCGCGGCGGGCGTCCCGGTCCTGCGCACCTTCGTCGCGGCCGTCCTCGCCCCCCGCCACAAGGCGCTGCGCACCGAGGCCCTCGGCCTGCGGATGCACGGCCCCTTCGGCCTCGCCGCCGGCTTCGACAAGAACGCCGCCGCGATCGACGGCATGGCCATGCTCGGCTTCGACCACGTCGAGATCGGCACCGTCACCGCCCAGCCGCAGCCGGGCAACCCCAAGAAGCGGCTCTTCCGCCTCGTCGCCGACCGCGCCCTGATCAACCGCATGGGCTTCAACAACGACGGCTCGGCGGCCGTGGCGGAGCGCCTGGCGGCCCGCCAGGAGGTCTTCCGGACCACCGTCGGCGTCAACATCGGCAAGACCAAGATCGTGCCGGAGGAGGAGGCCGTCGCCGACTACGTCGCCTCCACCGAGCACCTGGCCGCCCACGCCGACTACCTCGTCGTCAACGTCTCGTCGCCCAACACGCCCGGGCTGCGCAACCTCCAGGCCACCGAGTCGCTGCGCCCGCTGCTGGCCGCCGTCCGCGAGGCCGCCGACCGCACGGTCACCTCGCGCCACGTGCCGCTGCTGGTGAAGATCGCCCCCGACCTCGCCGACGAGGACATCGACGCCGTCGCCGACCTCGCCGTCGAGCTGGGCCTGGACGGCATCATCGCCAACAACACCACCATCGCCCGCGACGGCCTGGGCCTCACCACCCCGAAGCGCACCGTCGAGGCCATCGGCGCCGGCGGCCTGTCCGGCGCCCCCGTCAAGGCCCGCTCCCTGGAGGTCCTGAGCCGCCTGTACGCCCGTGTGGGCGACCGGATCACCCTGGTGGGGGTCGGGGGCGTCGAGACCGCCGACGACGTCTGGGAGCGCATCCTGGCGGGCGCCACGCTGGTCCAGGGCTACAGCGCCTTCATCTACGAGGGCCCGTTCTGGTGCCGGAAGATCCACAAGGGCCTGGCCGAGCGCCTCGAAGCCAGCCCGTACGACACACTCGCCGAAGCGGTCGGCGCGGCCACCCGCTAGCTGGTTGTGGGCAATCGTTCCGCATGGCGGAACGGGTGGGCACAACCCGACCACCGGCCCGCACCCGACCCGGAAAGGGAAACCCATGACGACCGAATCCTTCGGCACCCGGCTGCGCCGTGCCATGGACACCAGGGGTCCGCTCTGCGTCGGCATCGACCCCCACGCCTCCCTGCTGGCCGACTGGGGCCTGACCGACGACATCGCCGGCCTGGAGCGCTTCACCCACACCGTGGTGGAGGCGCTGGCCGACCGCGTCGCCGTCCTCAAGCCGCAGTCCGCCTTCTTCGAGCGCTTCGGCTCGCGCGGCATCGCCGTCCTGGAGCGGGCCGTCGCCGACGCCCGCGAGGCCGGCGCGCTGGTGCTGATGGACGCCAAGCGCGGCGACATCGGCTCCACCATGGCCGCCTACGCCGCCACCTACCTCGACCCGGCCTCGCCGCTGTTCTCCGACGCGGTGACCGTCAGCCCCTACCTCGGCTACGAGTCGCTGCGCCCCGCGCTGGACCTGGCCCGGGAAAGCGGCACGGGCGTGTTCGTCCTCGCCCTGACCTCCAACCCGGAGGGCGCGGAGGTGCAGCACGCGGCGCGCGTCGACGGCCGGAGCGTCGCGGCGACCGTCCTGGACCACCTGCGGGCGGAGAACGCCGACGCGGCCCCCATGGGCTCGTACGGCGCGGTCGTCGGTGCCACGCTGGGCCGGTCGATCGACGCCACGGGTGCGAACCTCGCCATCAACGGCCCGCTCCTCGCCCCCGGCATCGGGGCGCAGGGCGCCACCGCCGCCGATCTGCCGAAGGTCTTCGGCGCGAACGTGCGGAACGTGGTCCCGAACGTCAGCCGCGGGGTGCTGCGGCACGGCCCCGACGTGGCGGCGCTGCGCGGGAGCGCGGACCGTTTCGCGGACGAGATCCGGGACGCGGTGGCGGGCTGAGCGACGCCGGCTGCGGCGGGGCGATGCGTCCCAGGTCGGCCACACCGGCGAGTTAACGCCAACCGCCAAAGAAAATTGTCGGTCATTATGTCCGGAAAAGTCCTGGTCGAGCGAGTCTGACCAGGACTTTTCGCTTGTTCTCGCTGACTGGAGCGGGATCGGCCGCTAGTCTCCGACGAGAGCGAACGCGCAAGCGCGTTGCTCGTTGCCCCCCAGGTGTGGGCCGACTAGGTTCCTCACCGGTCCGTATCCAGTTCGACTTCCGAGGTGACGTAGGCGTGGCTCTTCCGCCCCTTACCCCTGAACAGCGCGCAGCCGCGCTCGAAAAGGCCGCCGCGGCTCGCCGGGAGCGCGCCGAGGTCAAGAATCGGCTCAAGCACTCCGGCGCCTCTCTGCACGACGTGATCGAGCAGGGCCAGAAGAACGAAGTCATCGGCAAGATGAAGGTCAGTGCCCTCCTGGAGAGTCTCCCCGGGGTGGGCAAGGTCCGTGCCAAGCAGATCATGGAGCGGCTCGGAATTTCCGAGAGCCGTCGTGTGCGCGGCCTCGGCTCCAACCAGATCGCCGCTCTGGAGCGCGAGTTCGGCAGTAAGGCCGCCTGAGCCGGCGGCCCCGTCGCGGTGGCCCGGTGGCCGTGACCGCCCCTCCGGGGCGGTCCGGCGTTACCGGGCACTCCCGGGAACCGGGATAATCGCTGCATGAGTACCTCAGTCTCCCGGGGCACGTCCCCCGTTCCCCCGGCCAGACAACCGCGGCTGACCGTGCTCTCCGGCCCCTCCGGAGTCGGCAAGAGCACGGTCGTCGCCCATATGCGCAAGGCCCACCCCGAGGTCTGGCTCTCGGTGTCCTGCACCACCCGCAAGCCGCGTCCCGGCGAGCAGGAGGGCGTCCAGTACTTCTTCGTCGACGACGAGCAGTTCGACAAGCTCATCGCCAACGGGGAGCTGCTGGAGTGGGCCGAGTTCGCGGGCAACCGCTACGGCACGCCCCGCAAGGCCGTGCTGGACCGCCTGGAGGCGGGCGAGCCCGTGCTGCTGGAGATCGACCTCCAGGGCGCCCGGCAGGTCCGCGAGACCATGCCGGAGGCTCAGCTGGTCTTCCTCGCGCCGCCGAGCTGGGACGAACTGGTCCGCAGGCTCACCGGCCGGGGGACCGAGTCGCCCGAGGTCATCGAGCGGCGGCTGGCGGCCGCGAAGGTGGAGCTGGCGGCGGAGTCGGAATTCGACACCACGCTGGTCAACACCTCCGTCGAGGACGTCGCACGCGAGCTGCTAGCCTTGCTGCGCTGAACATCTTTCTTCACCCCCATCGGAAGGCAGAGAGTGTCCTCTTCCATCACCGCGCCCGAGGGCATCATCAACCCGCCGATTGATGAGCTGCTCGAGGCGACCGACTCGAAGTACAGCCTGGTGATCTACGCCGCCAAGCGCGCGCGCCAGATCAACGCGTACTACTCGCAGCTCGGCGAGGGCCTGCTGGAGTACGTGGGCCCGCTGGTGGACACCCACGTCCACGAGAAGCCGCTCTCCATCGCGCTCCGCGAGATCAACGCGGGCCTGCTGACCTCCGAGGCCGTCGAGGCCCCGGCGGCGTAAGCACCGTCGTATTCGTCATCGAGGGCCCGGCAGAGCATCTGCCGGGCCTTTGGTGTGTCATAGGTACGCACACATGTACGTGCGCGTACGGGGATCGTGGGGAGAAGCGAGAGCGATGGACAAGCCCAACGTCGTCCTGGGGGTCAGCGGCGGGATCGCCGCCTACAAGGCGTGCGAGCTGCTGCGGCGCCTCACCGAGTCCGGCCATGACGTCCGGGTGGTGCCCACCGCCTCCGCCCTGAACTTCGTGGGCGAGGCGACCTGGGCCGCGCTGTCCGGCCACCCCGCCGGCACCGAGGTGTGGGAGGGCGTCCACGAGGTGCCGCACGTGCGGATCGGCCAGCGGGCCGACCTCGTCGTCGTCGCCCCCGCGACCGCCGACATGCTGGCCAAGGCCGCGCACGGCCTCGCCGACGACCTGCTGACCAATACGCTCCTCACCGCCCGCTGCCCGGTGGTCTTCGCCCCGGCCATGCACACCGAGATGTGGGAGAACCCGGCCACCCAGGAGAACGTGGCGACGCTGCGCCGCCGGGGCGCGATCGTCATCGAGCCCGCCGTGGGCCGGCTGACCGGCGTCGACACCGGCAAGGGCCGGCTGCCGGAGCCCGGTGAGATCTTCGAGGTCTGCCGCAGGGTCCTGGCGCGCGGCACGGAGGGCATGGCCGCCGACCTCGCGGGCCGCCATGTCGTGGTGAGCGCCGGCGGCACCCGGGAGCCCCTGGACCCCGTGCGCTACCTGGGGAACCGCTCCTCCGGCAAGCAGGGCTACGCCCTCGCCCGCACCGCCGTCGCCCGGGGGGCCAGGGTCACCCTGGTCGCCGCCAACAGCGAGCTGCCCGATCCCGCCGGCGCCGACGTGGTGCACGTCGGGACGGCCGTACAGCTGCGGGAGGCCGTCCTCAAGGCCGCGGCGGACGCCGACGCCGTGGTGATGGCCGCGGCGGTCGCCGACTTCCGGCCCGCCGGCTACGCCGAGGGCAAGATCAAGAAGCAGGACGGGCAGGAGCCGGAGCCGGTCGCGCTGGTGCGCAACCCGGACGTCCTCGCCGAGCTCTCGGCGGACCGCCCCCGTCCCGGTCAGGTCGTCGTCGGCTTCGCCGCCGAGACCGACCACGTGCTGGAGAACGGCCGGGCCAAGCTCGCCCGCAAGGGCTGCGACCTGCTGGTCGTCAATGAGGTGGGGGAGCGGAAGACATTCGGCTCCGAGCGGAACGAGGCCGTCGTGCTCGCCCCCGACGGCACCGAGACCCCGGTCCCGTACGGCCCCAAGGAAGCCCTCGCGGACACGGTCTGGGACCTCGTCGTCCCCCGGCTCGGCTGACGCGTTCCGGGCACGGTCTGTGCGGCTTTCGTGACGGGAGTCACAGGCCGTGCCCAATGTCATCGGGGGCGGGATGTTCGGAGCGCGACGAGGCCGGATAAACTGGTTACGGATCCGGGTCGAGCGCAGCTCTTGGCCGGATCTGTCAATGCTCAGCCAGCAGCCGCTGCAACCCCAGGGAGCGATGTGTCCCGCCGCCTGTTCACCTCGGAGTCCGTTACCGAGGGTCACCCCGACAAGATCGCTGATCAGATCAGCGACGCCATTCTCGACGCCCTCCTCAAGGAGGACCCGACCTCCCGTGTCGCCGTCGAGACGCTCATCACCACCGGCCTGGTGCACGTCGCCGGCGAGGTGACCACGAAGGCCTACGCGCCGATCGCCACGCTCGTGCGCAACAAGATCCTCGAGATCGGCTACGACTCGTCCAAGAAGGGCTTCGACGGCTCCTCCTGCGGCGTCTCGGTCTCCATCGGCGCCCAGTCGCCCGACATCGCCCAGGGTGTCGACACCGCCTACGAGAGCCGCGTCGAGGGCGACGAGGACGAGCTCGACAAGCAGGGCGCGGGCGACCAGGGCCTGATGTTCGGCTTCGCCTGCGACGAGACGCCGAACCTGATGCCGCTCCCCATCGAGCTCGCGCACCGGCTCTCGCGCCGCCTGTCCGAGGTCCGCAAGAACGGCACCATCCCGTACCTGCGCCCGGACGGCAAGACCCAGGTCACCATCGAGTACGACGGCAACAAGGCCGTGCGCCTGGACACCGTTGTCGTCTCCTCGCAGCACGCCTCCGACATCGACCTGGACTCGCTGCTCGCGCCCGACATCCGCGAGTTCGTCGTCGAGCACGTGCTCAAGGAGCTCGTCGAGGACGGCATCAAGCTCGACACCGACGGCTACCGCCTCCTGGTGAACCCCACCGGCCGCTTCGAGATCGGCGGCCCCATGGGCGACGCCGGCCTCACCGGCCGCAAGATCATCATCGACACCTACGGCGGCATGGCCCGCCACGGTGGCGGCGCCTTCTCCGGCAAGGACCCGTCCAAGGTCGACCGCTCCGCCGCGTACGCGATGCGCTGGGTCGCCAAGAACGTCGTCGCCGCCGGCCTGGCCGCCCGCTGCGAGGTCCAGGTCGCCTACGCGATCGGCAAGGCCGAGCCCGTCGGTCTCTTCGTCGAGACCTTCGGCACCAACACGGTCGACACCGAGAAGATCGAGAACGCCATCGCCGAGGTCTTCGACCTCCGCCCGGCCGCGATCATCCGCGACCTCGACCTGCTCCGCCCGATCTACGCCCAGACCGCCGCGTACGGCCACTTCGGCCGTGAGCTCCCCGACTTCACCTGGGAGCGCACCGACCGCGTGGACGCGCTGCGCAAGGCCGCGGGGCTGTAAGTCCCGCCCGCGCCCGTGACGAACGGCCCCGGACCGAGAGAAAACGGTCCGGGGCCGTTCGCATACCCGGACCCGGGTCCACCCGCTCGGCCGCCGTTGTCAGTGGTCTCTGGTAGGACTGGGGCTGTGAGCAGCGAGAACGGGCGGGCGGAGCGGGAAGCTCCCGAGGGGGAGCAGCTCGCGCTGATCCGGGAGAGCGTGCGCAAGGCCAAGGTGCCGCGGGCCAAGCCGCGGACGTGGCGGGGGGCCGTGCTGGCCAAGGAGCTGCCCGTCGCCCGGGTGCTGGTCGACAAGGGCCCGGTCCACCTCGACCGGCTGTGGGACTACGCCGTCCCCGCCGAGCTGGACGCCGAGGCCCGGCCCGGGGTGCGGGTGCGGGTGCGCTTCGGCGCGGGCACGCGAAATGTGCGGGGCGGGCCTCGGCGTCCAGCTC
>NZ_JAILXP010000088.1 GCF_020740895.1 Streptomyces sp. UNOB3_S3 | reverse complement strand
GGTCTCTCCCCTGACCCGCCCCTTCCCGTAACCGGGGGCGGAGCCCCCGGTTACGGGAAGGGGCGGGTCAGGGGAGAGACCGCCGGAGGCCTACACACGTGCCGCACTCGACCGCCCCAGCAGCACCCACAGCAGGAACGGTCCGCCAAGGACCGTCGTGACGATGCCGACGGGAATCTCGACCCCGTCGAGCAGCACACGCCCGACCGTGTCGGCGACAACGATGAGCACGGCTCCCGTCAGCATCGACCCCACCACCGGCACCCGCAGCGGCCCCGCCAGCCGCCCCGCGATGACCGGCGAGGCGAGCGCCACGAAGCCGACCGGGCCGCAGATGCCGACGGCCAGGCCCGCCAGGGCCACCGCGAGCAGCAGGCAGAACATCCGCACCCGGTCCGGGGCGACGCCCAGGGAGGAGGCCGTGGAGTCGTCGAAGCGCAGCACGTTGAGCTGCCGGGCGACGACGAGGGCGAGCGGCACGAGGACGGCCAGGCCGATGAGGACGGGTGTGGCCACGGAGTAGCCGCGCCCGTTCAAACTGCCCGAGGTCCACACATACAGCGAGCTCGCCGAGTTCAGCGAGCGGCGGGTGAGGACGACCTGGGTGACGGCGGAGGCGAGGGCGGACATGGCCAGGCCCACCACCAGGACGCGGTAGCCGCGCCGGCCGAGGCCGCCGGAGACGGTGGTGACGACGAGGACGGCCACCAGCGCGCCGAGGGGGCCGGCCCACCAGGCGCCGAAGGTGCCGGTGAGGGTCGTGGAGATGAGGACGGCCGCCGTCGCGCCGTCGTTGACGCCCAGGAGCTCGGGGGTGGCGAGGCGGTTGCGGGCGAGGGTCTGGGTGAGGCAGCCGGCCAGGCCCAGGGCGGCGCCGGCGGTGAGCCCGGCGACGATCCGGCCGAGCCGGAACTTCTGCACCAGGAGCACGTCGAAGCGGTCGCCCGAGCCGAGGACGGCGTTGAACGTCCGGGTCAGGCCCATCTCGCTCTGGCCCGCGTAGGCGGACAGGACGACGGCGGCGACGAGGAGCGCCGCCAGGGCGAGCGCCGCGAGGGCGGCCCGGCGCGGCAGCAGCACGGAGAGCGTGCCGCCGCGCAGGACGAGGCTGTCCTCGCGCTCCTCGGTCCCTTCCGCGCGGCGCGTGGGCCACACGGAGAAGCGGCGCTTGGGCGGCGCGGCCTCCTGCGTGGCCGGGTCGGTCATGCCCATCGCCCCCAGCCGCCGGGAGCGGACGATGCCGATGAGGACGGGGGCGCCGATGAGGGCGACGATGACGGAGACCGGTGCCTCGAAGGGCCGGGAGACCACCCGGGCCAGCACGTCGGCGCCGGTGAGGACGCCCGCGCCGATGAGCCCGGCGAGGGCGATCTGGGCGGTGAGCCGGGGCCCGGCGAGCGTACGGGCGAGGAAGCCGGCGAGCAGGCCGAGGAAGGAGATGGGGCCGACGAGCGCCACGGCGGAGGCGGTGAGGAGGGTGACGGCCACGGCGACGACCACCCGGATGGTGGAGGGCCGGTGGCCCAGGCCCTTGGCGAGGTCGTCGCCGAGGGCCAGCGCGGACAGCGGGCGGGCGACGAGCAGGGCGATCAGGAAGCCGACGGCGAGGACCGGCAGCAGTCCGGTGAGCTTGCCGAAGCCCTCGACGCCCGCGAGTGAGCCGAGGACCCAGAAGCGGAAGCGGTCGTAGGTCTCGGCCGAGTTGACGACGATGACGCTGGTGATCCCGCCGAAGGTGGCGCCCAGCGCGGAGCCGGCCAGGACCAGCCGCATCGGTGAACCGCCGCCGCGCCGCCCCGCGATGAGCAGGACCAGCCCGCTGGCGACGATGGCGCCGCCGAACGCCCACAGCAGGTGCCCGGGGCCGCTCTGCACGCCGAGGAAGGCGATGCCGGCCACGACGCCGAGCGAGGCGCCGGCGTTCACGCCGAGCAGGCCCGTCTCGGCGAGGGGGTTGCGGGTGACGGCCTGGAGCAGGCTGCCGGAGGTGCCGAGGGCGGCGCCCACGAGGAGCGCGGTGAGGGTGCGGGGGATCCGCAGGTCGCCCACGACCAGGGACAGCCGCGCGTTGTCGCGCGCGCCGTGGCGGCCGAGGAGGTAGTCCAGGACGGCGCCCGGGCCGACCTCGCCCGCGCCGACGGACAGGGAGAGCGCGGCGAGCACGAGGACGGCGAGCAACAGTCCGGCGGCGATGACCGGCAGACGCCGACGGCCGTGGGACGGTCTGGGAACTGCCTGGTCAGCGGCGGGTTTCGCCTCGGTGTCCACGTGCGACAAAGTCATAAGGTAAGGCTAGCCTAATGCCCTCCGGTGCCCGGAAGCTCCAGGTCGTACCACCGGGACACCGGCCGGCGAAGGGGTGCGGAGGGGTGCGAAGGTGTGTGTACCGCAATAAAGTGGTCATGCTTTGTCGTCGGCCCCTCCGAGGAGGGACGCATGCCCAGCCATACGCTCAAGGACAAGGTCGTCGTCATCGGGGGAGCGTCGAAGAACCTCGGCGGTCTCATCGCCCGGGAGGTCGGCAAGGAGGGCGCGAAGGTCGTCGTCCACTACAACAGCCCGTCCTCCAAGGAAGGCGCCCAGGAGACCGCCTCGGCGGTCAAGGCGGCGGGCGGCCAGGCGGTGGTGCACGAGGCCGACCTGACCCAGGTGTCCGAGGTCGAGGGGCTGTTCGAGGTGGCCGTCGGCGCCTTCGACAAGGTCGACTGCGTGGTGAACACCGCCGGCATGGTCCTCAAGAAGCCGCTGACCGAGGTCACCGAGGCCGAGTACGACAAGATGTTCGCGGTGAACTCCAAGGCGGCGTTCTTCATGATGCAGGAGGCCGCGAAACGGGTGGAGGACGGCGGGAAGATCGTCACCATCGTGACCTCGCTGCTCGCCGCCTACACCGGCCTCTACTCCGTCTACGCGGGCAGCAAGGCCCCCGTCGAGCACTTCACCCGCGCCCTGTCCAAGGAGCTGTTCGGCCGGAACGTCTCGGTCAACAACATCGCCCCCGGGCCCATGGACACCGGGTTCTTCTACCCCGCCGAGACCGAGGACTCCATCGCATACCACAAGTCCTCCGCCATGAACGGCGAGCTGACGAAGATCGAGGACATCGTGCCGTATGTGAAGTTCCTGCTCACCGACGGCTGGTGGCTCAACGGGCAGACCCTCTTCATCAACGGCGGCTACACCACCCGCTGACCGCCCCACCGACCGCCCCGCGGGCGGCTACGCCCGCGCCGGCCCGCTCCGGGCGAGCGCCCCGGAACCCTGGGCGGCCGCCTCCGCCCCCTCCAGCGCGAACAGCCGTATCACCGGCGGGACGACATAGGACGGCTCCGCCGCCCGGCGCCCCTCGAACGCCTCCAGCAGATGGCCGTCCATCAGGTCGCCGAGGATCCGGTGGGTCCGCGCGGTCCCGCACCCGAGCAGCGTCGCCGCGCCCCGCAGGCTGAACCCCGGCGCCCGGGCCGCCGCCAGCCGGCGCAGGGCCCACCGCGTCTGCTCGTCCAGCACGCCGAACGCCGCCGCGACGGCCGCGCGCACCGTGAGGTCGCCCGAGCCCAGCTCCCGCAGCCGGGTGCGCGGATCGTTCAGGACCTCGTCGACGAGCGTCCGCATCGTCCAGTGCGGCCGCGCCAGCAGCCGGCAGCCCACCACCCGCAGGGCGAGCGGGATCCGCCCGCACAACTCGGCCACCAGCGCCGCCTCCGCGCGCTCGCGACGCACCCGCTCCTCGCCGACCATCCGCGCCAGGAAGGCCAGCGCCTCCTCCGTGCCGAACGCCCCCACGTCGACGCGCCCGGCGCCCGGCAGCGCGGAGAGCCGGCGACGGCACGTCGCGAGCACCGCCGAGGCGCCCACCCCCGGACAGGCGCAGCGCACCTGCCCCTCCGAGACCGCGTCGTCGAGGACGATCAGCACCCGCTCGCGGGCCAGCACGGCGCGCAGCCGCGCGCCCGCCTCCTCCGCCGGGCCCGCCCCGGCCGCCGGGTCGCCCAGGGAGCGCAGCAGGTGCCGGACCACGTCGTCCGGGCCGAGGGCGGGGTGCCCGGCGGGGGACAGCTGGACGAAGAGCTGGCCGTCCGGGAACCGGGAGCGCAGCCGGTGCGCGGCCCGTACCGCCAGCGCCGTCTTGCCCGCCCCCGGATGCCCGGCGATCAGCGTCAGCCGCTGCCCGCACCGCACCCCCTCGGGCGCCAGCGCCCCCTCGATCTCCAGCAGTTCCCGCTGACGGGCCGTGAAGTCCGGGATGTCCGGGGGCAGTTCGCAGACCGGTGCGCCGGGGGCGCGGGTCCCCGGCGCCCGGTCCCCGTCCGCCCGCACGGCGTGCGCCGCCGTGCCGTTACCGTCGCCGGGCCGCTCCTCCGGCGAGCCGTCGTGCTCCGGCGCGAGCCGCGCGGCCCTCGCCGCCTCGACGAGCCGCCGCGCGGCCTCGTCCCCCTGGGCCAGCGCCCCCGCCAGGAGCTCCACGGACTTCCGCTGAGGGCGGCCCGTCCGGCCGCGCTCCAGATCGCCGATGGCGCGCACGCTCAGCGTGGACGCCCCGGCCAGCTCCTGCTGGGTCATGCCCGCGGAGAGCCGGTAGCGGCGCAGCAGCGGGCCGAACGCGAGCCCCTGGGCACCGTCCGTCAACGTCATTCCCCCTCGGGCCCCTTCCCCACCGGCACACGGCCGGCCGCGACCGGCCTGCGGGCCTCCTCGTCACCGGCCCACCCCAGCGTAGGACGCTCACTCCAGCGGTCAAGATGCCCCCTTCGCTCGCCGACGTCCGCTATGGGCCCGGCCGTCGGCGCACGGCCCCCACCCGCCCCGCGGCCCGGCGGCGGTCCACCGGCAGTCGCCCGGCAATCCGCCGGAGAAGCCCGGGGAAGGCGTTGCGGGCCGCCCCGCGACTGCCGCACGATGCCGCAGTCAGGGGCCGGTGGCCCGAACTCCCCCCGGAAGGTGGTCGATGGCTGCGCACCGGCCCTCCGTCGAGCCCGGGCCCCGCTATGTGAAGGGCCACTGCGGCGGCGACGGCTTCCTCCTCCTGCTCGATCCCGGCAACCGGGTCGCGCTGTCCGAGGGCGCGGTCCGGGGGCTGTGCCACCCGCGCACGGGGCTCGGCGGGGACGGCCTGCTGCGCCTGACGGTCGCCGGCCCCGGCAAGGCGCCCGCCCGTACGCGTGGCGAGTGGTTCGTGGACTGCCGGGACGCCGACGGCTCGCACTCCCTGGCCTGCGGCCCCGGTGCCGGGTTCGTCGCCCGCTATCTGACGGTCGCCGGGCTCGCCGGGCCCGGGGCGCTGTGGATCGGCACCCGCCTGGGCGACCAGCGCGTCACCGTCGACGCCAAGGGCCGTACGACCGTGGAGATGCCCACCCCGCGCGTCCTCGGCACGGCGGGCGTGACGGCGGACGGGGAGTCCTTCCCCGGCGCGCTCGTGTCGCTGGGCGCCCTCCACCTGGTCTGCGTCATCGACACCCCTGTGTCGTACCTGGACTTCACCAAGGAGCCGCAGCCGGACACCGCCGCCTTCCCGAAGGCCGTCGGCGTGCTCGTGCCGTCCGCCGACATGGTCTTCGTCAACGTGCTGCCGCGCGGCAGCCTGCGGGTGCGCGCCTACCGGCCCGGGGCGGGGGAGATCCGCCCGGGCGGCGCCGCCGCGTGCGCGGCGGCCGCGGCCGTTCAGCACGCCGCGGGCCGCCGGGAGACCACGGTCGTCGAGAACGTCATGGGGCCGCTGACGGTGGCGCTCGACGCGTCCGCCGCCACGCTCCTGACCGGCGCGGCGGGCGTCGCGGCGGAGGGCGTCGTCGACGCCCGGTGGCTGGCCGCGCTGTGAGCCGAGGAGTCGATTGCGTCTGACGCAATGCTCCTTTGACAAGCTTGCACTGGAGTCAAGGCCGGGTTCCGGGTGAGGATCTGAGCATGAACTCCCTTCAGCGAGACGACTCTTCCGTTCCTTCCTTCGCGACCCGTGACCAACTGGCCGTTGTCAGCCAGACCGGACCCACCGTCACTTTCTTCGACGCCGTCACCCATGAGCGGCTGGCCGTCGTCGAGGTGCCCGCCGAACCGCACGAGCTGTGCTTCGACCCGGACCACCGGGTGCTGTACTGCGTGAGCACGTACGTCCACGGCTACTACCACCGGCACGACGGGGAGGCCCGGCAGATCGCCGTCATCGACGTCGACACCCACGCCGTCGTCGACGTCCTCGACACCGCCCCCGACCACGCGCCCCACGGCCTCGCCCTCGACCGGGCGCGCGGCCTGCTCTACGTCAGCGTCGAGGCGACCGACACCGAGCCGGGCGGGGTCGTCGTCTACGACACGGCGACCCGCGAGCGGCGCGGCAGGATCCCGGTGATGGCCGCCGGCCCCCACTGGGTCGCGATCACCCCGGACGGCCGCCGGGGCTACACCACCAACAAGGAGGCTCCCTTCCTCTCCGTGCTCGACCTGGAGCGCGGCGAGTTCGCCGGGCGGATCGAGGTGCCCGGCAGCGAGGGCCTGGACGTCTCGCCCGACGGCGCGTTCGTCTACGCGGCGGCTCCCAAGGGCGACTTCACGGCCGAGCCGGCCGCCCGCCCCGGCGTCCGGGTGATCGACACCGCCTCGGGCGAGATCGTGCGGACCCTGTACACCGAGGGGATCGTCTTCCCGGTGCACACGACGGCCACCGGCGCGGTGCTCGCGGGGGAGCTGCGCATGGAGGAGGGCGAGGGGGGCGGGCTCGGTCGGCAGGCGAACGGCGTGCTGACCGTCTACGCGCCGGGCTCGCTGGAGGTCGCCGGGCAGGTGGAGGTCGGGGCGTTCCCGCTGACCGTCACCTCTTCGCCGGACGGCAGGACGGGCTATGTCTCCGCCGTCCTGTCCAGCACGGTCACCGTGGTCGACCTGACCGCCCCGAAGGTGCTCGCCACCCTGGAGGTGGGCCGCCAGGGCGAGGCCGGAGCCCACGGCCTGGCCTATATCACCGCCGCCCGCGGCTGACGTCCGGGCATGGTCGGGCCGCCCGGGGCACCACCCGGGCGGCCCAACCGTGCCCGCCGCCGCGGTTGCGGGAGCGCCCGTCCGGCCCGAGGGTTGGTGTCAAGATCATCGAACCGGTGTCGATGCCGGGGTGAGATGACGGGCCGCGCCTGCCGGCGGACCGTCATCCGTGAGGAGTCAGCATGTCCGGATACGGTCAGGTCTTCCGGCGTGGTCGCGGGCGTCACCGGCGGCGCCGGCGGGCTCCGCTGAAGACGGCCGCCGCGGTCTCCGCGCTGGTGACGTGCTCGGCCTTCGCGGTGCACGCCGTGGACGACGACCAGGAGGACTGCGTACCGCTGCCGGCGGGCGCCAAGGGCGGCCGCGGCGATCTGCCGGCCTGGTGCCACGGCCACCACGCGGCAGGCGCCCCGGCGGGCAAGGGCGGCCCCGGGGACGCCGGCGACGGCGTGGCCCGCGACGGCGACAGCGGCCACCGGGACCGGCCCGCCGCCCCGCCCGCCCCCGAGGGCGTCTACGACCGCGAGCGCTGCGGCAACACCTCCGGGCGGATCCTGCTGACCCTGGACGACTGGCCCTACAACGACCCGGAGCGGTCGGTGCGCATCGGCGCCCAGCTCAAGGCGCAGGGCATCCGCGCGGCGTTCTTCCTCATCGGCAAGTTCGCCGCGCAGTACCCGCAGATCACCCGGCAGCTGCGGCAGCAGGGCCACTGGGTGGGCAACCACTCCTACACCCACCGCCATCTGCCCAGCCTGGACGACGACGAGCTGTACGACGAGATCCGCAATGGCGTCGCCGGCAACCTGTTGCGGCCGCCGTACGGCGACGTGGGCGAGCGCGAGCGGGAGGTGGCGGCCGAGCTCGGCTTCCGGATCTGCAACTGGACCATCGACACCCACGACTGGGAGAAGACCCAGGGCCACGCGCGGAGCGTGGACGACATCCGCGCGAGCGTCCGCGACGCCACCCCGGACGAGAAGCGCAACGGCGTCATCCTCGGCCACCTGTTCAGCAACTTCCCCGACGCCCTGCCCGACATCGTGAGCGATCTGCATGCCCAGGGCTATCAGATCTGCCGCAACAAGGGCCCCGTCACCGACAAGGTGCCCTACCCCCTGGACTGCTGACGGACGCCCGGGTTCAGTAGCGCACCGGCAGCGCGGCCAGACCGCGCAGGGCCAGGCTCGGCCGCCAGAGGAGCGTCTCGGGGCGGTCGGTGTCGAAGGCGAGGCGGGGGAAGCGCTCCAGCAGGCTCCGCAGGGCGACGGAGGCCTCCAGCCGGGCGAGCGGGGCGCCGAGGCAGTGGTGGAGACCGTGGCCGAAGGCCATGTGGCCGCGCGCGTCGCGGTGGATGTCGAAGCGGTCGGGGTCGGGGAAGCGGCTCGCGTCCCGGCCGGCCGAGGAGAGGACCACGATGACGGGCTCCCGGGCGGGAAGGGTGATGCCGCCGATCTCCACGGGCTCGGTGGTGAAGCGGTAGGAGGCCCGCTCCACGGGCGACCCGTACCGCAGCGTCTCCTCGATCGCGCCGTCCAGCAGCGACCAGTCGGCCCGCAGCCCGGCGAGCTGCCCCGGGTGGTTCAGCAGGCTGTACACGGCGCTCGATATGAGGTTGACGGTGGTCTCGTGCCCCGCGACCAGCAGGACGAAGGCCATGCCCAGCAGTTCGGCGGGGGAGAGGCGGTCGCCGTCGTCGGCGGCCGCCGCCAGGGCGCTGAGCAGGTCGTCCTCGGGGGAGCGGCGCTTGCGTTCGATGAGGCCGTGGAGGTACTCCGTCATGGCCTGCGCCGCGGCGGCCGCGGCCGCCATGTCCGTGAGCATGACCATCTCATTGGACCAGGCGCGGAAGTCCGCCCGGTCGGCCGCCGGGACGCCGAGCAGCTCGCAGATGACGGTCAGGGGCAGCGGCAGCGCGAAGGACTCGACGAGGTCCGCGCGGCCGGTGGCCGGGAGGCCGTCGAGCAGCCGGTCGGTGATCTCCTGGACGCGGGGTCGCAGGGCCTCGATGCGGTGGGCGGTGAACTCCTTGGCGACCAGTTTGCGCAGCCGGGTGTGGTCCGGCGGGTCGGTCTGGAGCATGTTCGTCCCGATGGGGACTCCGCCGTCGCCCGTCCAGTCGGGGG
The DNA here is from genome assembly GCF_020740895.1 of Streptomyces sp. UNOB3_S3. GTDB lineage: Bacteria > Actinomycetota > Actinomycetes > Streptomycetales > Streptomycetaceae > Streptomyces. The sequence goes on along the minus strand of NZ_JAILXP010000088.1, from coordinate 12,431 downwards.
AGTTGCGCAGATCGTTGCTCATCCGTGGATCGGCCAGGGCGGCCCGGGCCTCGTCGTACCCGACGATCAGCCAGGACTCCTTGCCGTCGGGGGTGCGCATCCGGTGGACGGGGCCCAGCTCGCGCAGCCGCGCGTAGAGGACGTTGCGGTCGGCGGAGAGGTCCGCGCCGGGGTCGGAGTAATCCATGAGAACGGGTGTGGACATGGCTGGTCCTTTCCGCGTCCGGAGGCGTCCGGAGAGCAAGTGGGGTGTATTCCCCGTTTACGGTTCCCGACTGTAGCAGTAACTGGGGAGTGCTCCCCGGGTAGGGGAGCGCACGGGAGGGGCACCTCGGCCGGTGCCCTCCCGCACGCGGTTCAGCGCCGGGCCCGCCGCCCGGCCTCGCCCGGGCCCCGGGAGCCGGGCACCACCGGGCCGTCCCCGGCGAACTGCCCGCGCTGGAGCTCGTACAGATCACGGAAGACGCCCGCCGAGGCCGGGCCCATCAGCTCCTCGAAGGTGCCGCTCTCCCGGAGCCGGCCGCGCTCCAGGACGTGGATGACATCGGCGTGCCGGACCGAGGCCAGCCGGTGGGTGATCAGCAGCACCGTCTGGCCGCCGTCCGCGAGCCGCCTGATCTGGTCGAAGACCTGGATCTCCGCCCGGGCGTCCAGCGCCGAGGTGGGCTCGTCGACGATGAGGATCCGCCCCTCCCGGTAACGGGCCCGGGCGATCCCCAGCCGCTGCCACTGCCCGCCGGAGAGCTGGTGCCCGCCCTCGTAACCCCGCGCCAGCAGGGTGTCCCAGCCGCGCGGCAGCCCCGCGACCACCTCGTCGGCGCCCGCGTACCGGGCCGCCGTCTCCAGCCGCTCCTGGGACACGGGGTGGCCGGTGCGCCCGATCGCGACGTTCATCCGGCAGGTGAACGGCCACCGGTGGAAGTCCTGGCTGACCATCGCGAAGCGCGCGAACACCCCGGCCCGGTCGAGGCCCGCCATGTCCCGGTCGTCCCAGAGGATCCGCCCCGAGTCCGGCCGGTAGAGCCCGGCCAGCAGCTTCACCAGGGTGCTCTTGCCCGAGCCGTTCTCCCCGACCAGCGCCACGATCTTCCCCTGGGGGATGGTCAGGCTGACGCCGTCCAGCGCGGGCCGCGGCACGGCGCTGCCCGGATAGCCGAACGAGACGTCCTCGAACCGGATCTCCTTCGGATTGTCCGGCACGCTCTCCCCGCCCTCCGGAATGGCCCGCTCGGCCGCCTCCCGGCACAGCCGCTCCAGGTCCTGCACATAACAGGCCTCCTCGTAGAGGCTGTTGACCTGGAGGATCAAGGAGGCCAGGCTCGCCGAGCCGCTCCGCGTGGCCAGCACCGCGGTGCCCGCGACGGACAGCTCCATCACCCCGGTCAGCAGCAGCCCGCCCAGCGCGGCGTAGGTGGCGAGGACGGCCGTCCCCGTCAGCGCCGAGGCGATCAGCCGGACGCGCGCGGCGTCCCGCGCGAGCCGGGTCTGCTCGGCCTCCGAACTCTCCGACATGCTGCGGAAGTGCCGCAGGAGGAACGGGCCGACGCCGTGCACCCGCACCTCCGGCGCGGGCTCCGTCTGGATCAGCAGCCCGCTCAGCAGCCGCCCCGCCCGCGCGTGCTGCACCCAGTGGTGGAGCGAGGCGTAGCGGGCCCGGGCGATGCGCAGCGAGGCCCACGCGCGGGGCACGGTCGTCAGGGCCAGCAGCGGCAGCAGCACCGGGTGGAGCACGGTCAGCACCCCCGCGGCCGCGACGAACGCCACCAATGCCCCGACGACCCCCGAGCAGTACCTGATCATGCGGCGGGCCGCCGACGCCCCGTACTGCGCCGAGTCCAGCAGGCGGTGGAACTCCTCGTCCTCGATCGCCGCCAGCTCGACGCGGATCACCCGCTCCAGGTACATCTCCGTGGCGACGCGCTCGACCTTGGGCTCCAGCCGGCCCGTGCCCGAGGTGGACGCCGACGTCGCCAGCGCGCCCACCACGCCCGTGACCGCGACGACCAGCAGGGCGGGCAGGGCCGCGGCCAGCCGCTGCCCGGTCGGCCCGGTGGCCAGCACGGCGGCCAGGACGTGGTTGATGGCCACCAGGCCGACGGCCTGGCTCACCCCCTGGCCGAACTCCGCCGCCGCCACCGTGCGCAGCGCGCCGCGGTCCGCCCGCCACGCCAGCCGGATCGCGGCGCCGACGAGCCGTGGCAGCCGGAGCGCCATCGCCCACAGGGACATCTCATGGCGGGCGTTCTCATGCTTGTTCCAGCCCTGGTCGTGCCGGAGCGGACCGCCGAACAGCAACCGCTCGGACGACGAGGCCTCTTGGGGACGGGGACGGAGGGGTGGGCTGTGACGCACGGAGCCTCCTCGTTGACGCCGGATCGGACGAATGCTCGAAATGTCGGCGCCCGGGGGGAGGGTCGTCACGGCCCCAAGGGCGCTTTCTCGTCCGGAAGTTCGAGGATGCGTCAAACAGCGGTCAGCGGGCGGCCGTCCCGCCCGTGATTCACTCCGCCGTGGCGGGTCACCCGATCCGGGGGTTGCGCCGCCACGGCCGGACCGGGAGCGCCGGCCGCTCCAGGAGGCGGGCCAGCACCGGCAGCGTCAGCGCCAGCCAGCCCGTGGCCAGCAGCCAGCCGCCCACGAGGTCGGAGGCCCAGTGGACGCCCAGCACCACCCGGGTGAGGGCGACACCCACCGCCCACAGCACGGCGCAGCCCGCCGCCGCCCGGCCGGGCCCGCCCGGATACCGGCGCAGCAGCGCCCAGGCGAGCAGCCCGCCCGCCAGCGCACTGGTCGTCGCGTGACCCGAGGGGAAGGACGCCGCGTGGGCCGCGCTCAGCCAGCCGTCGGCCGGCGGACGGGGCCGGTCCACGGCCACGCGCAGCCCGATCCGTACCAACTGGCCCGCGCCCAGCACCGCCTCCGCCGCCACGACGCCCAGCGCCCGCCGGGACGCCAGCCAGCCCGCCAGGCCGGCCAGCAGATAGGGGACCGCGCCCGTGCCCGTCGAGGTCAGGGCCTTCGCCGCCGTGCCCAGGCCCGCGCGATGCTCCAGGACCGCGTTCCGCACGGCCGTGTCCACCGCTAACGGCGCGCCGCCCCCGGCCATCACCAGGGCCGCGAGGACGGCCAGCACGGCCAGGGCCAGGGCCGCCACCACCGGCGCCGCCCGGGGCCCGGCCGGACGGCGGCTCACGCGGCCGTCACCAGCAGCGGCCGCAGCCGGCCCTTGCGGGCCCGCTCCACCCAGGGCGTACCCCGGGTCGCCAGTACGGTCAGGGGCGCCGCCAGCGCCACGCCCGCCAGCGCGCCGGCGGCCACGTCGTGCGGGTAGTGGGCGCCGATCCACACCTGCGAGGCGCCCATGGCCGCCGCCGCCAGCGCCGCGACCGCCCCGAGCCGGCGCTCGACCAGCCACAGCGCGGCGGCCGCCGCGAAGGCGATCACCGCGCGGCCGCTGGGGAAGGACCAGTCCCCCGGGGCCGGGCACGACTCCAGGGTGAAACTCCTCGGTATGGAACGGCAGGGCCGGTCCTCCCGCACCGCCACCCGTACGACCATGTCCACTCCGTACACCATCGCCACCACCAGGGGAGTGGCCAGCGCCCGGGCCATCATCGGGGAGTCCGAGCGCCGGGCGAGCCACCAGGCGGTCAGCATCAGCGCGGCGAACAGCACCAGCCCGAAGGCCGACCACGTGGAGACCGTATCGTTCAGCAGCCACGGCGCGTGCCGCGCGTCCCGGGTGATCTCCGTGTAGAGACCGCCGTCGATGCCCGAACCGTCGAAGCCGGGGGAGCCGGGCAGGAGCGCTGGGGATGTTGCGATCACGAGTGCGGGCCCTCCCATGATCGGGGGCCGCCCGGACGGCCGGCCCCGCGTGCACTGCCGTATTCCTCGATTCCCGGATCACACCGGGCAGTTCGCTTCTCCATACATCCGGACATACAAGAATCCCCCCGCCCAGGGGCCCGTACACCCGGAGCGGAGGGAATTCCATGGAATCGCGAGATCGTCAGTGGCCGTCGTCGCCGTTGCCGGAGCCGTTGCCGGAGAGCACCGGGATCTCGTCGACGAGGTGCGACAGCGGGTCGTCGCCGTCGTTGATCGTGGAGTTGTCCGTGCACTGCTGCTGTTGCTGCGAGCTGAGGATCGGCACGTCCTGGACGCCGACGTTGAGCGCCCCGATGAGGGACTGGACGCCGACCTTCCCGATGCCCAGACAGAGCTTGTTGAGCGAGCCCTGGATCAGGCTCATCTGCGGGCTTTCCACGCCCCCGGTCGCGGTGTTGCCGTAGCCGGTCTTCGCACCGTTGGCGTTCGCGACGTCCTGGTCGTTGCCGATGGCCATCGCGGGGGTGGCGACGGCGCCGACGGCCGAGGCGGTCAAGGCCGCCGTGGCGAGAACCTTCTTGAGCACGTCAATGCCTTTCGATCGATCGATGTTTCCCTCCGGGAAGCGAACTGAGTAACTGCAAGTGAATGGGGAAGTTCCGGCGTTTCACTCATTCGCCCCAGCGAGTCATTTACCTTCCGGGGTATCCAACTCCTTTTGGAGCGAGCCTTCCGGGGAAGTGGTGCCCGGCCGCGTCACGGCTTCCGGAGTTCATGCCGTTCCGGCTGGTAGCGTGCGCGGCGCGGCAGGAACTCCGGCCGTCGGCCCGCTCGGACAGCGCCCCCACACGCCCGCGTCCGGGCGGGCTTGCCGGACGCCGGGGCGATTCCGCCGGCGCCGAGGGAGGAGGTCCGCGTGACCGTCGAATACGTCCGCTACCGCATCGCCGAGCCCGACCGCCGCGCCGCCTTCGAGAAGGCGTACGCCGCGGCCGCCGAGCACCTCTACGCCGCGCCCCAGTGCCTGGCCTACGAGCTGTCGCGCGGGGTGGAGGACCCGGAGCGCTACGTCCTGCGGATCGAGTGGACCTCGGTGGAGGACCACGAGCGGGGGTTCCGCAGCGGCCCGCACTTCCCGCCCTTCCTCGACGCGGTCCGGCCCTACACCGGCGACATCGAGGAGATGCGGCACTACGAGCGGACCCTGGTCGTCGACAAGCGCCGCGGCTGACCCATGGGGCGCCTCATCCGGAACAACCAGCACCGATTGTTAACGGCATGTGACGCGTGCCACCCCCGGACAACGGCATGATCACCACCGGAGGCGTATACCCTCGGGGATGTGAACCCGCTCGTCAAACGCCGCCACGTGGACTTCGTCCGTGTCACGAGCATGTCCTGTCGCCGGTCCGGCTGACCTTCACGCCTTCGCGGCGCCCGCTTCCCGGGCGGCCGTCCCACGCGTTTTCCCCGCGTTCCTGGCTTTCTTCGCTTTTCTCTTATTCCTAGCCGCTCCCCGGTCCCGTCGCCGCCGCACACCCTGCGCCGGTCGCACGGGTCGTCCGGCCATCCCCGGACGCTTAACCGGGCCCTCATGCTGTGGACACTCCATGAACAACGAGCTTCCGGTCATCGACCTCTCCGCCGCCTCCGCAGGCCCCGACGCCCGCGCCGGCCTCCACGAGGCCCTCCACGCCGCCGCCCGCGACGTCGGCTTCTTCCACCTGACGGGCCACGGCGTCACCGCCGACGAGACCGCCGACCTGATGCGCACGATGCGCGCCTTCTTCGCCCTCCCCGAGGCCGACCGGCTCGCCATCAGCAACCTCAACTCCCCCCACTTCCGCGGCTACACCCGCATAGGCGACGAGCGCACCGGCGGCAGCCAGGACTGGCGCGACCAGCTGGACATCGGTGCCGAGCGCGCCGCCCACGTCCCCGGCCCGGAGGACCCCGGCTACTGGTGGCTGGAGGGCCCCAACCAGTGGCCCGCCGCCCTGCCGGAGCTGCGCACCGCCGCCCTGCGCTGGGTCGAGCGGCTGAGCTCGGTCGCCGAGCGGCTGCTGCACGAGCTGCTGGCCGCCATCGGCGCCCCCGAGGACTTCTACGACAAGGCCTTCGCCGACCGCCCCCACCTCCACCTCAAGCTCGTCCGCTACCCCGGCAGCGCCCCCGACGGCGCCGGCCAGGGCGTGGGCCTGCACAAGGACTACGGTTTCCTGACCCTGCTCCTGCAGGACGAGGTCGGCGGTCTCCAGGTCGAGGGCCCCGACGGGGAGTTCATCGACGTGCCGCCGCTGCCGGGCGCCTTCGTGATCAACCTCGGCGAGCTGCTCGAGGTCGCCACCAACGGCTACCTGAAGGCCACCAACCACCGTGTGGTCAGCCCGCCCGGGGCCCGCGAGCGCTTCTCCGTGCCGTTCTTCTACAACCCGCGGCTGGACGCCCGCATCGAGCCCCTGGACTTCCCGTACGCCCACAGCGCGCCCGGCGTCACCCAGGACTCGGCCAACCCGCTCTTCGCCGAGTACGGCCGCAATGAGATCAAGGGCTGGCTGCGCGCCCACCCGGGCGTGGCCCGCAAGCACCACCCCGGCCTGCTGGAGGACGCCGGGACCCCCGCCGTCTGACATCCGGAGGAACCCTCCCCCGGGATCACCTCAAGGATTACCCTCTTCCTGACCAAGGATTGATCAAGTCGGGACGGGGAATCACCTTCGCAATGGGCGCGAAGCGCCGCGGGGGAGCCACGGGGGTGGGGATGAGTACGGTGCTGGGCACCGGCGTCGGCTGGCGGCCGGAGATCGCCGGGGACATCGAGCGGCTGCCGGGGATCGACTGGGTGGAGGTCGTGGCGGAGAACGTCTGCCCCGACCACCTCCCCGCCGCGCTCCGGCGGCTGCGCGCCCGGGGGACGACCGTCGTCCCGCACGGGGTCTCCCTGGGCCTGGGCGGCGCCGACCGGCCCGACCTGGCCCGGCTCGTCGCGCTCGCCGAGCTGGCCGAGGCCCTCGACGCCCCGCTGGTCAGCGAGCACATCGCTTTCGTCCGCGCCGGGGGCGCCCCGGCCGGCCCCGGCCCGGCCCCCCGGATCGAGGCCGGGCACCTGCTGCCCGTGCCCCGCACCCGCGACGCGCTGGACGTGCTCTGCGAGAACGTCCGCATCGCCCAGTCGGTGCTGCCCGTACCGCTCGCGCTGGAGAACATCGCGGCCCTCTTCACCTGGCCCGGCGAGGAGCTCGGTGAGGGACGGTTCCTCGCCGAGCTGGTCGAGCGCACCGGCGTACGGCTCCTCGTCGACGTCGCCAACCTCCACACCAACCACGTCAACCGCGGCGAGGACCCGGCCACCGCCCTCGACGAACTCCCCCTCGACGCCCTCGCCTACGTGCATGTCGCGGGCGGCGTGGAACGCGACGGACTGTGGCACGACAGCCACGCCCACCCCGTCACCCGGCCCGTGCTGGACGTCCTCGCCGAGCTCTGCGACCGCGTCGCCCCGCCCGGCATCCTGCTGGAGCGCGACGACGACTTCCCCGAGGCCGGCGAGCTCGCCGCCGAGCTCGACGCGATACGGGCCATAGCCGGTGGGGCCCGCTGCCATGGCTGACCCGCTCACCGGCGCGCCGGCACCCGGCGAGCGCGCCCCCGGCGAGCGGGCCCCCGGCCGGGACACCGACGCCGCCCGGCGCCGGCTCGCCGAGGCCCAGCTCGCCCTGCTCTCCGCGCTCGTCGCCGACGCCCCGCCCCCGCCCGGCTTCGACCCGGGACGCCTGGACGTCCAGCGCCGCGCGCTGCTCGCCAAGCGCCTCGGCGTCGTCCGCAAGATCGCCCCGGAGCCGGCGGAGATCCTCGCCGACGACTTCCGCGACCTCTTCCTCGGCTACGCCCGGGGCCGCCCCATGACCGGCGGCTACCGCCGGGACGCCCTGGACTTCGCCCGCCACCTGCTGCGCACGGACGCCGTAACCGACCCCGACCGGGTCCGGCGGCTCACCGCGTGGCTGGCCGAACGGACCGGCCCCGCCGCCGCACCGGCCCCGGGCCGCGTACGCCGCCGGGTGGCCGCCGTCCTGCGCCGTCTGCGCCCCGCGCGCTGACCGAAAGGCAATCTCCCATGTTGTACGCCCTTATGGTGACGCTGTGTTGCGCGGCGCTGATCGTCGTGCCCTCCGTCGCGCTGGTCCGCGTCCGGCGGCAGGCCCGCGGCCGGAACGTCCCGCCCGCGCCCGAGGACATCCCGGACGTCCTGGGCGTGGCCTGCCTCCTGGGCGGCGTCGAACGCGTCGCCGACACCGTCATCACCGCCATGCACGCAGACCAGCGCGTCACCGTGCGCAACGGCAGGGTGATGGTGGTGGAACCCACCGCGCACAACGCCGTGGAACGCGCCCTGCTCAAGCAGTGCGGCGAAGACTGGAGCACGACCCTGCGCGCCCTGCGCCGGGAGCTCCAGCGCGATGTCCTCGTCCACGCCATCGGCCGGTCCCTGGAGAAGCTGGACATGCTGCTGCCGCGGGGCTTCCAGTACCGCTGGCGGCGCGTGGCCCGCTGGCAGACGGCGGGGCTGGCCATCGGGGCCGCCGCCGGTGTCGTCCTGCTCTTCCCGGCCGCCTTCCGGGCCATGGGCCTCGCCCTGCTGGCGCTCGCCCTGGCCGGGGTCCTGGTCCGGGTGGCATGCGGCCCCCATAAGTCGCGCGATCCCCGTACGGACTTCGGTGAGGGTCTCGCCCGGCTGATCACCGCCGATCCCGCCTGGAGCCGGACCACAGCCGGGGCGCACCCCGCCGGGGCGGCGGGCGTCGTCGCCGTGCACGGCCGGCTCCGCGCGCCGGACAAGAAGCTCAGGGCCCAGCTGTCGGAGGCGGCCAGGATCCGGACGAACCGCAGGACCGGCACCACGAGCCGGACGGGCCGTTCCGGTAGGTCCTCGTCCACGACGTCGTCCTCCTACTGGTCGTCCACGGCTGCCACGACGTCCGCGTCCTCCTGCGGAGGAGTCCTCTTCGACACCGGATCCAGCGACTCCAACGACTCGGGCAGCTCCGGCCACTCCGGTCACTCGGGCGGCCACAGCTGTTCGAGCGGCCACAGCTGCTCGTCCAGCAGCAGCTGCTCCAGCTCCAGCTGCGGTGGTGGCGGCTGCTCCTGAGCGGCCCCCGCGCGGCGAGTGCGGGCGGGGGAGCGGCGGTTACCGGACAGTCGCGGCCCTCACCGTCCGTTATGCGCACAGGGTGTACGCGGTGCCCCGTCATGCGCGATCGTGCGCATGACCTCTGACGCTCGGCCGGCGCTCCCTCGGAGGAGTCGGAGCGAGTGCGCGTTTCTGAGCGGTTGTGCGCGACCGGATGCCTTCTTGTGCGTTGGCTTGTCCGGACGGGACACTCATCCGGCAACTCTTGGCATGCACGCGACGTGCGGTCGCTGTTGTGCCGTACGAATCCTCCGGGCCCGGACGCGCGGTGCGCGCGACGGGCACACCCCCACTCGCAGGAGGTCGACGAGTTGAACCACTCACGCATACCCCGGCGCCGCGCCGCCCTGGCCGTCGCCGGAGCCGTGGTCCTGACCACTGCCTCCCTCACCCTCCAGAGCGCCCAGGCGGCCCCCGCCGCCCACTCCGCCGCCGAACTGGCCTCCGCCAGAGCGGAACTGAACGCCCACGCCGCCGTCCCCGGCACCGCCTGGGCGGTCGACCCCAAGCTCCACAAGGTCGTCGTGACCGTCGACAGCACCGTCACGGGCGCCCGCCTGGACCAGGTGCGCAAGGTCGTCGACGGCCTCGGCGGCAAGGCGACGATCAAACGGACGCCGGGCGTCTTCCGCCCGCTCGTCGCGGGCGGCGACGCCATCTGGGGCAGCGGAGTGCGCTGCTCGCTGGGGTTCAACGTCACCAAGGACGGCCAGCCGTACTTCCTGACCGCCGGGCACTGCGGCAAGGCGTCGGGCGACTGGTCCGACTCGCAGGGCGGCGGGGCGATCGGCTCCACCGAGGTCGCCGAGTTCCCGGGCCACGACTACGCCATCGTGCGCTACACCGGCAGCGCCGACCACCCCAGCTCCGTGGACCTCTACAACGGCGGCCAGCAGAACATCGCCAAGGCCGGCGAGGCGCGCGTCGGCGAACGCGTCCAGCGCAGCGGCAGCACCACCCAGGTCCACGAGGGCCAGGTCACGGCCCTCAACGTCACCGTCAACTACCAGGAGGGCCAGGTCGACGGCCTGATCGGCACCAATGTCTGCGCCGAGCCCGGCGACAGCGGCGGCGCGCTCTTCGACGGCGACACCGCGCTCGGCCTCACCTCCGGCGGCAGCGGCGACTGCTCGTCCGGCGGTGAGACGTTCTTCCAGCCGGTGCCCGCCGCCCTCCAGGCGACCGGGGCCCAGCTGCCCTGACCCCGCAGGCCACGGAACAGCCCCGGCGCGCGACCGCTACGCGCCGGGGCGCGACGCGGGAAGGGAGGGCTCCGCACCACCCGGCACGGTCTCCATGTCCAATGTCCAACTGGCCAGCAGCCGCAGCGACTCGGCGGACGGCGAGCCGGGCTCGGCGTGGTACGTCACCATCACCTGGTCCTGATCGGCGGGCAGGACGAACGTCTCGCACGCCACGGTCAGCTCGCCCACCACGGGGTGCAGCAGCCGTTTCACACCATGGCCCTTGTCCCGCACATTGTGGGCCGCCCACAGACGGCGGAACTCCTCGCTCTTGACGGACAGCTCACCCACCAGGGAGGCCAACTTGGGGTCGTCCGGATAGCGCCCGGCCTCCAGCCGCAGACAGGCGACGAGGTCGGCCGCCTTGGCCTCCCACTCCACGTACAGCTCGCGCGCCGCGGGGTCGAGGAAGAGCTGCCGGATCATGTTGCGCTGCTGCGGCGGCACGGCGGGGAAGTCGCCGAGCAGCGCGCAGGCCAGCCGGTTCCAGGCGATGACGTCCGTCCGCCGCCCCAGCACATACGCCGGGACGCCCTCCATCGTGTCGAGCAGATGCTGCACGGTGGGCCGGACACGCTGCGGGCGCGCGGTGCGCGGGCGGCTCGGGGCGGGCCTGACCAGATGGCCGAGGTGGTCCCGCTCCGTCCTGCTGAGCCGCAGGGCGTCGGCTATCGCCTCCAGCACCGCCGCGGACACGTTCTGCCCGTGCCCCTGCTCCAGCCGCGTGTAATAGGCGACGCTCACCCCGGCCAGCTGCGCCAGCTCCTCGCGCCGCAGCCCCGGCACCCGGCGCCGGCCGCCGTACGGCGTCAGCCCGACGTCCTCGGGCCGCAGCCGGGCCCGGCGGGAGCGGAGGAACTCGCTGAGCTCGGTGCGCTGATCCATACCCACCAGTATGCGTGCGGCGGACCGGACGAAGGGTGTCCCTGCCAGTGGTAGGAACCGCGAGCGTACTTTCAGCCGAGTTCTGGTTACCCAAAAGAACCGGCCCGATGATCGACCGTATGACGCACACCACTGTCCACGCGTACGCGGCACCCGCTCCCAAGGCACCGCTGGAGCGCACCACCGTCACCCGCCGCGCGCTGGGCGAGCACGACATCCTGATCGAGATCAAGTACTCCGGCATCTGCCACTCCGACATCCACACCGTGCGCGGCGAATGGGGGCACGAGACCTTCCCGATCGTGCCCGGCCACGAGATCGCGGGCGTCGTCGCCGAGGTCGGCGCCGGCGTCACCCGCCACGCGCCCGGCGACCGGGTCGGCGTCGGCTGCTTCGTCGACTCCTGCCGCGAGTGCGACAACTGCCGGGCCGGACTCGAGCAGTACTGCACCGGCGCGAGCGGCCCGGTCGGCACCTACGCCGCCACCGGCCACGACGGCGAGTTCACCCAGGGCGGCTACTCGACGCACATCGTCGTCGACGAGAACTACGTCCTGCGCGTACCCGACGGCCTCCCCCTGGACGCCGCCGCGCCCCTGCTGTGCGCGGGCATCACCGTCTACTCGCCCCTCGCCCACTGGCAGGCGGGCCCCGGGAAGAAGGTCGCCGTCGTCGGTCTGGGCGGCCTGGGTCACATGGCCGTGAAGATCGCCCACGCCATGGGCGCCGAGGTCACCGTCCTCAGCCAGTCCCTCCGCAAGAAGGACGACGGCCTGCGCCTGGGCGCCGACCACTACCACGCCACGTCCGACCCGGCCACGTTCGAGGCCCTGGCGAACAGCTTCGACCTGATCCTCAACACGGTCTCGGCGGACCTGGACCTCAACGCCTTCCTGGGCCTGCTGCGCACCGACGGCGTCATGGTCCAGCTCGGCGCCCCCGAGAACCCGCTGCCGGTCGTCTCCGGCTCCCTCTTCCGGCAGCGCCGCACCCTCGCCGGGTCGATGATCGGCGGCATCCGCGAGACCCAGGAGATGCTCGACTTCTGCGCCGGGCACGGCATCGCCTCCGACATCGAGCTGATCAGCGCCGGCCAGATCAACGAGGCGTACGACAGGGTCCTCGCCAGCGACGTCCGCTACCGCTTCGTGATAGACGCGTCAACGATCTGACAACCCGGACCCGAGGCCCGGTACGGACGGCCGTGAGCCGGACGTGCCCGGCCCCGACCCCCGGACGTGAGGCCCGGGTGGGGCCGGGCACGTCCGGCTCACGGC
>NZ_JAILXP010000087.1 GCF_020740895.1 Streptomyces sp. UNOB3_S3 | reverse complement strand
GCGGAGGGCGGTGGCTGGGGCCCGGGGTAACTGCACAGGGCGCTCCGGTGAGTCGGTGACGGCCGGGAGCGTACAGGAGTCATATGTCCCACACATATCGGCTTCGGGGGAGAGCGATACTTGTGATCGTTTTCTATGCAGAAGTGCAAGTGCCTTGATGAAGTCTGGTCATTCTTCTAGGTCTTTCCTGAGCGGAACCTTGGGCAGAGTGCCTGAGTACCGGATTCATCAGCGGTTTCACCAGCCTCCGAAAGGTCAGGATCCACGTGGGAGTCAACCAGCACCTGTCGCGCCGTCGTCTGCTCGGCATGGCGGCCTTGAGCGCCGCCGCCCTCAGCGGGGCCACGACGATCTCCACGGCACCCCGGGCGCAGGCCGCCGGCCGGGCGGCCGGGGACGGCGGGACGTCCGTGCCGGCCGTCGTGATCGGCACCGGTTACGGCGCCGCCGTCGCGGCACTGCGGCTCGGTGAGGCCGGGGTGGAGACCCTGATGCTGGAGATGGGGCAGCAGTGGGACAAGCCGGGCGCGGACGGCAAGGTCTTCACCGGCATGCTCAAGCCCGACGAGCGCTCCAGCTGGTTCAAGAAGCGCACCGAGGCACCGCTCGGCTCGTTCCTCTGGTTCGACGTGGTCAACCGTGACATCACCCCGTACGCCGGAGTGCTGGACCGGGTCAACTACGACCAGATGTCCGTCTACGTGGGCCGCGGCGTCGGCGGCGGCTCGCTGGTCAACGGCGGCATGGCCGTGACGCCGAAGCGCTCGTACTTCGAGGAGGTCCTGCCGCAGGTCGACGCCGCCGAGATGTACGACCGGTACTTCCCGCGCGCCAACTCCACCCTGCGCGTCAACCACATCGACACGAAGTGGTTCGAGGACACCGAGTGGTACAAGTTCGCCCGCGTCTCCCGGGACCAGGCCGCCAAGGCCGGTCTGGGCACCACCTTCGTGCCCAACGTCTACGACTGGGACTACATGCGGCGCGAGGCCGCCGGCGAGGTGCCGAAGTCCGCGCTCGCCACCGAGGTCATCTACGGCAACAACCACGGCAAGATGAGCCTGGACAAGACCTATCTGGCCGCCGCCCTCGGCACCGGCAAGGTCACCATACGGACCCTCCACAAGGTCAAGGCCATCCGGCGGCAGAACGACGGCTCGTACGTCCTGAGCGTCGAGGAGACGGACGCCTACGGCAAGACGCTGGCGGCCAAGGAGATCTCCTGCACCTACCTCTTCCTCGGCGCCGGCAGCCTCGGCTCCACGGAACTGCTGCTGCGCGCCCGGGAGACCGGCGCCCTGCCCGACCTCAGCGCCGAGATCGGCAAGGGCTGGGGCCCCAACGGCAACATCATGACGGCCCGCGCCAACCACATGTGGAACCCCACCGGCGCCAAGCAGTCGTCCATCCCCGCCCTGGGCATCGACGACTGGAACAACCCCACGGCCCCCGTCTTCGCGGAGATCGCCCCGATGCCCGCCGGCCTGGAGACCTGGGTCAGCCTCTATCTGGCGATCACCAAGAACCCCGAGCGCGGCACGTTCGTCTACGACGCCGCCGCCGACCGGGCGGATCTGCGGTGGACCCGCGACCAGAACGCCCCCGCCGTCGCCGCCGCCAAGTCGCTCTTCGACCGCGTCAACAAGGCCAACGGGACGATCTACCGCTACGACCTCTTCGGCACCCGCCTCAAGGCCTTCGCCGACGACTTCTGCTACCACCCCCTCGGCGGCGCCGTCCTGGGCAAGGCCACCGACCTCTACGGCCGGGTCTCCGGCGCCGAGAACCTCTATGTCACGGACGGTTCGCTGATCCCCGGCTCCATCGGCGTCAACCCCTTCGTGACCATCACCGCGCTCGCGGAGCGCAACGTCGAGCGCGTCATCCAGCAGGACATCAAGGCGAAGTGACGGAGCGCTCCGCCGGACGCCGGGATCGGTCACCCGCGGGCCGGTGGAGGCTTGTCGCGCCCACGCGGCGGAGCCGCAATCGACACCGCCCCGCGCCCCTTTCGGGGCGCGGTTCGCTCAGGACGTCAGCACGTCGTCCGGCGCCCGGCCGTCGTGCGTGACCCAGTCGGCGGCGGCACCGCTTCCCGTGCCGCCGATCCGGGCGCTGCCGAGCCGCCCGTCCATGCCCAGCACGACCGCGACCGTGCGCCCTCGGGCATCCCGGGTGAGCGCGGCCGTGCCCCGGTGGGGCACGCCCCCGCCGAGCCAGGGGCCCGGGCGCCCGGAGCCGGCGGACAGCCGCACCAGCCCGGCGGCGTCCCGGGCGGCGAGCACGGTGGCCGTGCCCTCCCGCGCCAGCGCCACCCGGCCGTAGCCGCCGATGGGCGCGCACTGGGCGGTGACGCGCCAGCCGGTGCCGCCCGGCCGCAGATCGGCGACGACCACACGGGAGGTGACGGGTTCGCGCAGAGCCAGGCGCATGCCCCCGCCGGGGAGCGCGGCCAGGCTCAACGGGCCGGTCGCGGCCGGGAGCAGGGTCGGCCCGGCCGCGCGCGGCGTCCCGCCCGGCTCCCCGGACCGCCAGTGGTGGACGGTCCGGGGCCCGGCCGCGACGACATGGACGCGGCCCGTCCCGTCGACGGCGGCGTCCAGGCCGTCCTGGACGACCACCGGCCGCCCGGGCCCCGGGGGCAGCGGCCGCCACGCCCCCCACTCCCCGGAGCCGTCGGTGGAACGGAAGCTCACCCCGCCCGACCGGTCGCGCACGAAGACGAACACCCTGCCGTCCCGGCCGGTCGCCGCGACCGGATAACCCATCTCCAGCGACCCCGAGGGGTCCCTCTCCGGTGCGCCGAGGGACAGCCACGGCCCGAAGGCCGGGGCCCCGGCGGACACCCTGCCGGTCTGGGCCGTCGTCACCACCTCGCGCCGGTGGGGGACACCGGGCGCGGGCAGCACGGTGCGCACGGAGAACAGCCGCAGCGTGCCGTCCGCGTGCCGCAGGGCCTGCACCTGGCCCTCCAGCAGGGAGCCGCCGAGGGGCACCGGCCCGGACCAGACGCCGCTGCCCGCCCCGGTCTCCGTCCAGCAGTGCGCCTGTCCGCCGAGGACCGCGAAGGCCGCGAGCCGCCCGCCCGGCAGCGGCCGCACCCAGTGCTGGGTGCCGGGGGCGCGGTGGCGGAGGTTGTTCGTCCAGCGGGTGTCCTTCGAGCGCGCGCCGACCTTGCGGTCGCCGCACCCGGCCGGATCGCCGCAGTTCCGGCCCCCGACCCAGCCGTAGACGTCGAGGACGGCGGTCTTGCGGGCGGTGGCGGCGTCGTCGAGGCTGTTCGGCAGGAGGGCCACCTCGTAGCCGAGGTAGCTGTCCACGGCCGTGAGCCGTGCGGGCCCCCGCCCCCAGTACCGGGCCAGGGCCGCCTGCGCGAAGTGGGCGGAGGCCGTGTGGTCCTGGTGGTCGTAGGTGGCGATGCCCTGGAGCACGGGAGGGGCGCCGGCGTAGTGCGGCTGCCGCGCCAGGCGCGTGGGGTTGGGGTCGAGGGTCCGGACGACCGTGGGCCGGTAGCGTTCCAGCACGGCGGCCAGCGAGTCGATGACCTGCTCCCGGGTGTAACGGAAGACCCGGCCGACCGGGCTCGCGGTGGGGACGAGCGTGGGGAGGTCCCGCGTCGCGCCCAGCCACAGCCCCCGCAGGCTGTCCCGGCGCGGCGCCCGCAGGGCCCGGGCCTCGACCAGCTCCATGAGGATCAGACGGACCCGGGGCGCGGCGGCGAGTGTCTGCGACTCGACCCGGAATCCCGGCAGGAGCGTCAGCGGCTCGACGTGCCAGGGGCTGAGCCAGTCGCCGGTGACCATGTACGCGGTCGCCTCCCGCAGCCCGTTGATCCTGGCCCGGGCGAAGTCGGGCCGCCGCTCCGGCAGTCCGGCGTAGCCGGGGCCGGTGCTCAGCGCGTTGCGTCCGTCGGACTCGCCGCCGGTCATGCAGACCGTGACGACCGGGGCCGTGCCGCGCAGGCACTGTTCCAGCTCAGGGTTCATGAAGTACAGCGAGTCGTCGGCGTGCGCCATGATGTGGACGAACGCCTCCGAGGGAGCGTCGTTCGCGGGCCGTGCGCCGAAATGCCCCCGTCCGGCGCCCTGTTGAGCCCCCGGTGCCGACCACTGGAGCGCGCCCGCCGCGCCCGCGCCGGCGATCAGGCCGCACCCGGCGGTGCGGAGGAGCCGGCGACGCGCTATTCGTCCTGACACGACGGATCTCCCCTCGGCGACGGGTGGGGGTGTGCGGAAACGACGGAGCGCGGGGGAGCACCCGCGAAGAGAAGGGTCCGATCGTATGATCCGAGTCCGCCGGTTTTCCCGCTGTTGTGTAACAGCCGTGCCACGGCCGTTATGGGCGGCAATCGAAAGCTATGGCAATGTCCGGTGATTCGATGATCCGCGCCGGTCTTCGCGTAACCATGTGGCATCGATTTCCGCGGCCCCCCGAAACCGATTTGTATGATCGGCGGCGTCTCCTATTGGATCAGTTGTGTGAGTCATTACCAGCAGCCTCCGGCCGCCGGGCAGAACCCGTACGGGCAGGCCCCGTACGGCCAGCAGCCCCCCTACGGTTACGGCCAGCCGCAATCCCCTTACTACCCGCCGCCGATGCCCCCGATGGGTGGCGGCCCGCCGCCGCAGGCCCTCGCCGGCCAGGGCGCGCGCCTCGGCGCCCGCATCCTCGACGGCATCTTCGTGGTCATTCTGATGATCGTCCCGCTGGTGATCAGTGGCGTGATCAGGGCGGCCGGCGACGGCGCGGCCCCCCTCGCGACCCTCGTGATGGTCGTCGGCATGATCGCGGTGTTCGCCCTCTACGAGCCGCTGATGCTCTCGAAGTCGGGTTCCACCTTCGGCAAGCGCATCTGCGGTATCCGTGTCGCCCGGCTCTCCGACGGGCAGAACCTGTCCTACGGCGGCGCGCTGTGGCGGATGTTCAGCAGCTACCTCATGGGCTTCGTCCCGTTCCTGGGCCTGCTGAACATCCTCTGGTGCCTCTGGGACAGCCCGTACCGCCAGTGCCTCCACGACAAGGCCGCCAGCAGCGTCGTCGTCCTGCGCGGCGCCTGAGCGCGGGCCGCGTCCGCGGCCCGCGCCCCGTCACAGCCGCCGGTCCACCAGGAACCCGGTGAGCGCGACGAGTTCGTCCACCGTACGGGGTGCCAGGGGCACCCCGTACAGGCATTCCCGGGCCGCCGCCACCCGGCGCCGGGCCTCCGCCAGCGCGGCGTCCCGGCCCCCGGCCTCCTCGACCAGCCCCGCCGCGCGACGGGCGGCGCCGGCGTCCAGCGGGCCGCCCCGGGCGAGGAGCGCGGCGAGCTCGCGGGCGGCCGGGCCGTCCGCCGCCAGCGCGGCCAGCACCGGGAGGGTCTTCTTCCCCCGCGCCAGATCGCTGTGGACCGGCTTGCCCGTGGTGCCCGGATCGCCCCAGATGCCCAGCAGGTCGTCCACGGCCTGGAAGGCCGGCCCCAGGTGCCGGCCCGCCTCCCCGAGCGCCTCCACCACCAGCGGCGGGGCGCCCGCCAGCACCGGACCCAGCGTCAGGGCGCAGCCCAGCAGGGAACCGGTCTTGCCCGCCGCCATCGCCTCGTACTCCGCCGGGCGCACGGCCCCCGGACCTGTCCAGGGCCGGGCCTCGAAGAGCAGGTCGTCGGCCTGCCCCCGCACCAGCTCGCGCAGCGCCCCGGCCAGCCGCGCCACCGCCGCCCCGGCGTGCCCGCCCCCGTGCCGGGCGAGCGTCTCGACCGCGAGCGCGAACAGGGCGTCCCCGGCCAGCACCGCGGGCCCGGTGCCGTACGCCCGCCACGCGCTCTCCCGGTGGCGCCGCCGTTCGTCGCCGTCCATGACGTCGTCGTGCACCAGCGAGAAGGTGTGCACCAGCTCGACCGCCACCGCCGCCACCACGCCCTCGTCCCCGGCCGCTCCCACGGCCTCGGCGCCCAGCACCGCGAGCGCCTGACGGACCCCCTTGCCGGAGCCGCCCGCGCCCGGGGTGCCGTCGGCCTCGCACCAGCCGAGCGCGAACGAGGCCATCCGGCGCGGCCACGGGTGGAGCGTGCCCACCGCCTCCCGCAGGGCCGGGCCGACGAGCTCCCGGCAGCGGCCGAGCACCCCGTCCGGCGACACCGGGGGCAGCGGAGTGTGGACGGACGTCACGTCAGCCCTCCGATCCGGCCCGGACGGGGACGATCCCGAGCTCCGCGCACGCCTTGTCGACCATGTCCCGGGCGTGCAGCAGCCCCAGCCCGCCCAGCCTGCCGCGCAGCTCCTCCAGATCCGCCGCCGTCTCCGCCAGGTCGCGCCCGAGCCGGGCCCGGGACTTCACCAGGCCGAGCGTCGCCAGCGCCGCGCCACGCGGCTCGGACATGGCCCGGAACTCCTCCAGGGCACCGGCGTAGACGTCCCGCGCCTCCTCGTGCCGGCCCGCCCGGAAGAGCACGTTGCCGCGCATCTTGTGGTTGTAGGCCAGCGCGCTGACCAGGTTCATCTCCCGGCAGGCGGTCTCCGCCCGGGACAGCAGCGCCAGCGCCCGGTCCGTCTCCCCGCGCAGGGACAGCACGTCGGCTATGCCGCGCAACGCCCAGGCGTGCCCCCGCGCGTCGTCGGCGCCCTCCGCTATCAGGGCCGCCTCCTCGAACATCGCCAGGGCCTTGTCGTACGCGCCGGTGTTGCGGTGCATCTGCGCGATGCCCTCCAGCGCCCACACCGTGTGCCGGGCCTCGCCGCGCCTGCGGGCCTCCGCCAGCAACTGCTCGTGCAGTTCGGCGACGGCCCGGTAGTCGCCCTGGATCCGGCCGGTCTCGGCCAGTCCCGCGAGCGAGTAGCCACGGGCCACCACGTCCCCACCGCGCTCGGCGAGCCCGGCGGCCATGGCCAGTCGGCGCCGGGCGAGACGGAGCTCGCCGCGCTGCCGGGCCAGGGTGCCGCCGCTCCAGACCGCCCACGCCATGGCGCCCTCGTCACCGGCCCGCCGCGCCGCCCGGTAGCTCGCCTTCCATGCCTCCTCGGCCTCGGTCACCCGGCCCAGCCGCCGGCTGGCCTCGGCGACGGCCAGCCCAGCGTGGGCCGACTCCAGTGCGGATCCGGCCAGTTCGGCGAGCCGCCGCTGCTCCACCGCCCGGCTCAGCACCTCCTCCAGGGAGGAGTTGACGGAGAGCTCGCCGAGCGCGCCCCGGTACTCGGGAGCGAATGCCTTGCCGTACATGTCTGCCTCTCTTCGTGACGCCACGGGCGGGGCGGGCGTGATCGCCCGGCCCCACCAGTGGTGACGAAGCTATGGCCAGAGGCCAGGGTGACGAATCCATCCGGGAGGCGGTCCGGTGTACCTCTGAGGACTGGTGGCCGAAGGGCGTGTCATACGTGAGATGTACGCGCCCGAAGAGCTGATAGTTTCTGCGCGTTGATCTTCCGTTGGCCAACTCTTGGCCTTCCGTTCACGGAATCATTACTTGTTGAAGGACGCACCAATGCTTCGCCACCGGCTCAGCCGTTTACACCGTCTTGCCTCCTGCGCGGCGGTCTCGGCCGTCGCCCTCGCCGCCCTGCCGGCGGCCCCCGCCTTCGCGGCCTCCTCCGCGACCCCGCACCTCGACGCCGTGGAGAAGGCGCTGCGCGAGGTCTCGCCCGGTCTCGAGGGCGACGTCTGGGAACGCACCGAGGGCAACAAGCTCGACGCCTCCGCCGATGACCCGGCGGGCTGGCTGCTCCAGACCCCCGGCTGCTGGGGCGACGACAAGTGCGCCGACCGCCCGGGCACCAAGCGGCTGCTGGCGAGGATGACGCAGAACATCTCGCAGGCGAAGCGCACGGTGGACATCTCCACCCTCGCGCCCTTCCCCGACGGCGCGTTCCAGGACGCGATAGCCGCCGGCCTCAAGGCCGCCGTCGCCTCCGGGAACAAGCTGAAGGTCCGGGTGCTGGTCGGCGCCGCGCCGGTGTACCACATCAACGTCCTGCCGTCGAAGTACCGGGACGACCTCAAGGCCCGGCTCGGCAAGGCGGCCGACAGCATCACGCTGAACGTCGCCTCGATGACGACGTCCAAGACCAGCTTCTCCTGGAACCACTCCAAGCTGCTCGTCGTGGACGGCGCCTCGGCCATCGCCGGTGGCATCAACAGCTGGCAGGGCGACTACGTCGGCACCGAACACCCGGTGACCGACGTGGACATGGCCCTCACCGGCCCCGCCGCCACCTCCGCCGGCCGCTACCTGGACACGCTGTGGTCGTGGACGTGCCGGAACAAGAGCAACGTCGCCAGCGTCTGGTTCACCTCCTCGGGCGGCGACTGCATGCCCACGATGGAGAAGGACGCGAACCCGGCCCCCGCCGCGCGCACCGGGAACGTCCCCGTGATCGCCGTCGGCGGCCTGGGCGTCGGCATCAAGGACTCCGACCCGTCCTCCGCGTTCCGGCCCCAGCTGCCGACCGCCCCGGACACCAAGTGCGTCGTCGGCCTGCCGGACAAGACCAACGCCGACCGTGACTACGACACGGTCAACCCCGAGGAGAGCGCCCTGCGCGCCCTGGTGGGCAGCGCCCAGCGCAGCGTGGTCATCTCCCAGCAGGACCTCAACGCCACCTGCCCGCCCATCGCCCGCTACGACATCCGGCTCTACGACCAGCTCGCCGCCAAGCTCGCGGCCGGTGTGAAGGTCCGCATCGTCGTCAGCGACCCGGCCAACCGCGGCGCGGTCGGCAGTGGCGGCTACTCGCAGATCAAGTCCCTCAACGAGATCAGCGACACGCTCCGCGGCCGCCTCGCCCTGGTGACGGGCGATCAGCAGAAGGCGAAGGCCGCCATGTGCGCCAACCTCCAGCTGGCCACCTTCCGCAGCTCGGACAGCGCCAAGTGGGCCGAGGGCCACCCCTACGCCCTCCACCACAAGCTGGTGTCCGTGGACAGCTCCGCCTTCTACATCGGCTCGAAGAACCTCTACCCCTCGTGGCTCCAGGACTTCGGCTACATCGTCGAGAACCCCGAGGCGGCGAAGCAGCTGGAGACCGAGCTGCTCGACCCCGAATGGAAGTTCTCGCAGGCGACCGCGACGGTCGACCACGCGAAGGGCGTCTGCTCGGCCTGAGCGGGTTTTCCCGGCCCCGCGGAGGGGGAGTGTCCATGGCACGGGCCACGGCCACTCCCCCTTTTTCTTCGGACAAATACGTTCGACCGTCGGGTAATCATCCGACCGTATTCACTGAAGAGTGAATGGATTTCCTCTCCCATGGCACCGGGTGCGACCATGCGCACGCCCCGATCCGACCAGTGAGGAAATCTGGAGACTCTATGCAGCGATATGGGGGACGCGACGCACGGCCGCGCCGCTGGGGAGCGGCGCTGACCGCGTCGGCAGCGGCCGTCGCGCTCGCCCTCCCGGCGGTCACCGCCGAGGCGGCGGGCGGACCGGCGGGAATCGGCGCCAAGGGCGCCTATCTGCTCGACGGCGGCACGGGCCGCCCGTTGTGGAGCAAGGAGGCCGACACCCGTCGGCAGATGGCCAGCACCACCAAGATCATGACGGCCGTGGTCGTCCTCGACGAGCACGCCGGCGAGCTGGGCCGGGAGGTCCCGGTCAAGCAGTCCTACCGCGACTACGTGGCCCGGACCGGCGCCAGCACCGCCGACCTGCGCACCGGCGACAAACTGACCGTACGCCAGCTCCTCTACGCGCTGATGCTGCCCTCCGGCTGCGACGCCGCCTACGCCCTCGCCGACACCTTCGGCAGCGGGGACACGGAGGAGGAACGCACCCGGTCGTTCGTCGCCGCCATGAACGCCAAGGCCCGCGAACTGGGCATGCGCGGCACCCACTACGACTCGTTCGACGGCATCTCCGGCACCGGCGAGAACTACGGCACCCCGCACGACCTCGCCGTGCTCGCCCGGCACGCGCTGCGCAGCGCCGCACTCGGCTCGGTGGTCCGGTCGCTGAACACCCAGCAGAAGGCGACGAATGTGAATCGCCTCTACACCTGGTACAACACCAATAAACTCCTCGGTTCCTACCGGGGCGTCGTCGGTGTGAAGACCGGGTCGACACAGGCCGCCGGGCCCTGCCTGGTATTCGCCGCCACACAAAAGGGCCGCACGGTCGTCGGCGTCATTCTCAACGACGCCGTGGGCCGTTATCCGGACGCCGCGAAAATGCTGGACTACGCATTCGGCGCCAAGACCAGGATGACGCTCCGGAAGCTCCCCAAGGGCGCCCACGAGGACTGATTCCGGCCCTTGGGGTTCAGCCCTTGGGGTTCAGTGCTCCTTGGGCGGGCGCGGCGCGGGGACCGAACCCCGCGCCGGCCGCCGCAGGTACTCGATGGGGTGGCAGTAGTCCAGCCCGTCCAGGGAGCCGCCGGAGAAGAAGCGGACCAGCAGGTCGACCACCGCCGCCGGGCACTCGAGGTGCAACAGATGGTCGGCGTCCTTGAACGTGGTGAACCGGGCGTCCGCGCAGCGCACCGCGGCCGCCCGGCTCAGGGCCGGGGTGCTCAGCGGATCGTGCTCACCCGTGGCCACCAGCACCGGCGCCCGCAGCGCGGGGCCCGTGGGCAGCTTCGCGTTCGCCAGCAGGCGCAGGGAGTTGTCGCGGTACTTGGTCAGGTCGTCCGCGGACATGTCCCGCAGGGCCCCGGTGAGACAGCGGGCGACGATGGCCCGCCGGGAGACGGTCACCCGGGGCGATGTGCACATCATGCCCTCCAGGACGCACTGCACGAACTCCTCGTGCCGCTCCTGGTCCGCCAGTTCGAGCGTTCTGCGCACCCGGGCGCGCGCGGCGGGCGTCAGATGGGACATCGTGCCGAACAGGGCGATCCGCCCCGCCCGCTCGGGGTGCTGCCTGGCCCACTGATAGGCGACCGCGCTTCCGTAGGAGGCCCCGAAGACGTTCACCGGGTACGGCGCGACCTTGGTCAGCAGCTGGTCCAGCGCCTCCGCGAGGAAGTCGAAGCCGAAGCGGGCGGGCAGCCGGTCAGCGCCGCCCCAGCCGGGGAGGTCCACCGTGATGACGCTGGCGGCCTCCAGACACCCCTGCTCCAGCCGCCCCCAGGCGTTCTGGTACTGGAACGCCCCGCCCACGAAGACGATGGGCGCGATTCTGGCGTCCGGCTGGTGGACGACCCGGCCGCTGTACGCGTAACCGTCGAGGGTGAGCGGGATGACCTCTTCCAAGAGGGCGGTACGCGTCGGCACGGCCGGTCTCCGTTCGTGGGGGGCCTTCACCAGAGGAACGACGGCCAATGGGGGGACGTTACTGCCCATATGCCGTACAGGGCGTGGTAACGGGCGGCCGATCGTACGGGTCGTCCGCCGCTCACGGCCGCATCGCGTGGATCTCCTCCCGGATGAGCGACGGCAGCCGCGCGGCCAGCTCCTGGTGGCCGTGATCGGTGACCACGGCCACCACCGCGTGCGCGTCGTGGAGGAACATGGTCACCGCCAGCGCGCGCTCCGGACCCAGCGGCGGCAGCCCTCCGACACCGACGAGCCGGGCCGGGCCGATGCCGAGACGGCTCGCGTGGGTCGCCACGCTGCTGCACAGCAGCGAGGAGTACAGGGGGGAGTTCGCGTAACGGCCGAGGGCGTCGCTCAGCGGCCCGTGCTTGCGGGGCCTCGACGACACCAGGAGCGCCTGGGCCCGCGCCCGCCGCTTGAACTCCGCCCGCCGCGTGAAGCCGTCCACGGCCGCCAGCCGCCGCCGGGGGTCGTCGTGCCGGGGGAGCGGGACGCGGACCGTGGCGTAGTGGTTGCCGAGGACCGCCGGGCCGTCGCCGTCACGCACGTCGACGGGGACCATGGCGCACACCCCCGGCAGCCACGGCAGCGGCCCGGTGGCGCCCACCGCGCGCAGCGCGCCGGCCGTCGCGGCGAGGAAGACCGCGTTGGCGGACGCGCGTCCCGAGGGCAGGGCGTCCCGGGCCGTGCTCACCTCCGCCATCGGCAACCGGCTCCAGCCCACCGCCCGCCGGGGGTCCACCGGCCCGTGGAACGGCAGCGGCCGGGCCCGGGGCAGCAGGTCCGCCAGCGCGCGGACCGGCCCGAAGCGGGCCGGGGCCGGGTCCGTCCGGCCAGGCGCCGGCCGGACGCGCGGGCCGGGCACGGCCGGCCCCTGCGCGTCGAGCAGGGCGCGCAGCAGCGTGATGGCCGACACCCCGTCCAGCAGGGCGTGGTGGGTGCGCAGCAGCAGGGCGAAGCCCTCGTCCGTGGGCAGCAGATGGAGCTGCCACGGCGGCCGGGCCGGGCCGAGGGGCTGGGCGAGCAACTGGGCGGCCCGGGCCTCCAGCCCGTCCGGCGCGGGGGACGCGACGACATGGTGCCCGGCGTCGAGGTCCGGCCCCGGCGTCCACCGCGGCCACGCGTCCGGCGCGGTGCCCGGCGTACCGGGCGTCAGCCGCAGCCGCTCGTGGTGCCCCCACCGGCGCAGGACCCTTGCGCGCAGCTCCGCAAGGGGCGGCGGCGAGCCCTGGAACCAGGCGACGAGGCACCAGGTCAGGCAGATCGTCCCGCTGTTCTGGTCCCGGTACATCCAGGCGTCCAGCGGCGGCATGGGCAGGCCGCCCGGCCGCCCGGTCTCCGGGGCGCCGAGGGCGAGGCCGGTGGGGTGCGGGTGCGGTGTCACGGGTCTCCTCGTCCGAAGATCGCCCGGCCCGGTGGCCGGCGCGCGTCGTCCCCCCGGGGAAGTCGGCCGCTCACCGGCCGCTCACCGGCCGCGCTCCGCGACCGCGCGGGCGACGGCCCCCGCCCCGTCCTCCAGCCCCAGCCGGGCCGCCAGTTCGGTGGCGCGCCGGGCGAACCGGGGCTCGCCCGTGGCCCGGCGCAGGGCGGCGGCCAGCCGGTCGGCGGTCAGCCGGGCGAACGGCAGCACCCCCGGGCTCACGCCCAGCCGCGTCAGCCGCTCGGCCCACCACGGCTGGTCGGTGAGGACCGGTACCGGCACCGCCGGCACCCCGGCGCGCAGCCCGGCCGCCGTCGTCCCGGCGCCCGCGTGGTGCACCACGGCCGCCATGCGCGGCATCAGCCAGCCGTGCGGGATCGGGCCGACGGTGATCACGTCGTCGTCGAGCACGGACAGCCCGGCCCAGCCGGACTGCACCACCCCCCGCAGCCCCGCCCGGCGCAGCGCCCGGGCGGTCAGCTCGGCCAGCCGCCCCGGGTCGCCGGGCATCATGCTGCCGAAGCCCACGAACACCGGGGGCGGGCCGGCCGCGAGGAAGTCCGTGACCAGCGCCGGGGGCTGCCAGTCCGCGCACTCGTGCGGCCACCAGTAGCCCGCCACGCCCAGCCCGGGCCGCCAGTCGGCCGGGCGGGGCACCACCGAGGGGCTGAAGCCGTGCCAGATGGGCCACCCGGCGCGCTCCCGCGCCACGCGCAGCCGGTGGGTGCCGCGGTGGGCCAGCCCGAGCCGGGTGTGGAGCTCCCGGTTGGCGGCGGTGTAGACCGCGTCCAGCAGCGCGTTCGCCGCGTGGCCGCGCAGCCGGTTGGCGTGGCCCGGGGGCCGCCAGGCCGTCGTGCACGGGGAGAACGCGGAGGTGGGGGTGTCGGGCTGGAGGAAGACGCCCATGCTCGGCAGGGCGTGGTAGTCCGCCACCACCCGGCCCAGCGGCGCCGTGATGGCCGACAGCAGGACCAGGTCGGCCTTGAGGTCGACCCCGGCGAGGATCCCGTCGACGAGGGAGACCGCCGCCCGCTCGGTGGACCGGACGAACCGCAGGCCCGCCAGCGGCGACCGGAGGCCGCCCCGCAGCCGGGCGTGGGCGTCCAGCAGGTCCTCGAACGGGTCCGCCGCCAGCGCGCGCATCCGCAGTCCGCAGCAGGCCACCACGTCCGCGAACTTCGCGTGGGTGACGATCTCCACGTCATGGCCCTCGGCGAACAGCCGGTGACCGAGACCGGTGTAGGGGGCGACCGAGCCCATCGTGCCCGCTGTGATGATCTGGATGCGCATCTCCCGGCCTCCTGCCGCCGCCCTGCCGACTCAACGAGAGGGCACCCGGACCGGATACGGCGTGGCGCTATCCGGCCGCGCCGGCGGGCACGGGCAGCGGCTTGGCGGCGCAGGTGGTGTCCCGGGCGGGCAGCGCCCCGGTGAGCAGGTAGGCGTCGACGGTGCCGTCCACGCAGGCGTTGCCGTTCTGGTACTGGCCGTGGTCGCCGTCGCCGGTGACGGTGACCAGGCGCGAGCCGCGCAGCGCACGGTGGGCCCGCAGTGCCCCCTCGTAGTAGGTGGCCGGGTCGTGCGTCGAGTTGACCATGAGGGTGGCGGGCAGGCCGGCGCCGGTCACCTTCACCTCGGGCGCGCCCGACCTCGGCCAGAACGCGCACACGGAGGCGTAGGTGAGCTCGCGGGCGCCGAGGAGCGGCAGAGCGACGGTGTCCTTGGCGCTCCGCGCGATCCAGTGGCCGGTGTCACGGTTCCACGGGGTGTCGTTGCAGGTGACCGAGAAGTACTCGGCGAAGAAGCCCGGATCGGGGTACTGGCCGAAGAGCTGCTCGACGAGGCCCTTCTCCTGCGGCGTCGCGCTGTCCCAGTGGTCGAGCGCCGCGAGCGCCCCCGCCAGCGCGGGGAAGCCCCTCGACGCCTTGTAGATTGCCGAGCTCGTGCCCGCGTCGAACATGTTCGGGTCGAGGACGGCCGATCCGACGGTCAGCGGCTTGTCGTGGAGAGCCGCGCGGCGGCGCTCCCAGTTCGCCTTCGCCTCGGCGGCCGTGCGCCCGTAGTGGTAGACGCTGTCGTACTTGGCCAGCCACGGCAGGAAGTCCTCGTCGAAGCGGCGCTGGAAGCTCTTGGGCTGGCCCGTCATCCACCGCTCCATCGTGCTGTCGAAGCCGATGTTGCTGTCCAGCACGGCCCGCTCGACGCGCTGGGGGAAGAGCGTGGCGTAGTAGGCGCCGACCGTCGTGGCGTACGAGGCGCCGTAGTACGAGATCCTGGGCGCCCCGAGCAGCGCGCGGTACAGGTCCATGTCACGGACCGTCTGCTCGGTGGTCAGATAGGGCAGCAGCCCGCCGCTGCGCTCCTGACAGTCGTCGACGAACTTCCGCGAGCGGTCCAGCACCGCCTGGACCGCGGCGGGGGAGCGGTCCCGGGAGTCACCGGCCATGAAGGACGGGAACTCCTCCTTGGTCTGGCACACGGCGTGCGTGCTGCGCCCGACGCCGCGCTGGTCGAAGCTGACCACGTCGTACACGGCGGCCACCGAGGGCGAGGACTTCGCGAAGTCCGCCGGCCTCAGCAGCCCCTTGCCGCCCGGCCCGCCCGCGGCCATCATCAGCACCCCGCGCCGCTTCGCCGGGTCGCCCGCCCTGTGCCGGGAGACGGCGATGGTGAGGTCCGGGCCGGCGTCCGGGTGGTGCCAGTCGCGCGGGACGGCCATCGTCGCGCACTCCAGCGACGGGTCCCCCTCGCACGGCCGCCAGTCGAGCTTCTGGTCCGCGTAGCGGGACGGCACGGACTGACCGGCCGTCACGGCCGGCCGGGGATGGGCCTCGGCGGCGGCCGCCGGGAGGGCGGTGACGGCGAGGACGGCCGCCACGGCGCCCGAGAGGGCGGACGCCGTGCGACGAAGGGACTTACCGGATGCGGACATCGAATTCTCCTGCGTGATCGCGGTGACGACAACGATGTTCGCGTTACGGCAGGTACATGATCGATCCTGCTGGTATCCGTTCCGGGGGTGGCACTGGTGCCACCCCCGTGCTGAAGTCGACCGGTCGGACGAACCCTCAACCCTCAGGAGGACCGCACATCATGGACATCACCGCACTGCGCGCCGGCACCCCCGGCTGCGCCCACCGGATCCACCTGAACAACGCCGGCGCCGGCCTGCTCTCCCGCCGGACCCTGGAGACCGTGACCGCCCACCTCGAACTGGAGGCCCGTATCGGCGGCTACGAGGCCGCGACCGAGCGGCTCGACGCCATCGAGGCGGTCCCCGCCACGGCCGCCGAGCTCATCGGCGGACGGGCCGGGGAGGTGGCGCTGTTCGACAACGCGACCCACGCCTGGCAGGCCGCCTTCTACGCGCTCTCCTTCCGCCCCGGCGACCGGATCCTGACCGGGCACGCCGAGTACGGCAGCAACATGCTGGCCTATCTCCAGGTGGCCCGGCGCACCGGCGCCGAGATCGTCGTGGTCCCGGACGACGAGCACGGGCAGCTGGACACCGCCGCGCTGGAGGACCTCATCGACGAACGCGTCCGGCTGGTCGGCATCAGCCACGTCCCCACCGGCGGCGGCCTGGTGAACCCGGTCGCGGCCGTCGGCCGGATCACCCGCCGGGCCGGGGTGCCGTTCCTGCTGGACGCCACCCAGTCGGTCGGCCAGTTCCCCGTCGACGTCCAGGAGATCGGCTGCGACATGCTCGTCGCCACCGGCCGCAAATTCCTGCGCGGCCCGCGCGGCACCGGGTTCCTGTGGGTGCGCCCGGAGGCGCTCGAATACCTCGAACCGCATGTCAACGAGTTCTCCGCGTCCGTCTGGGACGACAAGGACGGCTTCACCTGGCGGGCGGGGGCCGGGCGGTTCGCCACCTTCGAGATGAACTACGCGGCCGTCCTCGGCCTGGGCAGCGCGGTGCGCCAGGCCCTGGAGCTCGGCCCGGCCGCGATCGGCGAACGGACCCTCGCCCTGGGCGCGGCGCTGCGGGAGCGGCTCGACGCGCTGCCGGGCGTCACGACGTACGACCAGGGCCGCGAGCGCTGCGCCATCGTCACCGCCCGGGTGGCCGGCGTGCCCGCGGCCGGGGTCAAGGACGCGCTGACCCGGCACGGGATCAATGTCAGCCTGACCTCGCCCGAGCAGGCGCGGACCGAGGGCCGGGACGTCCACCCGCTGGTGCGGCTCTCCCCGCACTACTACAACACCGAGGAGGAGCTCGACCGGGCCGCCGGGGTGCTGGCCGGGCTGGCGCGGCCGGGTCAGCCGAGATAGTCGATCTGATAGATGTGCAGGGTCTTCGTCTGGTGCCCCAGATAGATGACGACGAGGACCTCGTCCAGCACGAGCATCCGCATGATCCCGTCGTCCTCGCCGTACGGGACGGTCACGGCGAACGGGTCCGTGCAGGCCGAGGCGAGGACGTCGCTGAGCCGTGCGCTCACCGACGGCGGGAGGGAGTCCCAGACGGCGGCTATCGTGGCGTCGTACTTGAGCGCGTACACCGCTCCAGGTTCTCAGCCGCAGGGGGTGCCGTGGGCGCGAACGAGCGCGGCGTCCTCCTGGACCTTCTGGGTGATGTCGATCCACTCGCCCGGGACCTCGCCGCCCGCCGCCTCGGCGGCCGCCGCCTGCCGGCCGCGCTCGACGGCGGCGAGCGTGCGCTCGGCGATGCCCTGCCACTTCGCGAAGACGGTCAGCATCTCGTGCGCCGGGGCCCGGCCGATCTCGCCGATGAAGCGCTGGGAGAGGTCGGGACTGCCGAGAGCGTCGCGAATGCGCTCGATGCTCCACGGTCCGGTGGTCATGGGTCCTCCCCGCGTCGGCGGCTCGACCGCCCAGGGTAGCGAAATTGTCCTCTCCGTATGGCGGGAACCGGATGCGGCCGTGGACCGACGGCCGCCTACCGCAGGAGGACCACGCCGGTGACCCCCCGCGCGTAGCCGGCCGGGCCGGCCCGCGGGGTGGTTCAGCCCGTCGTGCCCGGGTGTCCTCCGGGAGCGTCCAGGCCGTACAGGCGCCGGGCGTTGTCCGCGGCGACCAGGGCCGCGACCCGCTCCGCGTCCGCAGCCGGCCAGGAGCCCTCCCGCACCCACTCCGTCACCAGCCCGCCGAGCGCCCCCCGGAAGAGCTCCGCGCCCACGACGTAGAGCTCCGCGAGCCCGTAGCCGTCCGTGGAGAACATCAGCTTGCCGAACGGCGTCAGCTCCAGCATCTCCGCCAGCACGGCCCCGGCCCGCGCGCCGGTGTGGGCGAGGGTCAGGCCCACGTCGGCGTAGACGTGAGGGAAGACGGCCGCGAGATAGGCGGCGCCGCGGTGGTACGGATAACAGTGCAGCAGGACCACCGCGCAGCCGGTGGGGCGCACCGCCCGGAGGAAATCGGTGAGCAGCAGCGGGTCGCTGTGGTGCAGCCGCAGGTCGGGGTCGCCGAAGCCGGTGTGGATCTGGAGCGGCAGCCCGGTGACGGCGGCCGACCACAGCAGATGGCGCAGCAGCACGGGGTCGGTCAGCCGGTCGCCGGGGGCGCGGGTGACCAGCCAGCGGTCGGCGGCCGTGCGCACCTCGGCCGGGCGGGGCCGCTCGGGAGGGAGGTCCAGCCCGTGCCGGTAGGCGGCCAGCGACTTGAAGCCCACCGCCGTACGGGTCGCGTCCGCCACCGCCCGGTCCAGGGCGTCCAGGAAGGCGGCGGTGCCGTCGGCACGATCGGCCAGCCCCTCCGCCAGCGACTCCAGGCGGACGACCTCATGGCACGCGACGCCCCCGCCGGCCGCCGCCAGCTCCTGGGGCGTCGTCAGATCGCCCGGTATCCCGGTGTCCACCACATACGCGCCGATGCCGGCCGCGCCCAGCAGCCGCCGGGTGACCTCGGCCGCGCCCAGCTCGCGGCGGCGGTCGAGATAGCGCCGGGGCGGGGCGTGCGGCTCCAGGTCCAGCAGGGGAGGGCACCAGCGGCGCACGGCGAAGCCGAGCTGGGTGTCGAAGAAGCTGGTGCCGGGCGCGGCGGCCGCGTCCGACTCGGTGAGCCACGCCTCGAAGGCGGCGTCCGTGAGGTCGCCGCGCGCCACGCCGTGGCAGTGCTGGTCGACCAGCGGGGGCAGCCGGAGGCCGGGCATCTCAGTACCGTCCCCGGGTCGCCGCCGCGATCTCCTCGGGCGGGACACCTTCGAACAGCCGTACCTCTCCCTTGCGGACGGCCACGACGGCCTCGAACAGCGCGTCGCCGAGCGCGTCGCGCAGCAGCCCCGAGCGCTCGAAGTGCTCCACCGCCTCGGTCAGCGAGGCGGGCAGGCGCGGCGCGGCGCCCGTGGCCGCCGGGTCGCCGCTGACCGGCGGGGGCAGGGCGAGCCCGGCGTCCAGGCCGGCCAGCCCGGCGGTCAGGACCCCGCCGACGGCCAGATAGGGGTTGGCGGCCGGGTCGAAGCACTTGACCTCGGCGTTGGCCGCTCCGGGGGCGTCCGGGGCGCCCGTGATGAAGCGGAGCGCGGCCTCCCGGTTCTCCAGGCCCCAGCACTGGTACGCGCCCGCCCACCGCGAGGGCGCGAGCCGCAGATAGCTCGCGGGCGACGGCGCGCCCAGGGCCAGCAGCGCGGGGAGCTCCGCGAGGATCCCGGCGAGGAACGCCTCGCACTCCCGCGTCATGCCGTACGGGCCGTCCCCGCCCGAGCAGAGGGGGCGGTCGTCCTCCCAGAGGCTGAGGTGGAGGTGGGCGCCGTTGCCCACGCCGTCCGGCACGACAGCGGGCCCGAAGAACGCGTCGAGGCCATGGGCCAGGGACACGGCCCGGACCGTCTCCCGGACGAGCATCGCGAGATCGGCCGCGCCCACCGGGTCCGCCGCGGCGACCGACACCTCGAACTGCCCCGGTGAGTACTCGGGGTGGAGCTGGAGGACGTCGACGCGCTGGGCGGCCAGGGCGTCGAGGATGTCGCCGAGATAGCCGGACAGCTCGGTCACCCGGGCCATCCCGTAGGCCGGCCCGGCGCAGGCGTAGGCCGGTTCTGGGCCCTCCGCGCCCGCCCGCGCCACGACCCACTCGGTCTCGAACCCCATGCGCAGCCGCAGTCCCCGGGCGGCCGCCGCCTCGGTCGCCCGGCGCGCGAACCGCCGCTGGCAGGCGAGGTACGGGCCGCCGTGCTGCTCGTAACGGTCGGCGGGCGCCCAGGCCCAGCCGGGCCGGGCGGCCAGCACGGTCAGCCGCTCCAGGTCGGGGAAGAGCCGCAGGTCCCCGTCGGGGCCGCCGATGTGGGGGCTGGTGACGCTGGAGTCGTCGACGAGGTAGACGTCGAAGCAGGGCGACATGCCCACGCCCCAGCGGGCGGCGTGGGCGAGCCGGCCCGTGGGGACGGTCTTGACGCGGGAGATGCCCGCGTTGTCCACCCAGGCGAGGGCGACGCCGTGGACTCCCTGCGCGGTGAGCTGCGCGGCCGCCTGCCGGGCCGCCGACTCCTCCCGCTCCCGGTCGGGTCGTTCCACGGCCGCTCCTTCCGTCGGGAAAGCTGAGAAGGCGGACCGTGTCCGGGGAACCGGGCACGGTCCGCTCGTATTACACCTCACCGGCCCCGGCCCGCGCCGGAGATCCGGAGCGGCGGGGGCGTTGTACCGGCGCGCGTCAGCGCAGCGCGGTGAGCTTGTTCAGGGTGTCGCGCTCGGCGCCGGCGGGCTTGGCCGCGCCGCAGTACTCGGCCTGGACCAGGGAGACCAGGTCGGCGTGCCAGTCGCCGTTGTAGTTGAACGCGGCGGTGTGGCCGCCCTTC
This sequence comes from Streptomyces sp. UNOB3_S3, assembly GCF_020740895.1. Lineage (GTDB taxonomy): Bacteria > Actinomycetota > Actinomycetes > Streptomycetales > Streptomycetaceae > Streptomyces. Next base: position 1,159 of record NZ_JAILXP010000087.1, on the reverse strand, counting down.
TCGTCGGAGACGACCAGGGAGGTGGAGCCGTGGATGCCGCCGCTGTGGCTCCAGACGGTCACCCCGCACGACAGGGTGGCCGACATGATGCCCAGCCCGTAGCGGGCCGGCGAGTCCTTGCCCATGGGGATGGTGGTGAGCAGCTCCCGCTGCTGCTTCCCGGGCAGGAGCTTGCCGCCCAGCAGCAGGTCGTAGAAGCGGTTGAGGTCGCCGGTGGTGGAGATGATCGCGCCGGCCGCCCCGCCCCAGGAGGGGTTGAGCTCGGTGACGTCGTAGACCTTCGCGTCCGGCTCCTGCTTGAGGAGCTTGCTGTAGCCGCGTCCGTGCGGGCCGGGCATCGAGAGGGAGGTGCCGGGGTAGGTGGTGGAGCGGAGTCCGGCGCGGCGGATGACGCGCTGGGTGACCTCGGTGGCGTAGGAGCGCCCGGTGACCTTCTCGATGATCATCCCGGCGAGGATGTAGTTGGTGTTGGAGTAGTGGAAGTCGGTGCCCGGCGCGAAGTAGGGCTCGTGGCGCAGGGCCACGTCCACGAGGTCGCGCGGGGTGCGGGTCTCGAAGCGGCGCTCCATGAACTCCGTGGAGAGGTACTTCCGGAAGCCGTCGTCCTCCGTGTAGTTGTAGATCCCGCTGCTGTGGTTGAGCAGCTGGCGGATGGTGACATGGCCGCCGTCGTGGCCGCCCTTGCCGCGCAGGACGCCGGGCAGCCTGCTCTCCACGGTGTCGTCGAGGCTCAGCCTGCCCTCGGCCTCCAGCTGGAGGAGGACGACCGAGGCGAAGACCTTGCTGATGCTGCCGATCCGGAACCGGTCCTCGGGGAGCCGGGGGCGACGGGTGTCGACGTCGGCGACGCCGGAGGACCCGTTCCAGGTGGCGATCTTGTCCGGAAACCTCTCCCGGGCCTGTCCGAGGACGCCGGGTACGCCCGCCTTGACCTCGGCGTCCATCACATCCTGGGTCGCGCGGTGGCCGTGCCCCGCGGCGGGCGCGGCCGAGGCCGCCGGGGCCGTGGCGGTGAGGGCGCCGGCGGCCGTCGCGGCCACCACGAACCCGGTCAGTGCTCTGCGTATGGACCGTGCGCTCATCTTCCCTGCCTCTCGTACGGGACGGTGGACACTCACGAGGACCGCTGTGATGTCCCGTGGGTTGAGCGGCAGTTGGG